>DATIFC010000066.1:0-7282 GCA_035455445.1 Gaiellaceae bacterium | reverse complement strand
CTCGATCGAGACCTCGGCGTCGGGCAGCAGCCGCGCCAGCTCCAGCAGCAGCCGTCCGGGGACGACCACCGACCCGCCGGTCTCCACCTGCGCCTCCAGCGAAGTGCGCAGCGAGAGCTCCATGTCGGTCGCGGCGAGGTCGAGCCGCCCCTCGGAGCCCTGCAGCAGGATGCCGGCGAGGATCTGGACGGTGGTGCGCGTCGAGACGCCGCGCGAGACGACGCCGAGGGCGCGTGCCAGCTCGTCCCGCGGGCAGGTGACCTTGAGAGTGCCCTGTGCGACCACAGCTTCTGCTTCCATCATTTATGAAATTCCTTTGTCGTAGTCATAGGGAGTGTGGAGCACGGGGACGACGCTCCGTTCTCGCTCCCGGAGCGGGGTTGCGCTGTGGGTGCAACCTGGGGACGAACCGGCCTTGTCTACAGGGGCCCAGGCCGCGCGCCGAGACGTCCACAGATTCACCGGGCCTGCTTGACGCGTGCGGTCAACTCTTGCACGAGGTTGTACACATCCCGGTCCTCGCGGATCATGCGTGCGATCTTGGAGGTCGCGTGGATGACGGTTGTGTGGTCGCGGCCGCCGAACTGCTTCCCGATCTTGGGCAGCGAGGAATCGGTCAGCTCGCGCGAGAGGTACATCGCGACCTGCCGCGGGTACACGATGTTCTGCGAGCGCTTGTCGCCGCAGAGCTCATCCAGGGAGAGGCCGAAACGGTCGGAGACGAGCTGCTGGATCCGCTCGATCGAGACCTGCTGGACCTCGCCCTGTGGAAAGACGTCCTTGAGCACGTCCTGCGCGAGCTCCTCGGTCATGGGCCTCCCGGTGAGCGAGGAGAACGCGACGACGCGCGTGAGCGCGCCCTCGAGCTCGCGGATGTTCGAGGAGATGCGGCCGGCGATGAACTCGAGCACCTTCGGATCGGGCACGTGGATCCGGTCGGCCATCACCTTCTTGCGCAGGATCGCGATGCGGGTCTCGAGGTCGGGCGGCTGGATGTCGGTGATCAGCCCCCACTCGAACCGCGAGCGCAGCCGCTCCTCGAGCGTGGAGATCTCCCGCGGCGGGCGGTCGGAGGAGATCACGATCTGGCCGCCGGCCTCGTAGATCGAGTTGAAGGTGTGGAAGAACTCCTCCTGGATCCGCTCCTTGTGCTCGAAGAACTGGATGTCGTCGATCAGGAGCAGGTCGTAGGCCCGGTAGCGCTGCTTGAAGCCCTCGATCCGTTTGTCCCGCAGCGCGTTGATGAAGTCGTTCATGAAGGTCTCGCTCGTCACGTAGCGCACCGAGAGCTCGTCCTGGTGCTCGCTGACGTACTGCGCGACCGCCTGTAGGAGGTGGGTCTTGCCGAGCCCGGTGCCGCCGTAGATGAAGAGCGGGTTGTACGCCTGGGCCGGCGCTTCGGCGACCGCCAGCGCGGCCGCGTGGGCGAAGCGGTTCGAGGAGCCGATCACGAAGGAGTCGAAGGTGTACTTGGGGTTGAGGCCCGCGGCGAGCGGCTCGCGCCGGTGCACCTCGACCGCCTCGGTCGGCTCGCCCTCGCCCTCGGCGACCTCGAGCTGGATCCGCCGCTCGTGACCGGTCGCGTCGCCGACCGCAGCGCTGATCAGGCCGATGAAGTGGCCCTCGATCCAGTCGCGCGTGAAGTCGTTGGGGACGGCCAGGACGAACTCGTCGTCGTTCAGCTCGAGACCCTCGACGTGGTCGAACCACGTGCGATAGGTGGTCTCGTTGAGGGCGCCTCTGAGCCGACTAGACACCTCGCTCCACAGGCCTTCCGCAGTCAGCTCGATTGAGGGCTCCACGCCGCCGGCCGGACTCCTTGATCGCATACGGGCGAGGGCCGAGCATAGCAGTGTGCCGATGCTCCTACAACGCGCCCGCTGGGCCGTGTCGCGTGGAGAAAAAGGTCGCAATTTGCAGGTAAAAGCAACCACTCCACACCGGCGTCCACAGCTGTGGACGATGCTGCCGGGCGAGGCGACGCTTGCACCGGTCCGAGCGGCGCTCACCCCACGAATCGCCCGCCGCTTGTGCGTCTCCAGGTCTGTGGAGAACCACCCCTCCCGCCTCGTCTATACTGGCTTCGCGCCGCCCGATACACGGGCGGTTCTTCTTCCCTCGATCGACTGTGAAACGGACCTACCAGCCCAACGTGCGCAGGCGGAAGCGCCGGCACGGCTTCCGCGCGCGGATGTCCACGCGCGCCGGCCGCGCGATCCTGAAGCGCCGCCGCGCCCGGGGCCGCAAGCGCCTCTCGGCCTGAGCTCGCTGGACGCGCGCGTGCAACGCCGCCACCGTCTCTCGCGCTCGCGCGACTTCGACGCGGTCTACCGGCACGGCCGCTCCGTCTCGACGCGCTACCTCGTCCTCTACTGGTTCGCGCGTGATGATGAGCCGCCGGGCGACGCGGGGGCGAGGCTCGGGCTGGCCGTGCCCAAGTCCGTCGGTCCGGCGGTCGTCCGCAACAAGATGAAGCGCCGGCTGCGCGAGCTCTTCCGCGCGCGCCTGGAGACGCTTCCGCAGGACCAGGATTACGTGCTCGTCGTCCGCCCGGGACTCGCGGAGGCGGTCGACGCGCGCGGCTTCGACTGGCTCGGCGAGCGCGTGGACGAGATCCTCGGGAAGGCAGCTGCGTGAGGGTCGCGATGCGTGCGCCGACCTATCTCGGCCTCGGCCTCGTCTACGCCTGGCGCTGGACGTTCGGCCTCTTCACGCGGCCCGGGACCTGCAAGTACCACCCGACCTGCTCGCAGTACGCGCTCGACGCGCTGCGGCAGTACGGGCTCGTGCGGGGCTCGATCCTCGCCGGCTGGCGGCTGCTGCGCTGCAATCCATGGAGCCGCGGCGGCGTCGACTACGCGCACGACCAGAGGCTCTTCCGGTGATCCTCGCGCACATCCTCACGCCGCTGGAGAACCTCCTCCGTGACGTCCTCAAGTGGCTCGGCCCCCACGGGACCGTCGGTCTCACCTGGTCGTGGTCGATCGTCGCGCTGACGGTGATCGTGCGGCTTCTGCTCGTCCCGCTGACCGTCCGCCAGATCCACTCGATGCAGAACCTCCAGCGGCACGCGCCGCAGATGAAGGAGATCCAGAAGAAGTACAAGGCCGACAAGAAGCGGCAGCAGGAAGAGCTGATGAAGTTCTACCGCGAGAACAACATCAACCCGGCCTCCTCGTGCCTCCCCCTGCTGGCGCAGTTCCCGGTCTTCATCTCGCTCTACCTCGTGCTGAAGCACTTCCCGCACCTGCCGGGGGACAACCTGATGTGGCTCGGCCTGGTCAACATCACCGACAAGGCGTCCGTCGGCTGGGGCCCGCTGCTGATCGCGGTCTACGCGGTCAGCCAGCTCGCCTCGAGCTACTTCATGAGCGCGACCGCGGACCGGGCGCAGCGGATCATGCTGCTGGTCCTGCCGATCGCCTTCATCCCCTTCATCATCAACTTCAAGGTGGGCCTCGTCCTCTACTGGATGACGACGAACCTCTGGACCGTCGGCCAGGGCCTGATCACGCGCCGCCTGATGCCGCGGCCGCAACCGCCGGAGCGCCGCTCCTCCCGGACGCCGCCGAAGGAGGTCGCGACCGCCGCGAGCCCGGAGGAGGCCCCCGAGGCGGCCCCGGCCCCCGCGACGCCTTCCCAGCCGCGCCGGGTCAAGCGCAAGAAGAAGAAGGCGCGGCGGTGACCGAGAGCGTCCAGGTCGAGGCGACCGGCGAGACCGTCGGCGAGGCCAAGTGGGCGGCGCTGCGTGAGCTCGAGAAGCTCCAGCCGGGGATCGACAAGGCCGAGGTCCGCTTCCAGGTGGTCTCCGAAGGCGAGCGCGGGCTGCTCGGGGTCGGCTACGCGCCGGCGCGCGTGGTCGCGTCCGTGGAGACCGGGGCCGTCGTCGCCGAGCCTCCGGCGAGCGAGCCCGTCGACGAGAGTGAGCAGGCCGCCGAGGTGCGCGAGGTCGTCGAGCGGATCCTCGCGGCGATCGGGGCGCAGGCGCGGATCGAGATCGAGGAGGGCGACGAGACGCTGACCGCGACCATCGTCGGGCGCGAGCTCGGCCTCGTGATCGGCAAGCACGGGCAGACGATCGACGCGATCCAGTACCTGGCGAACGCGGTCGTCTGGCGAGGCCGGGGCGACGAGCGCAAGGCGGTGGTCGTGGACGCGGCCGGGTACCGCGCGCGCCGCGAGGCCACGCTCGAGGCGCTGGCGAGGCGCAGCGCCGAGCGGGCGATCTCCACCGCGCGCTCGGTCGAGCTCGACCCGATGACGGCGGTCGAGCGCAAGGTCGTCCACCTCTGCCTGAAGGACGTCGAGGGCGTGGTCACGCGCAGCGAGGGCACCGAGCCCAACCGCTTCGTCGTGATCGACCCCGTGTGATCGAGCGCTGGCTCGCCGACCTCGTCGCGACACCCGGGCTGACGTCCGTCTCCGGCGACGAGGCCAGGCGCGTGCACGTCGAGGAGAGCCTCGCCGCGCTCGAGGTGGTGCGGCGGTTCGAGGGGCCGATCGTGGACGTCGGCTCGGGCGGCGGCGCCCCGGGGATCCCGCTCGCCTGGGCGCTGCCGGAGCGCGAGGTGACGCTGCTCGAGGCGACGCGGCGCAAGTGCGACTTCCTCGAGCGCTGGGCGCGCGAGCTGCCGAACGCGCGTGTGGTCTGCGGCCGCGCCGAGGACCAACCGGTGGACGTGTGGGGAGTCGCCGTCGCGAAGGCGCTGGCGCCGCCCCCGGTAGCCGCGGAGTGGTGCCTACCGCTCGTCGCACCGGGGGGCGCTGCGATCCTCTACGTGGGTCCGACCGCGCAGGCGGAACGAGTCGCGCTGGTCGCGCAGCGGCTCACGGCCGAGCTCGCGGAGTCGCCGCCGGGGCTCCTCGTCCTGCGCAAGCTCGGGCCCACTCCAGCGGGTTTTCCCCGACGCCCCGGTGTGGCCAGAAGACGTCCGCTGGCGTAGCTAGCGTGGGCGCATGCCCGGCCGGGTGTACGCGCTTGCGAACCAGAAGGGCGGCGTCGGCAAGACGACGACCGCGATCAACCTCGCCGCCTGCCTCGCGGAGGCTGGCGAGCGGACGCTCGTCGTCGACCTCGACCCGCAGGCCAACGCGACCTCGGGCCTCGGCGAGCGGGTGGAACGGTCGCACCGGCAAAGCCGCTACGACCTTCAAGGAGGCATCGCAAGCGACGCCTCGGACGGCACCTCCTCGCTCGACCTCCTCGACGGCATCCCGCTGCCGAAGCTCGCGAGGCCGACGCGGTTCGCGCGGCTCGACCTCGTTCCCGCGAAGGCGGAGCTGGCCGGCGCGGCCGTCGAGCTGGCGCGGCGCGGCGACGGCGAGCGCTACCTCGCCGAGGCGCTGGCCGGGGCCGCCTCCGACTACGCCTTCGTCTTCGTGGACTGCCCGCCCTCGCTCGGCCCGCTGACGGTGAATGCCCTCGCCGCGGCGGATCGCGTGCTCGTGCCGGTGCAGGCCGAGTACTACGCGCTCGAGGGGCTCGCGCAGCTCGTGGGCTCGGTCGAGCTGGTGCGCTCGCGTCTGAATCCCAGGCTTGCGCTCGGCGGCGTCCTGTTGACGATGGTCGACCGGCGCACCCGGCTCGCGGCCGACGTCGCCGCCGAAGTGCGGCGGCACTTCGGCGAGCTCGTCGTCCGCACCTCGGTGCCGCGCTCGGGGCGCGTCGCGGCGGCGCCGAGCCACGGTCTGCCCGTGACGGCCTACGACCGCGCCTCCGCCGGCGCCGACGCGTACTGGAAGGTGGCGATGGAGCTTGTCGGCCGCTCCTGAGAAGCGGCGCGGCCTCGGCCGCGGCTTCGAGCTGCTGGTCGGGGGGCCCGGCGAGTCGGAGCTCGCTCACCTGCCGGTCGAGACGATCCACGCCAACCCGCGCCAGCCGCGGAAGCGCTTCGACCACGAGTCGACCTCGGCGCTCGCCGACTCGATTCGCGCCCAGGGCCTCGTGCAGCCCGTCGTCGTGCGGCCCCGTAAGGCGGGCGGCTTCGAGCTGATCGCCGGCGAGCGGCGGTGGCGCGCGGCCCGCGAGGCGGGGATCCCGACGGTGCCGGCACTCGTGCGCGACGCCGACGACCGCGAGACCCTCTTGCTCGGCCTCGTGGAGAACGTGGCCCGCGAGGAGCTCTCCGCGGTCGAGGAGGCGCGTGCGTACGCGCTGCTGCTGGACGAGTTCGAGCTCTCGCTCGGCGACCTGGCCGAGCGGGTCGGCAAGGCGAAGCCGACCGTCTCGAACCGGCTCCGCCTGCTCGAGCTGCCCGACGACGTGCTCGGCCTGGTCGAGCGCGGCGACCTGACCGAGGGCCACGCCCGTGCGGTGCTGGCGGTGCCCGACCACGAGGGCCGCCGGCGCCTGGCGCGGCAGATCGTGCGGCGCGGGATGTCGGTTCGCGCCGCCGAGCGCGCTGCTCGCTGGGCCGGCGCGAGGACGAAGCCGCGCAAGGTGCCGAAGGTCGACCCGGCGCTCGCCGACCGTGCGCGCAAGGCGGCCGAGCGCGTGACCGGCTTCCCGGCGCGGGTCACCGCCGGCCGGCTGGAGATCGCGTTCATGGACGAGACCGAGCTCGCCGAGCTCGTCGAGGCGCTGGAGCGCGTCGCGTAGGCCGTAACCGCGCAGCGCGCCGGGCCGTTGACCCTGTGAATGCTGCGCACGCTTCGCGACAACCTCGAGTCCTTCGAGGCGATCAACCAGGACGACGTCACCCGCGACCTCGTCCTGCGCATGTCTGCGCTTTCACAGGCCGGCAAGCTGGGGCCGTTCCTCGTCGAGCTCGCGCATGACGCCGATCTCGACGACCTGACGAAGGGCACGCTCGCCGAGATCGCCAACGACCCGAACTTCCTGCTCGCGGTCGAGGACTACCTCGTCCGCACCGAGATCGGCCACTAGGCGCGCCGCCGCGTCGGTGCGATCCTTGTCGGGTGCCGCCCTTTCCGAAGCCGCGCTTCGACTACTCGTACGACCGCGAGCACGAGCTCGCCGCCCTGCGCGCCTACCGCAAGGAGAAGCCGGGCCGCCAGATCCCGGCGAAGGCGAGGGACAGGCTGCTCGTCGGCACGTGGAACGTGGCCAACCTCGGCGTGCAGGACCGGCTCGACGACGACTACGCGCTGATCGCCGAGGTGGTGAGCTGGCTCGACCTCGTCGCCGTGCAGGAGGTGAACGACGACCTGCGCGGGATCGAAGCCATCCACGACCACCTGCCGGCGCGCTACGACCTGCTCTTCTCGGACGCCTCGGGCAACCGCGAGCGGCAGGCGTTTCTGTACGACAGCCGCAAGGTCA
>DATIFC010000065.1:0-6378 GCA_035455445.1 Gaiellaceae bacterium | reverse complement strand
TAGAGCACCGGCACCTCGAGCAGGCCCCTGATGAACGCGTGCGCCTCGCGCGCCTGCCCGGGCGTCGCGGTCTGCCCGGTGCCGATCGCCCAGACCGGCTCGTAGGCGATCACCAGCCGCTCGTGGGCGCCGACCGCGTCCGTCACGGCCTCGACCTGCACGCGCAGGACGAGCTCGGTCTGGCCGGACTCGCGCTCCTCGAGCGACTCGCCGACGCACGCGATCACCCGCAGGCCGGCCTCGAGCGCCGCCACCGTGCGCCGTGCGACGCTCTCGTCCGTCTCGCCGAAGTACTGCCGCCGCTCGGAGTGGCCAACGATCGCGCCCGTCACGCCGAGCTCGCGGAGCATCGCCGCAGAGACCTCGCCGGTGTACGCGCCCTCCACGGCCCAGTGGACGTTCTGCGCGAAGACCGTGCAGCCGCTCTCGAGCGCCGCGGCCAGCGACACGAACGGCGGGCAGAGCACCGCCTCGACGCCCTCGGGCGCGCGAAAGGCCGCGCAGAACTCCCGCGTCTCACGCGGCCCCTTGAACATCTTCCAGTTGCCGGCGATCAGGCTCACGGGTCCGGAATCACCGCCACCCCGGGGAGCTCCTTGCCCTCGAGCAGCTCGAGCGCGGCGCCGCCGCCGGTCGAGGCCCAGGAGACGCGGTCGAGCAGACCGAGCTCGTTCAGGGCCCGGATCGAGTCTGCGCCGCCGACGACGGAGAAGGCGCCGGAGCCGGCCACCGCCTGGGCGACCGCCCTCGTCCCGTCCGCGAAGGCGGGCCACTCGAAGACGCCCATCGGGCCGTTCCAGAAGATCGTCCGCGCGCCCTCGATCGCGGCCGCGAAGCGCTCCCGGGTCCCGGGGCCGATGTCGAGCCCGAGCCAGCCGTCGGGCAGCGCGTCGTAGGGGACGACGCGGGTCTCCGCGCCCTCCTCGAACGCCGAGGCGGCGACGACGTCCGTGGGCAGCTCGACCGGGAAGCCCAGCGGCGACCCCTCGCGCAGCTCCTCGGCCATCTTGCCCCCGACGAGGACGGTGTCGGCCTTGCCGCCGAGGTTGCGCAGGACGCCGAGCTTGTCCTCGACCTTCGCGCCGCCGGAGATGAGGACGAACGGCCGCTCCACTTCGCCTAGCAGCTTCCCGAGCTCGGTCAGCTCGCGCTCCAGGAGCAGGCCCGCGTAGGCGGGCAGCAGCCGCGCGACGCCGACGGTCGAGGCGTGCGCGCGATGCACGGAGCCGAACGCGTCCTGGACGAACAGGTCGCAGCCCTCGGCCAGGCGGCGCGCGAAGTCGGGGTCGTTCTTCGTCTCGCCGGGGTCGAAGCGGGTGTTCTCGAGCACCTCGACGCGCTCGTCGCCCAGCAGCTCGCGCAGCCGCGCCCGCACCGGCTCCATCGAGAACGCCGGGTCCGGCCCCTTCGGGCGCCCGAGGTGCGAGCACACCCGCACCGCGGCCGCGTCGCGCTCGAGCAGGTGGCGCAGGGTCGGCAGCGAGGCCCGGATGCGGGTGTCGTCGGCGACGCGCCCGCCCTCGAGCGGCACGTTCAGGTCGGCGCGCACCAGCACACGCCTGCCGCCGACGTCGGCTTCGCGAACCGACCTGGGCAACTAGGCGCTGACCGTCGCCGGCAGCGTCGCCCCGACCTTCGCGACCAGGTCGACCAGCCGGCACGAGTAGCCCCACTCGTTGTCGTACCAGCCGAAGACCTTGACCATGTTCCCGTTCGCCATCGTCAGGTCGCTGTCGAAGATCGACGAGTACGACGAGTGCTGGATGTCGGTCGACACGAGCGGCTCGTCCGAGTAGCGCAGGATCCCCTCGAACGGCCCGCTGTCGGCCTTCGAGCGGAAGAGCTCGTTGACCTCGTCCGTCGTCGTCTCGCGGCCGACGCGGCACACGAGGTCGACGATCGACCCCGTCGGCACCGGCGCGCGCATGGACATCCCGTCGAGCTTGCCCTGCAGGTCCGGCATCACGAGCCCGATCGCTCGGGCGGCGCCGGTCGACGTCGGGATGAGGTTGATCGCGGCCGCCCGCGCCCGCCGCAGGTCCTTGTGCGGGAGGTCGAGGATCCGCTGGTCGTTGGTGTACGCGTGGATCGTCGTCATGAAGCCCTGCTCGATCGTCAGCTCGTCGTGCAGGACCTTCGCCAGCGGCGCCACGCAGTTGGTCGTGCAGGAGGCGTTCGAGATCACGTCGTGCGCCTCGGGGTCGTAGTCGTCGTCGTTCACGCCGAGCACGAGCGTGACATCGGGGCCCTTGGCGGGGGCCGAGATGATCACCTTCTTCGCTCCCGCGTCGAGGTGCTTCGCGGCGGCGTCGCGGCTCGTGAAGAGCCCGGTCGACTCGATCACGACGTCCACGCCGAGGTCTGCCCACGGGAGGTCGCCCGGGTCGCGCTCGGCGAGGATCTTGAGCTCCTGGCCGCCGACTCCGATCGCGCCGTCCCGCGCGGTGACGTCCTGGCCCAGAGGGCCGAGGACGGAGTCGTACTTCAGCAGGTGCGCCATCGTCTCGGCGTCGCCGAGGTCGTTCGCGGCGACGACCTCGAAGTCCCCTCCGCGCTGCAGGTGCGCCCGGAAGAAGTTGCGCCCGATCCGCCCGAACCCGTTGATGCCAATCCGAATAGCCACTTGAAACCCTCCCCGTTGCTTGTTGTTCGAGTCTACCGGGGCCTTCCTCCCCGGTCCGCGGATGCCAGGATCCGGTGATGATCGAGGTTCGGCCCCTGGAGGACGGCGACCGCAGCTGGTCGCTCGACGTCCAGCGCGACAGCTGGGGCGAGGCGCTCGTGGCCCGGCGGGGCGAGCTCGTCGACCCGACGCTCCTGCCGGCTTTCGTGGCGCTCGTGGAGGGCGAGCGAGCCGGGCTCGTCACCTACGCCGTCCGCGGCGTCGAGTGCGAGATCGTCACGATCGCCAGCCTGCGCGAGGGCCTCGGCGTCGGGCGCGCGCTTCTGGACGCCGTCCGTGAGGCGGCGGCGGCCGCCGGTTGCCGCCGGATCTGGCTCGTCACGACCAACGACAACGTACGCGCCCTTGCCGTCTACCAGCGCTGGGGAATGGAGCTTGCCGCCTTCCGCCGAGACGCCGTCACGGAAGCGCGCACGTACTTGAAGCCGACGATCCCGGAGCGGGCGGCGAACGGCATCCCGATCAGGGACGAGCTCGAGCTCGAGCTGCTCCTCTAGCCGCGAGACCGGCGGCCGGCCAGGGCGCGGGCGGGCCGCCAAGGCGTCGCTTGCGACGCCGACACAGAGGCCGTGCGGGCTCTGCCCCGGCCGTCTCATCCCGAACGGCCCGCCCGTGCCCGTCCCGGGCACGGGCGGGCCGGAGGGGAAGCTCCGAGGACGACCTCCCCCTCCGCTTTGTCGCGCTCCGGACCTTGGCGACGGACGGGGTCTGAATCCATCGCCGGACGAGCGCAAACCCGCCGGGCGAGAGTATTACGCAAGGCGTGCAGCAAAAACCACGCTGTTTGCAAATGCGAAAATCGAGCTTCTTCTACCGTCTGCTCAACCGCACGAGCGCGCGCAGGCGCCGGTGTGTCGCGGACTTGCTGGCCGGCGGGTCGCACTTCGCCGCCAGCTCGCGCAGCGAAAGCGAGGGGTGTCTGAGGCGGAGCCCCGCGATCTCGCGCAGCGGCGGCGAGAGCTCTTCGAGCCGTCCTCGCCGCTCCAGTCGCCGCACCGCCTCGAGCTGAGCCCTCGCGGCACCGACGGCCCGGACGACGTTCGCGTGGTCGGCGTTCGCGAGCCGGTTCGCGCGCGCGCGCGTGGAGCCCAGGACGGCACGCTCCTGGAGCGCGAGGGCGGCCTCGCTCGCCCCGGCCGCCGCGAGCACGCCGGCGATGCGGTCGATTCCCTTGGCATAGGCGAGCGCGTGGTCCGCCCGCTCCCTGACGCGGAGCTCCCCGCCCTCGGCCGCAGCCGCGGCCGCGACCGCCTCCGCGCCCTCGCGCGTCTCGCTGCGCACCTCCAGGTGCGGCGAGGGAGGCGGGCTGACCGACCCCGACGCGAGCAGCGCGCCGCGCACGTATGCCCCGCGGCAGCAGGAGCGCGAGACGACGCGCTTCGGCGGCCGGTCGAGCGGGCGCGAGCGCTGGTCGACCACCCCCGCCTGCTGCAGGACGTCCAGCACGGCCGGCCCGCCCTCGACGTGGAGCTGGTAGCGGGTCTCGCGGCCGAAGGCGTGCCGCTGGTAGGTGCGGATCTCGGAGCGCACGCCGAACGTGCGCAGGAGCGCGAAGGCCCGCCGCGCCGCCGACGGGCTCGAGAGGTCGAGATGCAGGCTCACCTCGCCGCGGCCGAGCAGGTGGAGGAGGCCGGCGAAGTGGAAGAGCGCCGAGAGCTCCGCGAGCCGGTCGCACTCCCGCGCCGGCGCGATGCCGGCGAGCTCGGTGCGCACGTCCTCAGAGAACGACACCCTCGAGCTCCAGCAGGCGTCGCTTGTAGCCGGTGCCGAGCGAGCCGTAGGAGCCGAGCCCGCCCGCCGCGAGCACCCGGTGGCACGGGACGACGAGGCCGAACCGGTTCGAGGCGCACACCGACCCGACCGCCCGCTGGGCGTTCGGGTGCCCTGCGAGCGCGGCCACCTCGCCGTAGGTCGCTACCTCGCCGAACGGGATCGAGCGCAGCGCGTCGACCGCCGCGTGCTGGAACGGCGTGCACCAGGAGAGGTCGAGCTCGACGTCGTCGAAGGGATTGCTCGCGCCGGCGAAGTACGCCTTGACGCGGTCTGCAAGCGGATGCGATGCCTGCGGTACGTGATCCGAGGACGCGTAGCGTGGCAGCTCGTGCCACAGCAGGACGTCGTCCGCGAAGACCAGCTCCCCCGTCCCCCAGCCGTCGACGGCGTAGCTGACGTGGCGGGCCGGCACCCGGCGAATGTAGCGGCCCGCGCGTTCGCCGCACAAACGCGCGGGCCGTCCCCCTCCGAACCGGAGCTCGGCCCGGCTGCGGCTGTGTGCCGGCCGGATACTCCTCGCCCCGGTCAGGCGCTTGCCTAGAATCACGACGGTGAGCCGCCCCGGAATCTTCCGTCCGCCTCCGCCGCAGAACGAGCCCGTCCTCGAGTACGCGCCCGGCTCGCCGGAGCGCGCGGGCCTCCAGCTCAAGCTCGCGGAGCTGAAGGGCCGGCAGCTCGAGATCCCGTGCGTGATCGGCGGGCAGGAGATCCGCACCGGCGACACCTTCCAGGCGGTCATGCCGCACGACAAGGAGCACGTGCTGGCCGAGGTGCACAAGGCGAGCCCGGCCGAGGTCGAGAAGGCCGTCGCCGCCTCGGCCGAGGCGTGGGAGGACTGGCACCGGCTGCCGTGGGAGGAGCGGGCCGCGGTCTTCCTCCGCGCGGCCGAGCTGCTCGCGGGCCCGTGGCGCTCGACGCTCGTCGCGGCGACGATGCTGAACCAGTCGAAGACCGCCCACCAGGCCGAGATCGACGCGGCCTGCGAGGTGATCGACTTCTGGCGCTTCAACGTCGAGTTCATGGTCCGGATCTACGAGGAGCAGCCGGTCTCCTCCCCGGGCGTCTGGAACCGGCTGGAGTACCGGCCGCTGGAGGGCTTCGTCTTCGCGATCAGCCCGTTCAACTTCACCGCGATCGGCGCGAACCTGACCTCGAGCCCGGCGCTGATGGGCGACGTGATCCTCTGGAAGCCCGCCACGACCGCCGCCTACTCGTCGTACTGGACGCTGAAGCTGCTCGAGGAGGCCGGCCTGCCGCCGGGCGTCGTCAACTTCATCCCGGGCAGCGGCGCGGCGGTCGGCGACCCGGTGATGGCCAGCGAGCACCTCGCCGGCATCCACTTCACCGGCTCGACGGAGGTCTTCCACTCGATCTGGCAGACCGTCGGGCAGAACATCGGCAGCTACCGCAACTACCCCCGCATCGTCGGCGAGACCGGCGGCAAGGACTTCATCGTCGCCCACCCGAGCGCAGACGTGGACGCGGTCGCGACGGCGATCCTGCGCGGCTCGTTCGAGTACCAGGGCCAGAAGTGCTCTGCGGCCTCGCGCGTGTACGCGCCCTCGAACCTCTGGCCGGAGCTGAAGGAGCGGCTCGTCGAGGAGGTCGCGACGATCCGGATGGGCGACGTCACCGACTTCTCGAACTTCATGGGCGCGGTGATCGACGAGAAGTCGTTCGCACGTCAGCGCGAGGCGATCGAGCATGCCCAGGGCGACGGCGCGGAGGTGATCGTCGGCGGCGGCACCGACGACAGCCAGGGCTTCTTCGTCGAGCCGACCGTGATCGAGACGAAGGACCCGCGCGACCGGCTGATGCAGGAGGAGTTCTTCGGCCCGATCGTCACGACGTACGTCTACCCCGAGGACCAGTGGGAGCAGACGCTCGAGCTCGTCGACGACACGGCCGCGTACGGCCTGACC
>DATIFC010000064.1:0-11284 GCA_035455445.1 Gaiellaceae bacterium | reverse complement strand
TCGGCGACCACGAGGCGCTGGTCGGCAACCAGACCGTCTCCTCGAGCGGGGTGGCCGCGATCCGCTGGTACGAGATCGACCACGCCACCTCCGGGACTCCGGGGTTCACGCAGCAGAGCACCTACCAGCCGGACAGCACGTGGCGCTGGATGGGCAGCGCGGCGATGGACCAGGACGGGGATCTCGCGGTCGGCTTCAGCGCCTCGAGCTCGTCGATCAACCCGCAGGTCCACTACGCGGGCCGCCTCGCGGGCGACCCGGCGAACACCCTCGCCCAGGGCGAGGCGACGCTCTTCGCCGGCACCGGCAGCCAGACCGGCACCAGCAACCGCTGGGGCGACTACAGCGACCTGACCGTCGACCCGGTGGACGACTGCACCTTCTGGTACACGCAGGAGTACTACTCGACGACGACCAGCTTCAACTGGCGGACGCGGATCGGCAGCTTCGCGTTCCCGGGCTGTGGCGGCTCACCGCCGCCGCCTCCTCCGCCGCCTCCTCCGCCGCCGCCCCCGCCTCCACCGCCGACGTGGACGTTGACGGTGACCAAGACGGGGCCGGGAACGGGCACGGTCACGAGCTCGCCGAGCGGCATCAACTGCGGGCCGAGCTGCGTCGCGACCTTCGCGAACGGCACGACGGTGACGCTCTCGGCGACACCCGGAACACGGTCGCGTTTCGCCGGCTGGTCGGGCGACTGCACCGGCACGGGTCAGTGCGTCCTCTCGATGACTGCCAACCACTCGGTCACGGCGAGGTTCAAGAGAGGCTGAGCTAGAACGGTCTCGCTAGCGGGGCTCGACCGCTTCGGCGGTCAGCTCCGCCGGCGAGGCCAGCACCACGTCGGCCGCCGCCAGCGCTTCCTCGTCCGGCGGAAAGTGGGAGTTCGGGATCGCCATCACGCGCATGCCCGCGGCCTTCGCGGCGAGGATGCCGTTGTGCGAGTCCTCGACCGCGGCGGCCCGCGCCGGTTCGACACCGAGGCGCCGCGCGGCCTCGAGGTAGACGTCGGGGGCGGGCTTTCCGCGCGGCACCTCCTCGGAGGAGACGGTGGCGGCGAAAAGGCGCGCGACGCCGAGCAGCTCGAGCACGAGGTCGATCAGCTCGCGGTTCGACGAGGAGGCCAGCCCGAGCGGCCAGCGTCCGGCGAGCCGCTCCACGGCCTCCCGCGCACCGGGGATGACCGGAAGCTCCTCGCGGTAGAGCGCGCTCAGCCGCTCGACGACCTCGCGGTTGATCTCCTCGGGCGGCTCCGGGAGGCCGATCTGCTCGTGCATGTAGCGCGACCACTCGGGCGAGCTCATGCCCATCATGTCCCGCTGAGCCTGCTCGTGCCAGCGGCCGCCGCGCTCGTGCGCGAGCTCCTCGCGCGCACGATCCCACACCTGCTCGGAGTCGAGCAGGACACCGTCCAGGTCGAAGACGACGGCGTCGATCACAGCGCCGCGTAGGCCTGTCCGTGGAAGACGAGCGGCCGCGCGCCGGCCGCGCCGGGCTCGGCCGCCTCCACCTCGGCGACGAAGAACGTGTGGTCGCCGGCCGGATGCTCGGCGGCGAGGCGCCCGCGCAGCCACGCGGCCGCGCCCTCGAGCTGCGGCGGCCCCTCGATCTCGCGCAGGGGGATCCGCTCCCAGAGCGCGATCGGCGGCACCCCTCGCGCGAAGTGCTGCGCGAGGTGCTCCTGGCCCGCGGCGAGGACGCTGACAGCCAGCTCGCCCGCGTCGCGTAGCAGCTCGTGCAGCGCCGCGTCGCGGCGGATCGCGAACCCGACGAGCGGGGGCGCGAGGGAGAGCGAGACGAGCGAGGCGACGGTCAGGCCGACGCGCTGGCCGTCGAGCTCGACCGTGACCACCGCCACCGGGGCCGGCACCCGCGCCATCACCGCCCGCAACTCGCTGCCGCTAACCACGCGGCGATCATATGAGGGCGCTACGTCGTGACCGGAACCGGCTCCTCCGTCTCCTCGTCCCGCGGCCAGCGCAGGTACGTCGCGGCCCCGTGTCAGACACCGCAACAAGAGTGTCACGGCTTCGTGCACGAATCGAGGCGCGCGAGGCTTCGGCGCGGATCTCCGAGTTACGGTCGGGTGATGCCGAGAGAGCCCCGCATCGAAATCCCCGGTGGCATCTATCACGTCGGAGCGAAGGGCAACCGAGGTTGTGTGATCTACGAAGACGACTTCGAGCGCGGCATGTTCTTGAAGCTCTTGACCGTCGTGGCGGCGAGGTTCGGCTGGATCTGCCACGCGTACGTGCTGATGTCGAATCACTTCCACCTGCTCGTCCAGCTCGACCGCGGCGGACTCTCCGCCGGCATGCAGCTGCTCAATGGCAACTTCGCGAAGTTCTCGAACCGGCGCCACGACTACGTCGGGCAGCACCTTTTCCGCAACCGCTTCTGGAGCGAGCGGGTCGACGATGAAGCCCGTCTTCTCGCGACGGCTCGTTACATCGTTCGCAACCCGGTTCGGGCGAAGATCTGCGAGGACCCCGGGGACTGGCCTTGGAGTAGCTACCGGGCATGTGCCGGCATCGATTTCGCGCCGCCGTTCCTCGCGGTCACGAGGCACCTCCATCTCTTCGGGCCGACACCGTCAACCGCGAGACGCGCGTACCGCGAGTTCGTTCGCGCCGGCGTCGATGCGCCGCCACCCGGTGTCAGACACGGTGACGGGTTACGCGCGAGCCGCTAGTCGTGCGAGCACTTGCGGTAGCCGGCGCGGATCGAGTTGCGCTCGGCGTTCATGGAGCTCTCGAGCGCCACGTCGGCCGGGTTGCCGCGGTTGAACGGGTGCAGCCCCGGCCCCTGCCACATCACGTCGGGCGTGACGCCCGGCCCTGCGGCCGTGATCCGGTACTGCTCGCCGACACCGGTCGGGCGCTTCCGGTTCGGCGTCCAGCGCGGGTGCGCGTAGCCGCCGACCCACGGGTTTCGCCGGTAGAAGCCGTAGCAGAACATCCCGGGCGGCCCGTGCGAGACGAACGAGTTCTCGCGCAGCCAGCCCTTGCCGTACGCCGAGTTGAACGTGTCGAGGAAGAGCAGCCGGCCGTAGTTGTCCGTCGGCGCGCCCACGCGGGTGGTGCCGAAGCCGCGGACGCCCTGGCCGTTGTAGCTGTACCGGCCGAAGACCTCCTGGAAGCGGCCGCCGTAGATCCAGTCCGTGTAGGCGTCGAGCTTCGCGAGCGGGCCCGTCCAGTGCGAGAGGTGCAGCCACCAGGTCCTCTGCTGGGCGAGCCACGGTGCGAGGCCGAGGTCCGGCAAGGCGGTCTGCCAGCTCTGCAACGCCCAGTACGAGCCGTTCGGCGCCTTGCACGCCGCCACGAGCCACGCGAGGCCGGGGCCGTCGTAGGGCCGACACCGGTTCTTGAAGTGCTTCCACGTCAGCCGGTGATGCTTCCAGCCGCCTGAGTAGTCGAGCTTGAACTCGACCTGGCGCACCCTCGGGCTCTTCGGCCGCGGCCGCGCGTTGACCGCGCCCCAGGCGAGCAGGTGCGTGACCTTCCCGCGCACCGAGTACGTGACCATCGCCGTCCCCTTCGAGTTGACGGCAAGCTTGGTGTGGGAGGCGTTGCGCGCGATCAGCTGCGACGCGCCGGCGGTGCCGGCGAGTGAGAGCGCCGTGATCGAGGCGCACACGAGAACGAGGACGCGGGTACGCACGAAGACCCCTTCCGGAGATACCAGCCGCACGCCACGGTGATCGGAACCCGAGGGATCGCCCTCAAGCGTTCGGCGTGCCTCGTTCGGGGGGTGTTACGAGGCGAGCCGCTCGTCGACGGCCTCGTGCGGCACCGGGACCTCGAGCGGGAGGCCGAGGAAGACGTCCACCACGGCCGGGTCGAACTGCGTGCCCGCGCTGTCGCGCAGCCGGCGGCAGGCCGTCTCGACGCTGAGCCGCTTGCGGTAGGGCCGGTCGGTCGTCATCGCGTGGAAGGCGTCGCAGACGAGGATGATGCGCGCCTCGAGCGGGATCGCCTCGCCGGCCTTGCCGTCCGGATAGCCGCCGCCGTCCCAGCGCTCGTGGCAGCTGCGCACGATCGTGCGCACCTCGGCGAGGCGGTCGATCGGCTCGAGGATCCGCTCGCCGAGCTCCGGGTGTGTCTCCATGATCGCGCGCTCGTCCGGGGAGAGCGGTCCCGGCTTCAGCAGGATGCTCGTCGGGATCCCGATCTTGCCGATGTCGTGGAAGAGCGCGCCGAGCTCGAGCCGCTTGAGCGCTTCGCCCTCGAAGGCGAACGCCTCGCCGACCCGCAGCGCCATGTCCGTGATCCAGCGCGTGTGCGAGGACGTGTACTCGTCGTTCGCCTCGAGCGCGTTGGCGAGCGCCTCGACCGTCGAGACGAAGGTCTCCTCGAGGCTCTCGTAGTTGCGCGCGCGCTCGAGCGCGACGGCGGCCTGGTACGAGATGCCGCCGAGCAGCCGGAGGATCTCTTCGACCGTGTGCTCGCTCTCCGCGGTCGGCTCGCGTACGGTGATGAAGCCGCCGAGGACCCCGTCGTCGAGCAGCGGCGCGAGGGCGAGGTCGGGCCAGGACAGGCCCTCGGGGGCGGAGACGTGGTGCTCGGCCTCGCCGGCGTCCACCAGGAAGGGCCCGGTGCGGTCGCCGACGGTCGCCCGCATCTCCTCGCCGGGCAGGACGAGGGCGAGCAGCGGGTGCAGCTCGGGTTCCGAGTCGAAGTGGGAGTGGGCGTTGATGCGGAAGTCGCCGTTCTCGTCCGCGAGCCAGAGCGCACACTTCTTGCCGCCGAGGATTTGCGAGGCCGCGCGCACCGTCTCCGAGCCGATCGCATCCGGCGTCGCCGCCTGCGAGATCGCGCCAGTGAACTCGAGCAGCGCCTTCAGGTGGTCGGCCTCCCGCCGCTGCGCCTCGTACAGGCGTGCGTTCTCGAGCGCGACCGACGCGTGGCCCGCGAGCACCTCGAGCAGGCGGACGTCGTCCTCGTCGAACTGGCCGACCCCGAGCTTGGAGATCGCGATCACGCCGATCACGCGTGCGCCGTAGCGCAGGGGCACGGCGATCTGCGACTCCTCGATCATGTGCGTGCCGGGGATCATCACGGCGTACTCGCACTCGAGCGTGTTCTCGACGAGCAGCGACTCGGCCGCGGCGGCCGCGTGGCCGGTGATCCCCTCGCCGATCCGCGTGCGCGGGAACTCGACGCGCTCGCCGTCGCGTGAGACCAGGTCGCCGCGGAACGCGATCGGGACGACCTCGTCGCCCTCGATCACCGACACGCGGCAGTTGTGGTAGTCGATCAGGAGGCGCAGCTCGTCGGCGATCACCTCGCCGATCTCGCGCACGTCGTTCAGCCGGTTCAGCTTGCCGGCGAGGCTCTGCAGCATCTTCAGGTGTGCGATCGAGCGCACGTCGCGGCCGCCGCCGGGGTCTCCGGCCGGCCGCTCGCTCGTGTGCTCGTCGAAGAGGACGATCTGGTTCTTGCCCCGCGCCTTGGCGGTCATCATGGCGGCCTCGGCGCACGCGACGAGCTCGCGCGGGTTCATCGCGTGCTCGGGCCCCTGCGAGATGCCGACGGAGATCGTGATCCTGCCGGCAGGGCCGAACTCGACCTCCGCCAGCGCGTCCGTCAGGCGCCGTCCCAGCGTGAGCGCGTCGCCCGCGTCGCCGCCCGGCATGATCACGCCGAACTCCTCGCCGCCGAGGCGGCAGACGACGTCGGAGCCGCGGAGGGCGCCGCGCAGCAGCTCGGCCAGGTCGGTCAGCACCTGGTCGCCGGAGCCGTGCCCGTGCACGTCGTTTACGCGCTTGAAGTCGTCGATGTCGAGCATCAGCACCGCCACCGCGTCGCGGGAGCGGCTGGCGCGCGTCAGCTCCGCCCGCAGGCGCTCGTGGAAGTAGCGGTGGTTGTAGAGGCCCGTCAGCGAGTCGGTCTGCGCCTGGTACTCGAGCCGCGCGCGGATCTGCGCGTTGTCGAGGGCGAGGGCGGCCGCGTCGGCGAAGCGGCAGGCGAGTTCGAACTCGCCGTCCCCGAAGCAGGCGTTCTCGCCCAGCCGGTACATGTTCAGCGTCCCCTTGACGAGGTCGCGCGCGATCAGCGGGATCGTGATCAGCGCCTCGGGCTCGTCCGGCGGCGTGCCCGGGACGGTCACGGTTCGCGGGTCGAGGTGCGCCTGGTTCGCGCGCACCGGCTCGCGGTGCAGCGCGGCCCAGCCGGTGATGCCGACGCCGAACTCGGAGCGGCTCTCCATGATCTTCTCGGCCCATTTGTCGCGCGCGAGGACCGGGATCAGGACGGTCTGGGCCTCGTCGGCCTGGTAGATCGAGAGGGTGTCGTGCGGGACGAGCTCGGCCAGCGTGTCGGCGATCCGCTCGAGCAGGTTGTCGAGGCTCTGCTCCGAGAGGAGCTCGTGGAAGACGTCCGCGAGCTGCCGGTAGGACTGGACCAGGGGGTCGGGAGGCACGGTCGCGGGGGCGGACGAGTCACCGCCCGACACGTGCGCAGGAGCCACTGCCGCAAACGGAAGGCGCACGGCCACAGTTTCCCGGCGAACGAGCCCCCGGAGGATCCCCCGGAAAGGGGAACTGGAAGCCGGTCGCTACCGGGCTTCCTCGGCCTCCTCGAGCTCGCCGCGGAGCTCCTTCACCGCCGGCAGCGTGGCCAGTGCCGGGAGGATCGGGAGCCAGAGGTTGAAGATCCGGTAGACGACGACGCCCAGCAGCGCCCGCACGAACGGGAAGCCCATCCAGTGCAGGGCGAAGGTGAGGGCGATCTCGACCACGCCCGCGCCGCCGGCCGGCAGCGAGCGGCGGGTGAGCACGTAGCCCGTCGCGTAGCCGAGGATCAGCGCCGGCACGGAGAGGCGCGGGTTGCCGAACACCTGCAGGGCGCCCCAGAGGCACGCGATGTCTCCGGCCCAGTACAACGCAGTCCCGAGGAGCCCGAGGCCGTGCTCGCGCGGCGGTGCGACGAACATCGAGCGCAGGATCGAGAGGCCCGCGACCCCGTGCGCGAAGCCGTGCCGGATGCGCCCGCTGTCGCGCGGCGCCTTCGCGTAGCGAGGCGCCCGCTTGGGCGAGCTCACCCAGATCGCGACCACGGCGCCCGGGATCACGAGCAGCCACGGCAGGGTCAGCGTCAGCGAGACGTCCTCGCCGCTGACGAGGAGCGCGATCGCCGAGCAGAGCGCGGCGGGGGCGAGGACGGCGTACTCCAGGGCTCCGAGCGCCAGGACGCGCGCGACCGCGCCGTCGCGCTCCTCGCCCGCGCTGCGCAGCACCCAGTAGTCGACCGCGAAGCCGCCGCTCGTGCGTGTGGCGGCGAAGACCCCGAAGCCGGCGACCACCGCCTGCAACGTGTGACCGAAGGTCAGGTTCGGCCCGTTGTCCACCCGCGCGGTGTCGCGCACGGCCAGGACGTAGCCCGCGTAGGCGAGCAGCTCGCCGCCGAGACAGAGCAGGAGCCACTCGGGGTGGAGGTGGCGCAGGGCGCGGTCGAGCCGCTCCGCGCCGGCGAGGTCGGCGAGCAGCGCGACGGCCCCGAGCGCGAGCACCGTCGGGACGAGGAGCATGACCAGCGGCCGGCGCTCCAGCCAGTCGCGCGAGCGGCGAAGCGGGCCGGGGCGGGCGGGGGCGGCCGACGGGGACACAGTCAGACGCTAGCCCGACGGGGTAACTACCGCATAAGCGTTGATTGACACTTTCGAATCCGGGGAGTAGCTTCCGATGCCTCGTCAAACGTCGAGCAACGATCGGCTTGGGGGAGGGGTCGTGCGAGACATCGAAGTCCGACCCTCGGTGCGGCGGAGGGAGAGATTCCCGACCTGGAGGGGTCACCGCGGCCCCACCGGACGGCTGGTGGCGCTGGCCGTCGTCTCCGCGGTAGCGCTCCTCCCCCAGACGGGCCAGGCGCGCGGCCCGCTCGTAGCGCCGCCCTCCGTGACGTACACGATCGACGGGATCGAGGGAACGAACGGGTGGTATCGCGGTAGCGCGGGCGGCAACTACGTGGTGGTGCGCTGGACCGTGACGGGAGACATCACCTCGACGAGCGGCTGTGAGTACGCGATTCAGATTCCAGGGCCGAACGCCGGCACCACGCGCACCTGCACTGCGACCGGTCCGGGCGGAAGCGTGACGATCACGACCAGAGTGATCCGGATCGACGCAACACCGCCCACCGTGACGGGAAGCGCGACGCGAAGCCCAGATTCGAACGGCTGGTACAACCACGCAGTTCCGGTCGCGTTTTCGGGCACCGATGCCACGTCCGGGGTCGCGAGCTGCTCGAGCGCGACCTACGCGGGCCCGGACAACGGCGCGGCCGTGGTGTCCGGAACGTGCGCTGACGTCGCCGGCAACACCGGGGGCGGCTCACTGCAGCTTGCGTACGACGCCACGCCGCCGCAGCTGAAGAAGCTGCGCGTGAAGCACGGCGACCACGCGGCGATCTTCAAGTGGCAGGTCTCGCCGGACACGCAGCGCGTCGTGATCACGCGCACGCCGGGCAAGAAGCGCGGAACAAGCCTGACGGTCTACGGAGGCGCCGCGAGGTCGTACCGGGACAGGGGCCTCCAGGTCGGCGTCGAGTACCGGTACACGGTCGCGGCGTACGACGTCGCGGGCAACACGGCCGGCCGCACCGTCCGCGTCACCGGCACCGGGGCGCTCTTCGCGCCGGCGCCGGGCGCGCAGGTCAGGGGCGCGCCGCGGCTCTCCTGGGCCGCCGTTCGCGGCGCGCGCTACTACAACGTGCAGCTCGTTCGCGGCGGGACGATCTTCAGCGCCTGGCCGGCCGGGACGAGCCTCAGGCTCCCGCGGCGCTGGGTCTACCACGGCCATCGCTACCGCCTCCACCGCGGCGTGTACCGCTGGTTCGTCTGGCCCGGCTTCGGCACGCTCTCGGCCAGCCGCTACGGACGGCTCGTGGGCCGCAGCTCGTTCTTCTTCGCCGGCTAGAGCAGCAGGAAGAGCAGCGCGACGATCAACCAGGCGAGCACTAGGCCCGCGAGCACCCAGAGCAGGAACGCGGTCTCGCTGATCCGGAGCCACCGGAGCTCGACGTCCTGGACGTGGAGCCACATCCGCCGCGGCTCCTCCCTCGGGCGCGGCTCGACGTTGTCGGTCCCGTTGCCCTCGGCCACCGGGCTGATTGTACGGCTGCGGGGGGCTAGCGTCCCGAGCGGAAGAGGAGCGACGAGATCGTCTTGAAGCAGATCGCGACGTCGACGACGACGTTGCGGTTGCGCAGGTACCAGAGGTCGTAGGAGAGCTTCTCCGCCGCGCTCGAGGCGTCGCACGCGTACCCGCAGCGAAGCTGAGCCCAGCCGGTGATCCCCGGCTTGACGAGGAGGCGCCGCGTCCAGAACGGCACCGTCTGCTCGAGCAGGTCGACGAACTCGGGGCGCTCCGGCCGCGGGCCGACGATCGACATCTCGCCCTTGAGCACGTTCCAGAGCTGCGGCAGCTCGTCGAGGTGCGTCTGCCGCAGCACGCGGCCGACTCCCGTGACGCGGTCGTCGCCCACCTGCGCGAAGACCGGCGCGCCCTCGTCCTCTGCGTCCTCGCGCATGGTGCGGAGCTTGAGGATCGTGAAGTGGCGCCCGCTCTCGCCGACGCGGGTCTGGCGGTAGATCACCGGCCCCGGCGTCAGGCGGACGAGGAGGACGAGGAGCGGCAGCAGCGGCGCGACGAGCAGGAGGACGAACGAGGCGACGCCGAGGTCGAAGGCTCGCTTGGCCACCCGCGTGTACGGCTTCTGGCGGAGGTGCAGCATGCTCATGAACCACGTCGGCGTCAGGTGCCGCAGGGGCACGCGCCCGAGCGCGTGCTCGATGAAGTGCGAGACGCCGACGACGCGGAAGCCCGCGGGGCCGAGCTCGAGCAGCGGGTCGACCGCCCAGGAGCCGACGCGCTCGTCGGTGAGGATGACGATGTCCGGCCGCTCGTCCGCCACGATCCGCGACAGCTCCTCGAACGAGCCGAGCCGGCGCACTCCCGCGGCCGCCCCGTCCGGGTGCTCGCCGACGAGGCCGACCATCGTGAACGGCGCCCGGTGGCCGTTGCGCAGCTCGGCGAGCACCTCCGAGGCGCAGCCGCCCGTTCCGACCACGAGCACCCGGCGCTTGGCGATGCTGCGGACGACGTGCTCCCAGGCCGCGGAGAGCAGGAAGACCGCGACCGCGGCCTGGGCGAGGCGCCACGGGCCGAGGTCGAGGTCCGAGATCCAGAGGTCGAGGGCCGAGATGGCGACGAGGCCGGTGATCGTTCCGGCGGCCGACGCGACGGCGGGGCCGAGCGTGAAGTACACGCTGAGGGCGGCGCGCAGCCCGAGGGTCCAGATCGCAGTGACGACGGTTGTCGCCACGACCGCGTGAAGGGGCGGCATCGTGGGGGCGAGGAGCACGTAGACCGGCAGCCAGATCAGGGTCACGCGGCCGCCGAGCACGAGCCAGCCGACCCGGTTGCGTGGTGCGGCGAGCGAGCGCGCCCGGCGCCGGAGCCGGCCCTGAAGCAGCTGCTCGTGCTCGAGCACCCGCGCCTGCGTTCCCGGGGTCACGCTCACGCCGCTCTCCTGGACGGAGCACCGCGGAGCGCGAGGTTGACGCCTCGCGCCAGCAGCGGCGCGGGATCGCTTGCGCGGAACCACGAGTGGGTCACGCGGCGGTGCGGCAGCAGGACCCTCGCCGCGGCCCGGAGCCGGCGGTGCCGGAGCTGCCAGGCGAAGTGGCAGAGCTCGCCCTCCTCCCAGCGGAAGCGCCGCGCGGGGCGGGCGACCACCGGGGCGGGGTCCCGGCCGAGGAGCCAGTCGCACCAGACGGCGGCGAGGTTCGCGCCGGCGTCGGCATCGAGCGCGATCGAGGCGAAGACGCGTGGGTTGAGGTCGATGACGGCAAGGCGGCCGTCGGCGAGCTCCAGCATCTGCAGCTGGAAGATGCCCTGCCATTCCAGCGAGGCGAGCAGCGCGCGCACGCGCCCGGCGAGGCCGTCGGGAACGGGCACCGTCTCCGAGAACGCGTGCATCCCCGCGCCCGGCGGCCACAGCCGCAGGACCCGCGAGGTGGTGAGCGCGAGCAGGCGGCCGTCGGCGACCACGCCGGTGCAGGACAGGAAACCCGCCGCCTCTTCGAAGCGCTGGACGATGAACGGCGGGTCGAGCCGCGCGACCACGGCGGCGAGCGCATGGAGGTCGGCCGCAACGGTCACGCCCCGCTGCCGCAGGCCGCCGTTCGCCGGCACGAACGACTGCACCGGCTTCAGCACGACGGGATATCCCAGCCCGGCGGCCGCCTCTCGCGCCTGTTCGAGGTCCGTGCAGCGACGGCTCGC
>DATIFC010000063.1:0-8091 GCA_035455445.1 Gaiellaceae bacterium | reverse complement strand
CAGGGCGTGGACGAGCCAACGGAGCGGCCCCGCCAGCCACTCGATCCCCAGGAGCGCCGCCGGGGGCACGAACGCCAGCACGAGTGCGAAGACGACGGCGTCCCAGCGCGTCGAGCCGCGGGCTGCGAAGAACTCGCCGTTCTTGCCGAGCAGCTCGAAGAGCGGCTGCGCCACCGCGAACGACCAGAGGACGAGCAGGTGCAGGCCGGCCTGCCGCAGCGGCGGGCCCAGCCGCGCGCTCACGAACGCGGCTTGGCGAGGTAGAGCGTGCGCGTCCCGGAGCCGAGCTCCTCGCTGCGTTCGATCTCGAAGCCCTGGCGGAGGGCACGCTCGAACTCCTCGCGCCCGTAGGACTCGTGCACCTCCGCCCGCTTCGCCGCGAGCAGCCGCGCCACCATCCGGTCGTCGCGGTCGGCGAACTCGATCACC
Source organism: Gaiellaceae bacterium (assembly GCA_035455445.1). Taxonomy (GTDB): domain Bacteria; phylum Actinomycetota; class Thermoleophilia; order Gaiellales; family Gaiellaceae; genus AC-32. Next base: position 7,662 of record DATIFC010000063.1, on the reverse strand, counting down.
AGCCGCCCGCCCAGGCTCCGCAGCCAGCCGACGAGCTCGCCGAAGGGCACGTTGCGCCCGATCGCCAGGTGGTGCACGAGCGCCAGGCAGAGCACGAGGTCGGGACGGCCGCGGTCCTCCAGGCGCCGCCGCTCGATGCCGCGCCAGCCGCGGGCGGGCGAGGAGTCAGCCAGGTCGACGACGAGCGGCAGGGTCGTCTTCGACCCCTCCGAGCGCAGGGCCCCGTACAGCTCGCCGACCACGCGCTCGTCCCCGTCGACCGCGACCACGTACTCCGCGTCGAGAGCGCGCGAGAAGCGGCCGTCGTTCGCGCCCAGATCCCACGCGAGCCGCGCGCTCCCGGCCCCGCGGACGAACCGCTCCTTCCGCTCGGCGTCCTCCTCGCTGTACGGCGCCGCCTCGCGGTAGCCGGCCCACTCGGAGCGGCCGCGCCTCGGAGAGAGCCGGTTGACGAGCTTCCGCAGCCGGCGCACGTTCGCCTGGATCAGCTCCTTCTTGAACCCCGCCGCCTTCAGCTCGGAGCGGACGTCGCGGCGGCGGTCGGCGTGCTTGGCCTCGAGCCGGTCGTGCAGGACGACGTGCGTGAGGACGCCGCGGCGGAAGCGCGGCAGCAGCGCCCGCGCCTGGCTCGGCTCGATCCCCTCGAGGCTGCCGCGCAGGAGCGGCTGCGGCGCGACGCCGCGGTAGGCCTGCAGCATCAGCGGATAGAGGAAGAGCGCGCAGAACTGGCGGTAGCCGGCCCAAGGCTCACCTGCCCGCAGCCGTTCGAACGAGCCGACGTCGACGAACACCGGCTCGGAGCCGCGCCACTGGACGTTGTAGGGCGTGCCGTCCTTGAGCACGAAGCCTTCGCTCAGCGCCTCGTCGAGGAGGCCGAGCTGGAGCAGCGCGGCCTCGCGCAGCATCTCGAAGGGCCACTCGTACGGGTACGAGACGAACGGCAGCCGCTCGTGCCGGAGCACACCCGGCTCCACCTCCTCGGTCGCGACGATGCGTCCGTCCTCGAGCGCGCGCCGGAAGAAGCGCGCCGACTCGAGCGCATCCCAGTCCTCGCGCCCGCGCGGCGAGAGCTCACGCAGCACCTCGCCCTCGGGCGAGTAGACGACGCGGGCCTCCGGGTCGCGGAACGAGGCCGGCTCGGGGGTCCTGGCCGAGCTAGGTCTCGTCGTCATCCCTGCGGATGCGCAGGGCTCGCAAGAAACGCCGCCACGTCAGCTTCGCGGTCACCCCGATGGCCGCCACGCCGCCGAGGATGATCTGGAGCAGCATGCTCCCCGAGCCGGCGTCGAGGTAGTCGAGCGGTGCCATGGCCGGGATATTAGAGGCTGCTCACCCCGGAGCGGCAGTAGGGGGAGATCTGCAGCGCGATGCGCTCGAGGAACACGCGGTCGTCCTCGCCGAAGGCCGCCGGGCGGTCGGAGTCGATGTCGATCTCGCCGACGATGCGGCCCTCGTGCGCGATCGGGACGACGATCTCCGAGCGAGTCGAGGGGAAGCAGGCGAGGTAGCGCGGGTCGGCGTTGACGTCGTCCACGAGCTCGGTCCGCCCGCTCGCCGCGGCCGCCCCGCAGACGCCCTGGCCGACGGGGATGCGCACGTGCTCGGTTGCCTGCGGCCCCTGCCACGGCCCGAGGACGAGGTCGTCGCCGTCCACGAGGTAGATCCCGACCCACGAGTAGTGCCCGACGCGCTCGTGCAGCGCGTCGACGACCGCCTGCAGCACCTCCTCGTCCGGGCCACCCCGGTCGACGATCCGGCCGATCGCCTCCTGCGCTCCGGTCAACGCTCGAGATCCTCGCCCTCGAAGGCGGCGATCCCGTCGCCGTACCAGCCGGGGATCTCGCACGCGCGGCGCTCCTCGAGGTCGACGAGCACGAGCGTCTGCGTCGCGGTCACCATCAGCACGTCGTCCTCGGCCCGGTAGGCGGCGCACTCGTAGGTGACGCTCGTCCGACCGATGCGCGCGACCCGGATGAAGACCTCGATCAGGTCGTCGAAGCGCGCGGGCGCGTGGTACTCGATCGCATTCGCCCGCATCACGAACTCGCGCTCCTGAGGCGCCGTGCGCAGCATGTCGAGGTGACGGTGGTACTCGACGCGCGCGCTGTCGAAGTAGGGCAGGTAGCGGCCGTAGTAGACGATGCCCTGCGCGTCGGTGTCGGAGAAGCCGACCCGGGTCAGCGACGAGTACTTGAACGGCGGCTTGCGGTCTGTGACCCGGCCGAGCTCGAGCGGCATGTGCCCATGCTAAGCGCCGCCGCGCGGAGGGAGCGGCGGCAGGGCGCCGCCGCGCGGCCCGGCGAGGCGACGGTGGTGGATGGCCCTTCCCACACCCCACGCGGCAAGGGCGAGAAACGCCGCGCCGAAAAGGACGAACGGCACCACGACGTAGACACCGCTCAGCCTCGCCGGGCTGTGCAGGTCGCCGATCTGCTGCACGCCTCCGGCCGCCTGTGGCGAGAAGTCCCGTACCGATCGCACCTTGGTGTGCTTCGCGTCGAGCGGCGCGAGGGTCGCGACGGGCATGAACGAGTCCACGAGCCAGCGCCCGCGCGCCGGCCGGAGGTAGATGTGGAAGATGATCGGCCCGGCCTGGCTGTGCGCTCGCGGCAGGAGCTGGAGCTCGAGCCCGACCTCCTCACGCGTGACGTAGAGGACGTTCCACGGGTGCGTCGTGCCGCGGGCCGGGAACGGGTAGACCGGGATGTCCCCGCGCGACCACTCCTTGCGGCCGATGCCGGGGCGCAGCTCCGGTGCGACGACGTCATAGGCGGCGGCCGTGTCGGCGCGCTTGACGGCGTGGTTCACGAAGACGTCGATCGAGCGCGTGATCGCGGCCCGGTCGGCGGGGGTCAGCCGCGGAGCGGCGGCCGCGGGCGCGGCGAGCACGAGCGCGGCGGCGGCTGCGAGCGCGAGCCTCATGAGTGAACGGTAGCCGTCGCCCTCACCCCGGGTGACGCGGGTTGCCGATCACGCTGATCGCGAGCGGCGAACGAGGGGTCGAAGGACGCCGTCGAGCTCGGCGGTGACCTGCGCGCAGACCTCGTGCGCGGCCTCGACGAAGCCGACGGCGGCGGGCGAGCGGTAGCGGTCGCGGTGCCAGAAGAGCGAGATCAGGCGCGGCTGCACCGGCATCTCCTCCGAGAGCTCCACGATCGCCGTGCCCGGGTCGGCCGCGTCGACGGCGAGGCGCGGGATGATCGCGCTGCCGACGCCGGCCGCGACGAGTGCCTGGACCGTGCCGATGATGTCGGAGCGGAAGACGAAGCTCGGCTCCACGCCCTGCGAGCGCAGCGCCGCCTCGACGCGCGGGAGCATGCGGCAGGTGACGTGCCCGATCAGGGGCAGCTCGGCCACGTCCTCGAGCCCGACGGGGCCGTTCCCGGCGAGCGGCGAGTCGGCGGCGACGAGCAGGATGTAGGGGTCGACGAGCACCTGGGTGGAGTCGAACGGCCCGGAGCGCAGCGGCATGTCGGCGAAGCTCAGGTCGAGCTCGCCCCGCTCGACGAGCTCGAAGAGGCCGGCGTCCGTCGGGGCCTCGCGCGGGAGCACGCGCACGTCGGGCCAGTCGCGCGCGTAGCGCGGCAGCAGGCGCGGCACGATCCGCGCGCCCACGCTCTGGTAGATGCCGAGCCGCAGCGAGCCGGCCTCGCCGTCGGAGAGCGCGCCCAGGTCGGCCTCCGCGGCCTTGATCCGGGCGACGATCGCCTTCGCGTGGCCGAGGAGCACCTCGCCCGCGTCGGTCAGCTCGACCGGGCCGGCGCCACGCGAGCGCTCGACCAGGCGCTGGCCGACGATCCGCTCGAGGGCCGCGATCTGCTCGCTGATCGCCGACTGGACGTAGCCGAGGCGCGCGGCCGCGCGGCGGAAGGAGCCTTCCTCGGCGACGGCCTCGAGCGCCGCCAGGTGGCGCACCTCGATCCCGGAGACATGATCGGAAGCCACGGTCATCCGCAGCCTAGCCGATCGTTCGAGGCGATCAAGCGTCCCCGCGGATCACCGCGAGCACCTCGTCCCGCTTGCGCTCCGTCAGCCCGCGCGTGCGGGCCTCGAGATTCAGGCGCAGGAGCGGCTCGGTGTTCGAGGGGCGGACGTTCATGTGCCAGTCCTCTGCCTCCACCGAGACGCCGTCGAGGTGGCTGACCCGGCCCTCGGGGCCGAAGCGCTCCTCGATCTCGCGAAGCTTCGCGTCGACGTCGGGGACCGGCGTGTTCAGCTCGCCCGTGAGGAAGTAGCGCTCGCGGAACGGCCGCAGGATCTCGGACAGCCTCCGGCCCTCACGTGAGATCCGCTCGAGCATGAGCAGGAACGGGATCACGCCGGAGTCGGCCTGCGTGAAGTCGCGGAAGTAGTAGTGGCCGGAGACCTCGCCCCCGAAGGCGGCGTCCTCCTCCCGCATGCGCTGCTTGATGAAGGCGTGGCCGACGCGGTTGACGAGCGGCACGCCTCCGGCCTGCTCGATCGTCTCGGGCACCGCCCAGCTTGCGCGCACGTCGTAGATGATCCTGGCGCCCGGCTCCTTCTCGAGCAGCGCCTGCGCGAAGAGCGCGGTGGCGAAGTCGCCGGGGACGAACTCGCCTGTGTCGTCCACGAAGAAGCAGCGGTCGGCGTCCCCGTCGAAGGCGACGCCGAAGTCTGCGCTCTCGTCGAGCGTCTCGCGGACGATGAACTCGCGGTTCTCGGGCAGGAGCGGGTTCGGCTCGTGGTTCGGGAAGGTGCCGTCGGGCTCGAAGTAGCAGCGGACGGCCTCGAGGCGGGGAAGGCGCTCGAGCACCGGCGGCAGCATCGCCCCGGCCATGCCGTTCGCGCCGTCGATCACGACCTTCAGCGGCCCGATCGCGGACACGTCCACGAAGGACATCACCCGTTCGACGTACGCCGGCCAGACGTCGTGCTTCGAGACGTGTCCGGGGGCCAGTCCCTCGGACACGGCCGCGTCGGCCACGGCGCGGTCGCGGATCTCCAGCAGACCGGACTCGCCGCCCACGGGCAGCGCGCCGCCGCGGACGATCTTCATGCCGGTGTACTCCTTCGGATTATGTGAGGCGGTCACGGCGATGCCGCCGTCGAGGCCGAGCTCGCCGACCGCGAAGTAGACCATCTCGGTGCCGACGAGCCCGAGCTCGAGCACCTCCGCGCCGGCGCCCGCCGCGCCGGCGATCACGGCCTCCGCCATCGCGGGCGAGGAGACGCGCATGTCGTGTCCGACGGCGATCCGCTTCGGCTCGAAGAGCTCGACGAAGGCGCGCCCGATCGCCCGCGCGCCCTGCTCGTCGAGCTCCGCGCCGTGGATCCCGCGCACGTCGTATGCCTTGAAAACCTTGGGGTCGAGCACCGGGGGCGGATGCTACTGGCGCGGAAGGCGAGCGACCTGTGCGTCGTTTCTACACTTGAGGCATGGAACGCAAGCTCGCCACGGTCCTGTTCGTGGACCTCGTCGACTCGACCGCGCTCGTGACCGGCGCGGATCCCGAGGTCGTGCGCCGGCGTGTCCAGACGTACTTCGAGCGCGTCTCCGGCTGCGTGACCGCGCACGGGGGGATCGTCGAGAAGTTCGCGGGCGACGCCGTCATGGCGGCGTTCGGGATCCCGCAGGCCCACGAGGACGACGCCGAGCGCGCGGTGCGCGCGGGGCTCGCGATCCTCGACTCCGTCCACGAGCTCGAGCTCGAGGCCCGCGTCGGCATCGAGTCGGGCGAGGTCGTCGCCGACGACTCCGACTCGACCTTCGCCACCGGCGAGGCCGTGACCATGGCGGCGCGGCTCGAGCAATCCGCCGAGCCCGGCCAGCTGCTGATCGGCCCCGGCGCACACCGGCTCACGCTCGGCCGGGTCGAGGTCGACGACGTCGGCCCGGTCGACCTGAAGGGCCTCGACCGCCAGGTCTGGACCTGGAGGGTCCTCGGCGCGGGGACGGCGCCCGAGCGACCGCACGGGCAGCAGGCGCCGCTCGTCGGCCGGGACGCGGAGCTCGACCTGCTTCAGAACACCTACGACCGCGCGCTGCGCGACCGGCGCGCGCACCTGTTCACGATCTACGGCGAGCCCGGTGTCGGCAAGAGCCGGCTCGCGCACGAGTTCAGCCAGGCGCTCGAGGGCGCGACCGTGCTCTCGGGCCGGAGCCTGCCGTACGGCGAGGGCGTCACGTACTGGCCGCTCGCCGAGATGGTCAAGTGCGCGGCCGGGATCGTCGACGACGACCCGCTCGAGGTGGCGATCGAGAAGCTGCGCTCGTTCTGCGAGGACGAGGTCGTCGCCGACCTGCTCGGGCTCGCCTCGGGCGTGCTCGAGGCCGTCCAGGCGGAGCGCAGCCAGCAGGAGATCGCGTGGGCCGCGCGCGAGTGGGCCCAGCGGCTCGCGCAGGAGCAGCCGCTCGTCCTGATCTTCGAGGACATCCACTGGGCCGAGGAGCCGCTGCTCGAGCTGCTCGAGCACCTCGTGACCTGGGTGCGCGAGGCGCCGCTGCTCGTGATCTCGCTCGCGCGGCCGGAGCTCCTGGACATCCGCCCCGGCTGGGGCGGCGGGCGCGTGCGCGCGACCGCGATCGAGCTCGAGCCGCTCGGCCCGAGCGAGAGCGAGGAGCTGATGGACGCGCTCGACGCCAGCCTGGGGCCGGTGGAGCGGCAGGAGGTGCTCGCGAAGACCGAGGGCAACCCGCTCTTCCTCGAGGAGACCGTCCGCATGCTGGCCGAGGAGGGCACGGAGCGGATCGGCCGGATCCCCGACACGCTGCAGGCGCTGATCGCGGCGCGCATCGACGGGCTCGCCCCGGACGCGAAGGCGCTGCTGCAGCGTGCGGCCGTGATCGGGCGGATCTTCTGGAGGGGCGCGCTGGAGCGGCTCTCGCCGGAGCTCGAGTCGCTCGACGAGCTGCTCGAGGACCTGCTGCTGCGCGAGTTCGTGCTCGACGAGGAGCGCTCCTCGATCCGCGGCGAGCGGGCTTACAAGTTCAAGCACGTGCTGATCCGCGAGGTCGCTTACGGCGGACTCTCGAAGTCCGCCCGCGCCGAGCACCACTCGCATTTCGCCGAATGGCTGAAGGAGCGGGCCGGAGAGGAGCTGCTCGAGATCCGCGCCTTCCACCTCGACCGGGCGACGGCGCTCCTGGCCGAGCTCGACGGCGCCGCGCCGCTCGAGCTGCAGCGGGAGGCCGCGGACGCGCTCGCCGAGGCCGGCCTGCGCGCCTTCGCGCGCGAGGCGAACCGCACCGCGCGCCAGCACTTCGTGCGCGCCGTCGAGCTCGAGCCGACCACGCGCAGGCGCTACCTGGCCGCGCGCGCCGCGGACCGGCTCAGCGACCTGCCGGCCGTATCGCGCGAGATGGAGGAGGTGCTCGCGGCGGCGATCCAGGAGGGCGACGGCTGGACCCAGGGACGGGCGCTGATCGCACTGGCGGAGGCGGCGGTGATGCGCGAGGGCGACGTCCGCGCCGCCGAGGAGATGGTCGACAACGCGCTCGCCGTGCTCGGGCCCGACGACCACTCGGGTCGCTACCGCGCGCTGCGGGCGCTCGCGACGATCGCCTGGATGCGGGGCGATCTCGCGAAGGAGGAGCAGGTGATCCTGGAGGCGCTCGAGCTCGCGCGCGCCTCCGAGCACAAGGGCTTCGAGAGCGAGGCCGCCGACGAGCTCGCGAGCGTGTACCTGGCGAGGCTGGAGCTC
>DATIFC010000062.1:0-2732 GCA_035455445.1 Gaiellaceae bacterium | reverse complement strand
CTGGCGGCGTCGCGCCCCGGCAGCTGGCGACCGCTGCGCCGCAGGTAGGAGCGGTACATCGCGCGGTCCATCAGGTACATGAAGGGCACGAAGAACGCCGTGTAGGCCGCGGTCACGGCGAGGCGGCCGAGCAGCGGCTGGCTGCTGTTGAGCACCGAGAACGCGACGAAGATTAGCGGGCCGAAGAGCAGGGCCCGCTTGACGACGCGGTTCCACGAGGGAGGCGAAACCTCCCGCACCGGACGCTTATTCCCGCCCTTCTGGGCCGGCTTCTTCGAATCGCGCTTCCCGTTGCGGTCGTCGCCGCGCGGCTTCTCCCCGTCGACCTCGACCTCGCGCCCTTCCTCGTCCACGTACACGATCTCGTACTCGTGCCGCATCTCCTTCTGGCGGCGCCGTCGCTGCTTCCGCGTGGGCATCGGCCCAAGCCTAGCCTTCGCGCGCCCACGTAACAGCGCCGCGCCGGATGACCGCCGCGACGAGGTCGCCGCCGAGGTGGTAGGCGAGATGACGCCAGTCCGGGGCGTCGAGCAGGACGAGGTCGGCGTCGAGCCCCGGGGCGATCCGCCCGCAGCGGTCGGCGCGCCCGAGCACGTGCGCGGCGTTGAGCGTGCAGGCGGTCAGCGCCTCGGCCGGAGACAGGTGGAGCTGGGTGCAGGCGATCGCGCAGACGAGCGGGAGGCTCTCGCAGAAGGCGCTGCCCGGGTTGAAGTCGGTGGCGAGTGCGACCGCGGCTCCCGCGTCGACGAGCGCGCGAGCCGGCGGCAGGGGGCGGTCGAGGAAGAGCGCACTCGCCGGCAGGAGCACGCCGACGACGTCGCTGTCGGCAAGCGCGCGAATCCCCTGTTCGCCGGTCGCCTCGAGGTGGTCGACGGAGCGCGCGCCGAGCTCGATCGCGAGCTCGACCGCGCCGAGCTCGTTGAACTGATCGCCGTGCAGGCGCAGCGCGAGCCCGGCGTCGCGGCACGCCTCGAGATACCGGCGTGCCTGGTCGACGCCGAAAGCCCCCTCCTCGACGAAGACGTCGGCCGCCTCCGCAAGGCGCGCGGCGTCCGGCAGGACCTCGGCGAGCGCGAACTCGAGGTAGGCGTCGGCGTCGTCGAACTCGGGCGGAACGGCGTGGGCGCCGAGCCAGGTGGGAACGCCGCCGGCTGCAGCGACGGCGCGAAGCGAGGCGAGCTCGGTCTCCCGGTCCAGCCCGTAGCCCGACTTGCCCTCGAACGTCGTCGTGCCCACGCGCAGCATCCAGCCGCAGTGTTGCTCGACTGCGGCGCGCAGTTCGGGCTCGCCGCCGGAGCGGGTCGCGCGGACCGTCGACAGGATCCCGCCGCCCGCCGCATGCAGCTCCTCGTACGTCGCACCGCCGGCACGGAGCGCGAACTCCTCGACGCGGTCGCCGAGAAAGCACGGGTGCGTGTGGCAGTCGACGAGGCCCGGGATCGCGCAGAGCCCGGAGCCGTCGAGCTCCTCCACCTCGCGCTCGAGCGGGCCGAGCTGCGGCATCGGGCCGCTCGCGACTACCCGGCCCCCCTCGCAAAGCACGAACGCCCGCTCGACCACCTCGACCTCCTGGAGCGCGCCGCCGCGTGCAGGGGCGGGGGCCGAGGCCGGCGGCGTCGCCAGCTGCGCGAGGTCGCGGACGAGGAGCGTCCCCGCCTCGCCGCGACCCGTCACGTGCCGCGAGGTGAGGGAAGCGGCAGCTCGAGCCCGTGCTCCTCGGCCGCCGCGATCGCCTCCGTGTAGCCCGCATCGGCGTGCCGCAGGACACCCGTGCCGGGATCGGAGGTCAGCACGCGCTCGAGTCGCTCGGCCATCTCGTCGCTGCCGTCGGCGACGACGACCATCCCCGCGTGGATGGAATTGCCGATCCCGACGCCGCCGCCGTGGTGGACGCTGACCCAGGTCGCGCCCGCGGCGACGTTTACGAGCGCGTTCAGGATCGGCCAGTCCGCGATCGCGTCGGAGCCGTCCTGCATCGCTTCCGTCTCGCGGTACGGCGAGGCGACGGAGCCGGAGTCGAGATGGTCGCGCCCGATCACGACGGGAGCCTTCACCTCGCCGCTGCGCACGAGGTCGTTGATCGCCAGCCCGGCGCGGGCCCGATCGCCGTAGCCGAGCCAGCAGATGCGTGCAGGCAACCCCTGGAAGGCGATGCGACCGGGGGCCAGCGTCAGCCATCGCTGGAGGGCGCCGTCCTCCGGGAAGAGCTCCAGGAGCCGGCGGTCGATGGCCGCGATGTCGTCCGGATCGCCCGAGAGAACCGCCCACCGGAACGGCCCGATGCCGCGGCAGAAGAGCGGCCTGATATAGGCCGGGACGAAGCCCGGGTATGCGAATGCCTCCTCGACCCCGGCCTCTAGTGCCTCCCCTCGAAGGTTGTTGCCATAATCGAAAACGTACCTGCCGGCCCGGACGTACTCGAGCAGCGCCTCCACGTGACGTGCGATCGACGCCCGCGCCCGGCGGAGGTACTCCTCGGGATCGCCGGCGCGCAGCGCTGCGGCTTCCACGACATCGAGCCCGAGCGGCACGTAACCGTTCAGCGGGTCGTGCGCGGCGGTCTGGTCGGTCAGGAGGTCGAACGCCTCACCGCGCCGCGCCAGCTCCGGGACGACGTCGGCGGCGTTGCCCAGCAGCCCGACCGACAGCGCGCGGCCCTCTCGGGCGGCCGCGCGCACGCGCTCGAGAGCATCGTCGAGCGACTCCGTCGCCTCGTCGAGGTAGCGGGTCTC
>DATIFC010000061.1:0-24424 GCA_035455445.1 Gaiellaceae bacterium | reverse complement strand
GACGAGGTACACGCGCCGCTGCGCCTCGAACGGCCGCATGTGCAGGTCGCGCCGCAGCTCGCGCACGGCGTCGATCCGGATCTGGTCGCCGAGCGGCTCGAGCAGGTACAGGTCGGGATGCGAGCGCCGCTCCACCCGAGGTTCGTTGCCGAGCAGCGCGGCGGCAAACGCGAGCGCCGTCGCGCGCTTGCCGACCCCGGCCGGGCCGTGGAAGAGGTACGCGTGCGCGGGGCCCTCGCCCAGAGCCGCCGCGAGCAGGCGCTTGGCCTCCTCCTGCTCAGGAACGCTGTCGAAGCTCGTCGAGCACCTCCTCGGCGATCTCGCCCGCCGGACGCGTGCCGTCGATGGTCGCGATCCGCTGCGGGAAGTGCTCCGCCAGCTGCCGGTAGGCCGAGTCCACGCGCTCGCGGAAGCCGCCGTCCTCGCGCTCGATGCGGTCGCCGTCGTCGCCGACCCGTCGCGCCGACTCCTCCGGGTCGACGAGCAGCAGGAAGGTGCGGTCAGGCAGCAGGCCCCGCACCGCCTGCAGGTTCAGCTCCAGCACGCGCTCGAGGCCGAGGCCGCGGGCGATGCCCTGGTAGGCGAGGGACGAGTCGAGGTAGCGGTCGCAGACAACCTCCGCGCCCTGCTCGAGCGCGGGGGCGATCACCTCGTCGACGAGCTGCGCGCGCGCGGCGGCGAAGAGCGCGGCCTCGGCCCACGGCGAGACCTCGCCCTCGTGGAGGAGCAGCTCGCGGATCCGCTCCCCGAGCTCCGTGCCGCCCGGCTCGCGGGTGGCGACCACCTCGCGGCCGTCCGCGCGCAGCGCCTCGGCGAGCAGCTGCGCCTGCGTCGACTTCCCGCTGCCGTCCAGGCCTTCGAAGGTCACGAACATCCGTCATGCCTAGGATATGAGGGAGTGCGGGCGATCGTCACAGGGGGCGCGGGATTCATCGGCTCGCACGTCGTCGAGGCACTGCTCGCGCGCGGCGACGAGGTCACGGTCGTGGACGACCTCTCGAACGGGAAGCGCGAGAACGTGCCGCGAGGGGCGCGGCTCGTCGTGCGCGACATCCGCGAGGGGCTCGGCGAGGTCTTCGCCGAGGCGCGGCCGGAGGCGTGCTTCCACCTGGCGGCCCAGGTAGACGTGCGCGTCTCGGTCGAGCGGCCCGGGCACGACGCGTCCGTGAACGTGGTCGGGACGATCGCCGTGCTCGAGGCGGCGCGGGCCCACGAGGCCCAGGTCGTCTTCAGCTCCACCGGCGGAGCGATCTACGGCGAGTGCGAGGGGCCGGCGGCCGAGGACGCGACGCGGCGGCCGCTCGCCCCGTACGGCGTCTCGAAGCTCGCAGGCGAGGAGTACCTCGCGGCCTACAACCGGCTGTACGGCGTTCGTCACGTGTCGCTGCGCTACGGCAACGTCTACGGGCCACGGCAGGACCCGCACGGCGAGGCGGGGGTGGTGGCGATCTTCCTCGGCCGGCTCGCCGAGGGCGCGCCGCCGCGGATCTTCGGCGACGGGCGACAGACGCGCGACTACGTCTTCGCCGGCGACGTCGCGCGCGCGACGCTTGCGGCCGCGGGCCACGACGGCGGGGTCTTCAACGTCGGCACCGGCACCGAGACCTCGGTGGTAGACCTGTACGAGCTCTGTCGCCGCGTCGCCGGCTCGCAGCTCGAGGCGGAGCAGGCGCCGGCCCGCCTCGGCGAGCTGCAGCGCAGCGTCCTGGACGTCTCGCTGGCGGAGCGCGAGCTCGGCTGGCGGCCCGAGGTCTCGCTCGAGGAGGGCCTGCGCCGCACCTGGGAGTCGGTCTCGGGGTAGGAGGAGCCTCGCCCGCGGCGGCGAATCGGACCGTCCGCCGTGGAGCACGCCCTCCCGAATCCGTCCGGCCCCAGCGGCCGCTCGAGCCATCCGTGGCGCACGATCGCCGTCGTCGCGGCGGGGATCGCGACGCTGGAGCTCCTCGGGCTGCTGATCGTCGGGATCGCGCTGCTCGCCAAGCCGGCGCTGCACCGGGCCCAGAGCGAGGCCCGGGCCGCATCCCGGCCCGCGGCGAAGAAGCCGGCCGCACCGAAGGTCGCGCCGCTGCTCCCCCGCCGGCTCGTCTCGGTGACGGTCCTGAACGGCAACGGCGTGTCCGGCGCCGCGGCCGGCGAGGCCTCGCGCGTGCGCGCGCGCGGGTACAGGATCGGCCAGGTCGGCAACGCCCCGCGCGGCGGCTACGGCCAGAGCGTCGTCATGTACCGGGCCGGCCGCCGCGGCGAGGCGTTGAGGCTGGCACGCGACCTGCGGATCCGCCTCGTATCGCCGCTCGACGGCCTCCGCGCCCGCGACCTGCACGGCGCAAAGCTCGCAGTCGTCGTCGGCGGCTGACACCAAGTAACAGTCTGTTACTAGGTGGGCCAGGCCCGCTCGGTGCGACGCGTTCGGCGGTCCTGACCCGCGGCGTCGCAAGTAACAGACTGCTACTTGCGCCAGAATCGGCGTCGTGATCCCGACCACGTGGAGCCTCGACCCGCTGCCGCTCGCGGCCGCGGCGGTCGCGCTCGCGCTCTACGCCCAGGCGTTCGGCCGGCTCCGGCGCCGCGGGCGCGCCGAGCATGCGTCGGTGCTGAGCGCCGTCCTCTTCACCGCCGGCGTCGCCGTCGGAACGCTGGCGGTCGTCTCGCCGCTCGACGAGCTCGCCGAGGAGACGCTCCTCTCGGCGCACATGGCTCAGCACCTGCTGCTCGGCGACCTCGCGCCGCTGCTGATCGTGCTCGGCCTGCGCGGGCCGATCGCCTTCTTCCTGCTCCCGCCCGCGGTGCTACGCCCGCTGGCGCGGGTCAAGGCCCTGCGGCGGTTCCTCGACGTGCTGCTCCGACCGGCCGTCTCGCTGGGCGTCTGGGCCGTGACGCTCGCCGTCTGGCACGTGCCGCAGGCCTACGACGCCGCGCTCGCGCACCCGGCCGTCCACGTCGCCGAGCACGCCTGCCTCTTCCTCGGCGGTCTCCTGCTTTGGATGCAGATCGTCGACCCGACGCGCCGGGAGCGGCTGTCCCCGGGCCGGCGCGCCGCCTTCGCGGCCACCGCGCTCCTCGGCGGGATGGCGCTCAGCGAGGTGCTGCTCGCGTCCGCCCCGCTCTACGCCCACTACGCCGACGCGGGCGACCGCCCCTTCGGGCTCACCTACCGCACCGACCAGGACCGCGCCGCCCTGCTGATGATGGCCGAGCAGATCGCCACGCTCGGGCCCGCCGCGGCGCTCCTCCTCTGGAGCCACGTCGAGAACGTCGAGCGCGAGCTCGCCGGACGCCTGAGCTAGCCGCCCCCGCCGCTCGTCGACTGCACGACGTACGCGGCGACGTCCTTGATCTGCTGCTCGCTGAGCGTGTCCGCGAACGGGGGCATCGCGCCCTTGCCGTGCGTGACGCGGTCGATGACGAGCGCGAGCTTCGGCTTCTTCTGGTCGAGGTTCGGCCCGACGTTGCCGTTCGTGCCCGCCGCCTGCAGCGTGTGGCAGCCGCCGCAGCCGTTGTTCTTGAAGACCGCCTCGCCCGCGGCCGGGTTGCCGCCGCCGAGCGAGCCGCCGCCGCCCGTCGTCGTTCCGGTGGTCGCGGTCGTGCCGGTGGTCGCCGTCGTGCCGGTGGTCGCCGTCGTGGCCGTGGTCGTCGTCCCGGTGGTCGCCGTCGTCCCCGAGGTCGCACCGACGGTGACGGTCTTCGTCGCGGTGCGCGTCTCGTGGCCGGCGATCCAGCCGACGAACGCGGCGACCGCGAGCAGCCCGAGCACGATCACGACGACCAGCCCCTCCGCAGCCGCGTCCGTCCAGCGGCGCTTGCGCCGCGGCGGGCGGCCGCCGCCGGCCGTGCCCACGTCCGCGAGGCTCCGCGCCCCCGCGCCGCGCAGCGTCTGCACCATGTTCCAGACGAAGAGCAGCTGCACCGCGCCGAGCGCCAGGGAGACCGGCACGCCGGCCGTCTGGTAGGCGGCGTAGCGATCCGGCAGCACCGCGAAGCGGCGCGGCCCGCCCTCCAGCCCTTCCACGTACCAGATCGCCGAGTTCGCCAAGGCGAGGAGAAATGTAAGCCAGATGTGCCACTTCGCGAGCGAGTCGCTGTAGAGCGGCTTGCCGATCAGCTCCGGAACGAAGGCGTACATCCCCGCGAAGACGACGAAGCCGATGTTCAGGAGCGCCATGTGGTGGAAGTGCCCGACGATCCAGAGCGTGTTGTGCACGACCGCGTCGAAGGCGATCGTCGCGTTCACGACGCCCGAGAGGCCCGAGAGCAGCCAGCTCACGAGCCCGAGGAAGACCGCGGTCGAGGCGCCGGTCCACACCCAGGACGAGCGGTACATGGTCATGAACAGGCTGTAGAGCGAGAGCGCGGAGACGATCGTCAGCGAGAAGGTCAACGGCTGCATCGCCGTGTTGATCGCGGCCTGCGGCGAGCCGACCGGGTAATCGAGGTAGACGTGGTGCGCCCAGACGACCACGTTTGCGATCACCGCGATCGTCCAGCCCACCGTGATGACGTTGGCCGCGACCAGCGGGCGGCCCGCGTAGCGCGGCACGAGCAGGTAGTAGATCGCGACCGCCGGGAAGAGCAGCAGGTAGACGACGGGGTGGCCGAAGAACCAGAGCACGTTCTTCGCGAGCAGCGGGTCGACGGTGACGCTCGGGTCGGCCGCCTGAACGACCATCTCGACGAGCAGCACCGCCAGCGGCAGCGTCGCGATGACCATGTCGAGCGCAATCACCGCCAGCGGGATCACCGGGTAGGGCACCGAGCGCGGGTTGGTGGCGAAGCGCCGCGGCCAGAGGTAACCGAAGCCCATCGCGACGAGCAGCCGGTTGCCCGGGTTGCGGGAGACCGCGTGCAGCGCCGGCCCAATCGCGATCGCGAGGATCGAGAGGCACCAGGTCACGATCGAGAGCCCGACGAGCAGCACCGAGAAGGCGAAGAGCCCGGCCGTCCCGTCGCTCCACACACCCGCGCCGTGGAACGGCAAGGGGTAGAGGAAGACCCACGAGGCCCCGAACTTGAAGACCAGCGTGGTCACGACGATCCCGGCGACGCCGAGCACCATCAGCCAGTAGGTCAGCTCGCCGAGCACGCGGCCCCAGCGCCCGAGCGGAAAGCCGACCTGGGCCAGCACCCAGTACGCGAAGCCCATCACGGCGAAGCCGGCCCAGCCGACGAACGCGCCCAGGCCGTGCGCGGTCATCAGCGCGTAGAACCACTCCGGCGGGAGGCGGCCGAGGTCGGCCTGGCTGTCGCGCAGCAGCACTCCGAGCAACCCGGCGACCAGCAGGATCACGGTCGCCGTGAGGACGATCCGCAGGGTCAGCCGGCGGGCGAGGTCGAGCTCGCGGCCCTCGATCGCCGCCGGCTCGCTCATCGGGCAACCTCACGAGCGGTTCGTTGGACCGAGCCACGGCGTGCAACCCGAGATCTCCAACCGAACCGAACGCGTAGCGTGCTCACGCGCCCACCCGCAGCAGCGTGTTCATCAGGTGGTGGTCCAGCCCGCAGAACTCGAGGCACACCAGCCGGTAGGAGCCCGGCTTGTCGAAGGTGTAGACGTACTTCTGCGTCCTGCCGGGGACGACCTGGACCTGGAAGAGCAGCTTCCAGTCACGTGTGTAGAGGCCGAGGTTGTGGTTCACGTCGGCGGAGGTGAGGTTGAACTGCACCGGCTCGCCCGCGCGCGGCCGGCCGCGGACGAGCCACGCGAACTGGACACCCCTGATGTTCACGACCTGTGCGCCGGGCTTCCCCGCGCCCTTGCCGTACGGCGTGAAGAAGATGGTCGCGAAGAGCAGGGCCGTCAGGAGGGCGACCGCGACGACGAACCAGGTCTTCTCGCGCTCGCGCAGCTTCTGGAGGTCGGGCTCGCCGCGGGCCCGCGTCGAGGCGGCGACCACGACGCCGATCACCGTCACGAGCACGGTCGCGACGACGTAGGAGACGGCGATGATGAGCGCTGTCCGGCCCAAGCGCCGGCCGATCATAAACCGAGCGTCGGCCTATGATCGAGCCCGTGGCCGGCGACTCCCGCAAGCAGGCGGAGATCGACTACCCGAGCGCAGTCGGCGAGACAGGGCGCAAGTGGATCCGCTCGAAGCCGTTCGGGCACCACCCGCGGGAGACCGCGCGCTTCCTGATCGACTTCGGCTACGTGCTGCAGCTGCTCGACCTGCACGCGGGCTCGAGCCTCGTCGAGCTCGGCTGCGGGTCGGGCTGGATGACGCGCTTCGCGGCCCGCCACGGCGTCCACGCCGAGGGCTACGACATCTCGCCGGAGATGATCGAGATCGCCCGGGCGGAGGCCGAGCGCGAGGGGCTCGACGTCACCTTCGAGGCGGGCGACTACGAGCAGCTCGACCTCGGCCGGCGCTTCGACGCCTGCCTGCTCTACGACGCGCTCCACCACAGCGAGCGGCCCGGCCTGGTGCTCGCCGCGGCCCGGCGGGCGCTGAAGCCGGACGGCCGGCTGCTACTCGTCGAGCCGAACTGGAAGCAGCGCTATCAGGGCCGCGGCGCCTCGGCCGCCTACGGCACGACCGAGCTCGGCTACAGCCCGCACCGCCTCAAGCGGCTCCTGCGCGAGGCCGGCTTCACCGATATTCGCCGCTTTCACAACAACCGAAAGAGGCTCTTCTCCAACGGCCTCGCCGACACGGCCGCGCACCTCGCCGAGCCGATCGTCTACCGGCTGCTCGCGCCCTTCTGGACGCAGATCTGGCTCAGGGCGCGCGCGACATAACGCCGCCGTCCCTGTGCCAGACACGCAAACGAGAGTGTGACGCGGGTTCCACAGCCGCCCTTGCGCGGACGGTCCCTCGCACCCGGCGGGTGTCAGACACCGTCTGGGGACACTGCGCGCCCGGGCCGGCTGACTTGCCGCCGGCCCGGGCGCGCGAGGCGCTAGTGCAGGGCGACCCGCACGACGCGGCCCTGGCCGGCAGGGAAGCCGAACCCCTGCTCGGAGACGTAGAGCGCGCCGTCGGGGCCGGCCGTCATCCCGGTCGGGAAGACGAGGCCGGATACCACCGTCTTCAGCTGGCCGTGCTCGCCCACGCGGACGATCGTGCCCGTGCCCGGGGTCGGGCCGCCGGGCGTCGAGCTCGACTCGAGTGCGTAGAGGCTGCCGCGCACGCGGGCGAGCCCGAGCACCTGCTCGAGGCCCGACGCGCGCAGGCGCACCTTCCTGCCCGTCAGCTTCCAGACGCTTTCGTTCGGAACCATGCCGTCCTCGGGGCCGAAGACGCCCAGGTTCGCGATGTAGAACGCCGGATGACCGTGGTTGTCGTGCGCCCACCGGTGGCCGTGGTGGCCGTGTCCCTTGCCGTGGCCGGAGCCGATCGGGACGATCGCCGTCGGGACGACGTGCCCGAGCTTGGACGAGATGTCGAGAACCCGGCTGACGTTCCCGCCCGGCGTGACGCGGGCGAGCTCGCCGTGGTTCGAGTCCATCGGGTAGAGCGCCCGGCCCAGCGAGGTCATGCTGTACCAGGTGCCGTCCGGCTCGAAGTCCTCGTCGTCCGGGTTCGCCGCCGGATGCGTCGCGAGGTAGGCGCTCAGGTTCGCGATCATCGTCCAGCTGCCGTTCGAGTTGACGCGGAAGACGCCGTTCGGCACGTCCGGGACTCCGTGCGAGCAGCCGGCCCCGGCGAGCAGGCCGTAGAGCTTGTGCCCGACGAAGGCGACGGCCGAGACGCCGCTCACGAGGCTGCCGAGCGCGGGCGAGGTCTGGCTCGAGGGCAGGCCGCTCACGACCGTCGAGACGGTGCCGTGCGAGTCCACCTGCGAGATGCGGCCGCCCAGCACCGGGTCGTTCGAGCTGCCGAAGTACGGCGCCGCGGCCCCGTGCGCCTGCGGGCACGGATCGCCGGCGGAGCTGTGTGTCCCGCCGAGGCCGCCCTCGGCGACGTAGAGGTTCCGGCCGGGGCCGAACGTCAGGCCCCGCGGGTTGTTGAACCCGCTGGCGTACAGCGAGACGCCGGGAGTTCCGTGCTTGTGCCCGTGGCCGGGGTTGTGCTTGGCGAGAGCGGTGCCGCTGCCGACGGCGCCGAGCAGCAGCGCTCCGGCCGACAGCGCGATGGTCATTCGCCGCATTCGTTCCCCCTTCTTCTGGTTCGGTCGGCCGGAGTCTAGACCCCTGCGGCTCAGCCGGTCGCGGCCCGAGCCTGCTGCAGAGCGGCCCGCGTGACCGGGTTCCGTGGATCGAGCTGCACAGCCCGCTCCAGCGGCGGGAGCGCGCGGCGCGAGTCCTGGAGCCCGGCCTCGAAGACGCCGAGGAAGTACCAGGCGCGCCAGTTGAGCGGCTGGAGCCGCACCGCCTCGACGTAGCGCTCGCGGGCGCCCTGGAAGTCGCCGAGCTGCTCGAGGGCGGCCGCCTGCACGAGCAGCGGGTCGAGCGCCAGCGGGTTCAGCGAGCGGGCGTCGCGGGCCTCCCGATAGGCGCGCAGCGGCCGCCCGTCGGCGATCGCCGCCCGGGCGGAGTCGGTCGCGCGCTGAGCGAACCACGGCGTCAGCAGCGAGAGCGCGAGGACAGCGCCGACCGCGACCGGGACGGGCGACCAGACGGGGCGCGGCTCGTCCCGGACCGCCGGCCCGCCGAGCAGCGCGCCCACAGAGAGCAGGAACGGCGCCGTCACGGCGACGAAGTCCCAGTCGAAGTCGACGAGCGAGTGGAGCACGTACGCGGCCGCGAGCGACGCCAGCGCGACCACGGCCGGCTCGCGGCCCCGCAGCCTCCGCCCGACCCCGACCGCAGCCGCCCCGACCGAGACGAGGGCGAGGAAGAAGCCGACCAGGCCGGTCTCGCTGAGGAACTGCAGCGGCACGTCGTGCGGCTCGGTGACGACGAGGTCGTTCGTCCGCAGCATCCGGTGGGTCAGCTCGAAGCTCCCGGCCCCGGTGCCGCGCCAGGGCTGGTCCTCCCACGCGTGCCAGGCCTCCTTCCACCAGAGCCAGCGGCTCGACGAGCTCACGTTTGCCAGATGCTGGGGCCCGCCCTGGAGCGAGGCGTTGCTGGACTGGGCGGTGAACTCCCGGAACCAGCCTTCCGGCTTCGCCTCGACGACGAGCGCGACGACTCCCGCCGCGACCCCGGCGCAAAGCACTCCGAGCGCGATTCGCCCGACGAGCCGGCGCCGCGCGTCGCTCAGCGGCCGCCGCTCCTCCATCAGCGAGCCGAGGTAGGCGATCGCCGCCACCGCGACCGCGGCCAGGCAGAAGACGAGCCCGAACCAGGCCCCGTCGTGGGCGCGCAGCGAATGCGCCGCGCGGTCGGTCGTCAGGCCAGGGCGCGTGAACGCCCAGGCCGCCACGCCGAGCCCCGCGCCGCCGCCCAGGAGCAGCCCCGCCGCGCTCTCGATGCGCGGCGAGCCGAGCACGAGCCAGAGGGCAGCCGCGACCCCTGCGGCGAGCACGCCGCCGCGCGAGTAGGTCAGCAGCAGCCCGACGACGAGCGCGTAGGCGTAGACCACACCCGCCGCGCGCAGCCAGTGCCGGTGCTCCCGCTGGGCGCCCAGCCAGAGGGCGAGCGGCAGCGCCATCGCGAACAGCAGCCCGAGCGCGTTCCAGTATCCGATCGGCGAGCTGAGCCGCGCGATCCGGCCCGACGAGCCGAGCGCCGGAACCGCCTTCCCCAGCAGCGCCCATCCCAGCGGCAGGGCGAGGGCGCCCGCGAGGACGTAGGCCCATTCGCGCAGCCACGGCCCGAGCCACAGCCCGACCACCGCGAGCAGCACGTACACGAGCCCTCGGTTCAGGTAGGCCCACGAGCGGTCGCCCTGGATCGACCAGACCACCGAGATCCCGGTCCAGGCGACGAAGGCGACGAGGAAGGCCAGCGCCGCCACGGCCTCGCGCGAGAGCGCCGGTCGCGGCAGCCCCGCGAGCGCGCCCGCCACGACCGCCGTCGCGAGCACGAGCGCGGCGAGGCCGATCCACGCCAGCCGCCCGCCGGACGAGCCTGCCGAGAAGAGCGCCGAGACCGCCGCCAGGGTCCCGCCGGCGCCGAGCAGCAGCCAAGCCGCCCAGCGATCCAGCGCCCTGAGCATCAGCGCAGGAGGCTAACATCGGGGCACGCCGAACGTCTCCGTTTACAAAGTGCTTACCTAGGGCACATGACGCGCTCACCGCGAGACGCGAGACTGTCCTCGGAGCTTCCCGCCGTGCCCAGCATGCGCATCCGTCCAACCGCCACCGCCGCCCTGCTCGTCGCCCTCCTGGCCGGCGTGCTTGCCGCCGCGACCGCGTCTCCGGCCGCGGCCGCGACCCCGTGCTGGAAGCGCGTGATCAACCAGTGGCTCAACAACCAACCCATCAACACGCACTACAAGCCGCAGTGCTACCAGCAGGCGCTGAAGCACGTCCCCGAGGACCTGCGCGACTACTCGGACATCACCGACGCGATCTCGATCGCGCTCCAGGCTGCCCTCCGGGGCGGCAACGGCACCGCGGGCGGCGGCACGCAGCCGAGCGGCGGCTCCTCGTCGGGCAAGAGCGGGCAGAGCGCCGACGGCAAGCCGCGCCGCCTGCAGAACGTTCCCGACCGCTCGTACTACCGGCGCGCGATCGACAACCTCGGCACGACGAGCGCGGACTCGCTGCCGATCCCGCTGCTCGTCCTGGCCGGCCTCGGCACCGCGCTCCTGCTGAGCGCCGCGGGCCTCGCCGCGCGCAAGCGCCTCAAGGCGCGCCCGCGACCGCCGGCGGGCTGAGCGCCTCCTCCTCGTCCTCGTAGATCCGCTCGCCGCGGTGCAGGCGGCGCGCGATCTCGTAGGTCTGCCGCTGCGAGCGCGCGGTCGAGGCGTGGGCGGCGAGGTAGCGCGCCACCGCGATCAGGGGCAGCCCGGCCTCGTCGGTCCCGCGAAGCAATACGTGCTGGCGCACCCCGGCCGCGACGCACTGGATCGTGTGGAAGTTGCGGTCCTCCCGCAGCAGGCACGCCCCGAGCCCGGCGACGAGCCTGTCCGGGTCGCCGCCGGCGGCGAGGTACGAGGCCGCCACCTGTCCCGCCTCGTCGACCTGCTGCTGGCGGTCGAGCAGCTCACGCAGCTCCGCGAGCAGCGCCCCGGGGTCACCGGCCTGCGCGCTCGGCAGGCGCGTCGCGGGCACGTTCAGGAAGCGGTCGAGGTAGACGCTCATCGCGGCGTCGAGCACCCCGCGCGCGAGCTCGGGCGAGGCCGAGCGGCGCAGGCCCTGCTCGACGGCGTTCGCGAAGGTGAAGGTGTGCAGCGCGGTGTCCCAGTCGCCGAACTCGTTGCTCGTCGGGAAGCGCGCGATCCGCGTCGCGGCCGCGAACGAGACCGCCGAGGCGAGCTCCACCTCGGAGGCGCCCTCGCGCAGCGCGCCGAGCAGCGCCTCGAGGATCTCGCCCGGCTCGGCGCCGAGCACGGTCTCGACCAGCCGGCCGCGACCGTCCCAGCTCCCGCGCGGTGCGGCGAGCGCGTCGGGCAGGCGCTCGAAGGCGTCCTCGAGCAGCGCCACCAGGTCGACGGGGTTGCGCCAGGCGTTGGCCTCCTCCATCCGCTCGGCGAAGGCGAGCTGCGCCGGCAGCGAGGCGAGCACGGCCTCCGCGCGTTCCCAGCCGGCCGTGTCGAGCGCCTCGAGCGCCTTGTTGACGAAGTCGAGCGTGTGGCCGCCGTCGAGGTAGCGGTGGTCGGTCGCGGCCGAAAAGAGCATGTCCGCGAGCTCGGCCTCCGACACGCCCGCCCGCACCGCCGAGACGAGCGCCCGCTCGGCGCCTTCGGCGTCCCGCACCTCGACGAAGCCGCGGAACCAGCGCGCGAGGCGCGCCGGCTCGAGCTCGCCTCCGGGGAGCGGCTGCAGGGGGAAGCGCGGCTCCATCCCGGCCGAGTCGGAGGCCACGTCGGCGAGGCCGTGGTAGAGAGCACCGGCGCGCTCCTCGGCGTCGAGCCGCGGCACGAGGTTCATCAGGCAGCTCAGCGTGGTCAGCCCACGGAACCAGCCCCCGCCGCGGCGCCGCACGCCGAAGTCCAACCCGGCGCGGAATGCGTCCGCTCCGCTCGGATCGGCCTCCGTGAGGACGATCGCGGCCTTCGCGACCACGAGCGCGATGTCGCGCTCGAGCCCGACCTGCAGGCGCCCGCGCTGGTGCTCGACGGGGTCGCGGCGCGGGGTGAGGTCGACGTAGACCTCGCCCTCGTCGACCTCGACGGGGAAGCGGCGCAGCTCGTCGGCCCAC
This sequence comes from Gaiellaceae bacterium, assembly GCA_035455445.1. Classification (GTDB taxonomy): domain Bacteria; phylum Actinomycetota; class Thermoleophilia; order Gaiellales; family Gaiellaceae; genus AC-32. The sequence goes on along the minus strand of DATIFC010000061.1, from coordinate 12,240 downwards.
TGGTCGAAGGTGCCGCCGCTGCAGAGGTCGAAGCGCGCGTGGTGCCAGTGGCAGGTGAGGATCCCGTCGTTCACCGTGCCGCGGTGCAGCGGGAAGCCCATGTGCGGGCAGCGGTTGTCGACGGCATGGATCTCGCCGCCCGCGGCGATCAGGCAGACGGTGTGGCCGTCGAGCGCGACGACCAACCGACCCTTCGCCTCCAGGTCCTCGAGCGAGGCCGCACGCCTGCGCTGCGCCGTCTCCACAACCGTCATTCTGATCGCCTCCACCAGCAGCGGGGATCCTCGGGCGCGAGCGCGTAGACGAGGTGGCAGGGTCCGCTCACAGCGCACACCGTAGAACCTCAACTATGGTTCAAGTCAAGTGGCTTCCGACGAGCTCACGATCGGCGAGGTGTCCGCGCGCAGCGGCGTCGCCCGTTCCGCGCTCCGCTTCTACGAGCGCCGCGACCTGATCACGGCGACCCGGACCGACGGCAACCAGCGCCGCTACGACCGCTCCGTCCTGCGCCGGATCGCGTTCGTCCAGGCCGGCCGGGCCGCGGGCATCTCGCTGGAGCGGATCGGAAGCGCACTCGCCACGCTGCCGAGCGGCGGCACTCCGGGGCGCCGCGACTGGGAGCGGCTCTCGAACCGCTGGCGCGACGACCTCGACGCGCGCATCGCCGTCCTCACGGCCCTGCGCGAGCGGCTGAGCACGTGCATCGGCTGCGGCTGCCTCTCGATCGACCGCTGCGAGTTGCTGAACCCGGACGACGAGGCCGCCCGCCGCGGGCCCGGGGCGAACTACCTCACCGCAGACGGACCGCGGGCGTAACGCCGAACCCGGGGTCAGATCTTGCACTGCCACATTCCCGTAACGATTCCGTGCCGTCCGGTCGACAGCTCCTTGAGCAAGAGAAGTGAAACTTCCGGCACACGCAGCGAAGCGGAGAATCGGCGAGGTACGTCAATGCAAGATCTGACCCCGGCGTGAACCGAACGCTCCACCTCACCGCGAGCGGGCCCCGCGGGTAGGCCAAGCTCAGGAGCGGGCGGCCGCCTCGCGCAACACCTCGAGCACCTCGGCCACCGAGAGCCGGGCGCGGTCGACGTTCGGCCCGCTCGGAGCGAGCGCGAGCGTGTCGGCCTGCAGCTCGCTCAGCACGAGCGCCGCTCGCAGCGGGTCCGGCTCGGTGAGCGCGTCCTCGATCCGCCCGGCCAGCCGCTCCGGCTTCACGGGAAGCTCCTCCACCCGGGCGGCCAGGCGCTTGGTGGTCGGCTCCCAGGCCCGGTTCAGGGCGTAGACGATCCGAAGCACGCGCAGGACGTCGTCGAGAATCCGCTCGACGAGCGCGAGCCGCTCGCCCGGCCGGGTGATCGTGAGCATCCCGGCGGGCGCGTAGCCGCCCCAGGTCAGCGCCGCCTCCTCGATCCTCGCGGCCGCGAGCTCGTCGGGATAGACGCGGAGGCGCGCCTGCCAGGCCCGCAGCAGCCCGGCCGTCCGGAGGGCGACGCCGTTGGCCAACGCCTCGGCGGCCGACGAGCTCTCGCCGCGGAGCAACGCGTCGACCGAGGCCTCGGCATGGTCGCGCGGCCACCAGACCAGCTCGACCGGCACGCCGTCGAGGTAGCCGAAGACGCGCGAGGTCGAGGTTCCCCGGACGCCCCAGGTGTCGAGGCCGGAGAGCCCGACGCCGCGCGCGTGCTCGAAGCACTCGTCCAGCCCGAGCCGCTCGGCCGTGACGACGAGCATCTCGATGTCGGAGACCTCGTCGGCGACGCCGCGCGAGACGCTGCCCGTCAGCACGACCTCCTCGACGACAGGCGGGAGACCCGCCGCGATCCGCTCGGCGAGCTCGCGCAGCTCGCGCGTGCGAGCCGTCTCCGGGGCGATCAGCTGCCCGGGCTCGGCAGCGCGACGCGCTTCTCGCGCTGCTCCGCCTCGATCTGGATCCGCGGCAGCCACTCGAGCCACGCCGGCAGGTACCAGTTCCAGCGGCCGAGCAGCGCCATCGCCGCGGGCAGGAGCACCGAGCGGATGATCGTCGCGTCGATCAGCAGCGCGACCGCGATCCCGAAGCCCATCTGCTGGAACATGACGAGGTCGCCCATCGCGAAGCCGCTGAAGACGGCGACGATGATCAGCGCCGCGCCGGTGATCAGCCGCGCCGTCGTCGAGACGCCGTAGACCACGGCCTCGCTCGTCGAGCCCACCTGGTCGTAGCGCTCCTTGATCCGGCTGAGCAGGAACACCTGGTAGTCCATCGAGAGCCCGAAGAGGACGGAGAACAGGAAGAGCGGCACCCACGCGTCGATCGCGTCCACGCGCTGGAAGCCGAGCAGGCCGCTGCCGATCCCGTGGCGGAAGACGAGCACGACGAGGCCGTAGGCGGCGCCGACCGAGAGCAGGTTGAGTGCCATCGACGTCCCGGCCACGACAATCGAGCGGAACGCGACCGTCAGCAGCACGAAGCTCAGCCCGAGCACGAACGCGAACACGAGCGGCAGCCAGGCGTTCATCGTGTCGATGTAGTCCACGTTGTCCGCCGTGTCGCCGCCGACGAGCACCTCCGCGTTCGTGCCGCGGAACGCCTGCGGGATCGTCGTGGAGCGCAGGTGGCGAATCGCCGCGAGTGCAGGCGGGCCCGTCTTGTCGCCGCCGAGCTCGACGCCGATCGCGGCGAGGTCTCCGCTGGACGCGAAGCGCAGGTCGCTGCGCCCGAAGGCGGGGTCGCGAGCCAGGCGGCTGCGCAGGTCGGCGATCGCGGCACGCACCGGCGGAGAGTGGACGTCGCCCTTGACCGTGATCAGGGCGGGGCTCGAGCTCGCCTGCGGGAAATCACGCGCGAGCGCCTCGTAGCCCTGCTTCGACTGGAGCCGGTCGGGGAGCGTGCTGACCCCGCTCGCGCCCAGGTTCAGCCCGATCGTCGGCACGGCCAGCGCGACGAGCAGGGCCGTGAAGGCGACGAGGTAGGCCAGCGGCCGCCGCATCACCCCGCGCACGACGGCGCCCCAGAAGCGCCCCTCGCCGCCGCTGCCGATCGAGCGCCCGACGTACGGCAGGCGCAGCGCGTTCACGCGGTCGCCGAGCAGGCCGAGCAGCGCGGGCAGCAGCGTCAGCGCGGCGGCAACCGAGACGATCCCGACCGTGATCGCGCCTACGGCGAGGCTCTTCATCACGTTGGAGGGCACGAGCAGCATCCCGGTCAGGGCGATCACGAAGACCGACCCGCTGAACAGCACCGCCCGGCTCGCAGTCGCGCTCGCGGCGCCGATCGCCTCCAGCTCCTCGAGCCCCCCCGCCCGCTCCTCCCGGTAGCGCGAGACGACGAACAGCGAGTAGTCGATCCCCAGCGCGAGGCCCATCCCCGTGAGCATGTTCACCACGAAGACCGAGAGCGTGAACCCGGCGGCGATGATCGCGCAGAGCCCGAGCGCGACGATGATCGCCACGAACGCCATCAGCAACGGGATCAGCCCCGCGACGACCGCGCCGAAGACGAGCAGGAGGATGATCAACGCGGCCGGGAGCCCGACCGAGAGCTCGCCCGACTTGAGGTCGTGCTGCGAGAGGTCGTTGAAATCGTGGTCGAGCGTGCCCTCGCCCGTCATCACGACGCGGAAGCCGTCCTGTCCGTTCGCGCGCTGGACGATCGGCAGCAGCGGGTCGACGTCGGCCTTGCGCTGGACCCCGATCAGCGCCGCGTGGCCGTCCCCGGAGACGGCGAGCACCCTGGCGCGGGCGACCACGCCGGTCGCTCGCGCCTGGGCGAGCAGGCGCAGGCCGAACTGCCTGAACGCCGGCTCGCGCGCGGTCAGCGTCGCAGAGCGCACGACGACCAGCTCGTCGACGGCGTTGCGGTCGGGCGGGAAGCGCTCGTTGAAGAGGCGCTCGGCCCGGGCCGACGCCGGGCTGCCGGTGACATGTCCCTCGGTGGTCGTGTTCCCGGGGAGCAGGGTCGCGGTGAGCCCGAGCGCGACGACGATCGCGCCGACCCAGGCGAGGATCGTCCGCCACGGATGGCGGCTCGACGCCCGCCCGAGCCGCTCGGTCACGCCCATCCACGATCAGGTATAGCGCAGATGCGACCGGCGTCCTAGACCGTGACCTGCCGAAGCGGCCGTCGTACGCTTGACGCCTGCTGACCTGCCCGAGCTGCGGCCGCGAGAACCCGGCCGGATCGCGCTTCTGCAACCCGTGCGGGACGGGGCTCGGCGAGTCGGTCGACCCGGAGGCGCTGCGCGCGCTGCTGGCCCGCTACATCGACGAGACGAAGGCGATCGTCGCGCACCGGCTCGTCGTCCTCCACGAGGAGACGCGAGCGCTCCTCGCCGAGTCCGCCGTGACGTCCTGATCCACAGGCACAACCGCGCGACGGGCGGGCCGCGTGTTCTTCGGTGCCCGTCGTAGGCTGTGCGCATGCTCACGTGCCCGAGCTGCCGGCGCGAGAACCCGGACGACTCACGGTTCTGCAACGCCTGCGGCGCGCCGCTCGCGACGCCCGAGCGAGACGGCGGCGAGGAGCGCAAGACCGTCACGGTCGTCTTCGTCGACCTCGTCGGCTTCACCGCGCAGGCCGAGCGGCTCGACCCCGAGGACGTCCGCAGCGTGCTCTCGCCGTATCACGCGCGCGTCCGCGCGGAGCTCGAGTGGCACGGCGGCACGGTCGAGAAGTTCATCGGCGACGCGGTGATGGCGGTCTTCGGCGCGCCCGTCGCGCACGAGGACGACCCCGAGCGAGCCGTGCGCGCGGCGCTCTCGATCCGCGACTGGGCGAAGCAGCAGAAGGCGCTGCAGGTGCGGATTGCGGTCAACACCGGCGAGGCTCTGGTCAGCCTGGGCGCGCGTGCCGCTGAGGGCGAGGCGATGGTCGCGGGCGACGTCGTGAACACCGCCGCGCGCATGCAGTCGGCCGCACCGGTCAACGGGATCCTCGTCGGCGAGTCGACCCGCCGCGCGACCGAGGGCGCGATCCGTTTCCGGGAGGCGGAGCCGGTGCACGGCAAGGGCAAGTCCGAGCCGATCGCGGTCTGGGAGGCCAGCGAGGCGATCGGCCGCTTCGGCGTCGACCTGTCCGAACGGCCGCGCGTCCCGCTCGTCGGCCGCGAGCAGGAGCTCGAGCTGCTGCGCTCGCTGCTCGCGCGCGTGCGCAGCGAGCGGGCGGCTCAGCTCGTCACCCTCGTCGGCGTGCCCGGCATCGGGAAGTCACGGCTCGTCTCCGAGCTCTTCCGCGAGGTCGACGAGGAGAGCGAGCTGATCCGTTGGCGCCAGGGCCGTTGCATCCCGTACGGCGAGAGCATCACGTACTGGGCGCTCGGCGAGGTCGTGAAGGCCGAGGCCGGCATCCTCGAGTCCGACGCTTCCGAGGAGGCGTCGGCGAAGCTCGGCGCTGCGGTCGCACAGCTCGTCCTCGACGAGGGGGACGCGCGCTGGGTCGAAGCGGAGCTGCGCGCGCTCGTCGGGCTCGCCGACCGCCGGCAGGCGGGGGCGGAGTCCGCCGGCGCGGCGTGGCGGCGGTTCCTCGACGCCGTTGCCGCGCGCGGGCCGACGGTGCTCGTTTTCGAGGATTTGCACTGGGCGGACGACGGCCTGCTCGACTTCCTCGACGATCTGGTCGACTGGCTGCGGGATGCTCCCCTGCTCGTCGTCGGCACGGCGCGGCCGGAGCTCCTCGAGCGGCGCCGCTCGTGGGGCGGCGGCAAGGCGAACGCGACGACGATCTCGCTGCGGCCCCTGGACGACGACCAGACGGCGAACCTGATCGGCGAGCTGCTCGGCAGCCCCGTCCAGGCGGCCGAGGAGCGGCAGGCGCTGCTGGAACGCGCCGGCGGCAATCCCCTCTTCGCCGAGCAGTACGTGCGCATGCTGAGCGAGCGCGGCACGACCGGCACCCTGCCCGAGTCGGTGCAGGGCGTGATCGCCGCGCGGCTCGACGCGCTGCCGCGCATCGAGAAGGACCTGCTGCAGGAGGCCGCCGTCCACGGGAAGGTCTTCTGGCTCGGCGGCCTCACGGGGGAGGGCGCGTCCGAAGAGGCGCTTCGCTCGCTCGAGCGCAAGGACTTCGTCCGCCGCGAACGCCAGTCGACGGTCGCCGGAGACGTGCAGTACGCCTTCCAGCACGTCCTCCTCCGCGACGTCGCGTACGGCCAGATCCCGCGGCGCGAGCGCGGGCAGAAGCACCGCGGGGCGGCCGCGTGGATCGAGAGCCTCGGGCGGCCGGAAGACCATGCCGAGCTGCTCGCGCACCACTACAAGCAGGCGCTCGAGCTCGCCCGGGCCGCGGGCGCAGAGGACGACCCGCAGCTCATCCGGAAGGCGAGCGAGGCGCTGGCAGCCGCCGGCGAGCGCGCGTTCTCGCTCTCGGCGTTCGACGCGGCCGCCGCCTTCTTCGCCGACGCGCTCGAGCTGTTGCCCTCCGAAGATCCCGCCAGGCCGGAGCTGCTGCTGCGCCGCGGTCGCGCCATGATGGTCGTCGGCGGCGGCACGCCCGAGCTGATGACCGAGGCGATCGAGGGCTTCCGCGCGAACGGTGACACCGAGGGGATGGCGGCGGCGGCATCGGTCGCTTCCCGGCTCGCGTGGTTCTCGGGCGACCGTGCCGCGACCGACCGCTACCTCGCCGAAGCGCTCGACGCCGTCGCCGGCCAGCCCGCCTCGCGCGCGAGGGCGGAGGCGCTCGCTCACCAGAGCGGCTACCTGATGCTCGGCGGCGAGTTCGAGGAGTCGATCCGCATCGGCACCGAGGCGCTCCCGCTCGTCACGGCGCTCGGGATGCAGGACCAGCTCGCGCGCCTGCACATCGTCATGGGCACCGCCCGCTGCTGTCTCGGCGACGAGGGCGGCCTCGCGGAGATCGAGGAGGGGATCGCGATCGCGGATGCAGACGCGAACGTCGACATGGTCGTCACCGGCCACGACAACCTCTCCTCCGAGCTCCAGATCTTCTCGAGGCTCGCGGACGCGCGCCGGGTCTGGGAGGTCGGACTGGAGCTGTCCCAGCGCTACGGGCTCGGCCGTTCCCTCCGGAGCGCGCGGGCGATGGCCGCTGCCTGGGCGTACCTCGACGGAGACTGGGACGAGGCGCTCGCGCTCAGCGACGAGCTGATCGCCGCGGCGGAGGCGGGAACCGCGAACTACACCGACCCGATCATGTACGCGCTGCGGGCCTGGATTCGGTTCGCTCGCGGCGACGACGCCGGTGCCGACGTCGACAGCGCGCGGGCCGCGGAGCTCGCGCGCGCCTCCGACCTCCAGGCACAGGCCGCAGGCTACCCGGTGGGAGCAGCCATCGCGGCCGCGCACGGACGGCCGGCCGAGGCGCGCGAGCTCGCCAGCGCCTTCCTGGCAGCCGGCCCGTCCCTCGTGCCCGCGTTCTGCACGCCCTTCCCGACCTTGGCCGAGGTCGCCTGGGTCTTCGTCGACCTCGAGCGCGGCGACGAGCTCGCCGCCGTCATCCTCGACGCGACCCCGGTCGAGAGCAGCTGGCGCGAGGCCGCCCGCGCGATCGTCGCGGGCGAGGCGCGCCGCGCCGCCGACACGATCGCGGCGACGGGGCACAGGGCCGCGGCGGCGTACACCCGCTACCGGTCCGGCGAGCCGAGCGCGGAGGCCGACGAGTTCCACCGCGCGGCGGGCGCAGTCCGCTTCCTGAGTGCTCCCGAGGCACCGGCCGCGATCCGTCCGAACCCGCCTCTAGCCTGAGCGGTCCGCTCGAGCCGCGCAGGCACGCCGACCCGGGCGCTCATCAATACCATTCGGTAGGCCCACGGGAGGTCGGGAAATGGCGTCAGCAAGGCAGTTGGAGACCGTCGAAATCGCGGACGAGCAGCTCGAGAACACGGTGGTCGAGAAGTCTGCCGGTCTCGGCGTGCGCCGCTTCTTCACGATCCCCGGCCGCGACCCGTTCGACGAGATCGAGTGGGAGACGCGCGACGCCCTGATCCCCGGGAAGGACGGCCCGGCCTTCGAGCAGAAGGACGTCGAGTTCCCGAAGTTCTGGTCGCAGACGGCGACCAACATCGTCGCCCAGAAGTACTTCCGCGGCCGCATGTCCTCGCCCGAGCGCGAGCGCAGCGTCAAGCAGATGATCGGCCGCGTCGTCGACACGATCGTCGCCTGGGGCCGCGAGGGCGGCTACTTCGCCGACGACGAGGAAGCCGAGACCTTCGAGGCCGAGCTGAAGGCGCTGCTCGTCAACCAGTACGTCGCCTTCAACTCGCCGGTCTGGTTCAACGTCGGCTTCGAGGAGAAGCCGCAGTGCAGCGCCTGCTTCATCCTCTCGATCGACGACTCGATGGAGGACATCCTCGACTGGATCCGCCGCGAGGGCATCATCTTCCGCGGCGGCTCGGGCTCGGGCGTCAACCTCTCCAAGCTGCGCTCCTCGAAGGAGCAGCTCTCCAAGGGCGGCTACGCGAGCGGCCCGGTCTCGTTCATGCGCGGCGCCGACGCCTCCGCCGGGACGATCAAGTCCGGGGGAAAGACGCGGCGCGCGGCCAAGATGGTCGTGCTCGACGTCGACCACCCGGACGTCGAGCAGTTCATCTGGTGCAAGGCGCACGAGGAGGAGAAGGCGCGCGTCCTCGAGGCGGCCGGCTACGACATGTCGCTGAACTCGGAGGACTGGGCCTCGATCCAGTACCAGAACGCGAACAACTCGGTCCGCGTCAGCGACGCCTTCATGGAGGCCGCCGCGGCCGACGCCGACTGGAACCTGACCGCCCGCACCGACGGCGCCGTCGTCGACACCGTCAAGGCGAGGGAGCTGCTGCGCCAGATCGCCGACGCCGCCTGGCGCTCGGCCGACCCGGGCGTGCAGTACGACACGACGATCAACAAGTGGCACACGCTCCCGAACACGGGCCGCATCAACGCGTCCAACCCGTGCTCGGAGTACATGTCGATCGACGACTCCGCCTGCAACCTCGCCTCGCTGAACCTGCTCAAGTTCCGCCGCGAGGACGGCGAGCTCGACGTCGAGGCGTTCGAGCACGCGGTCGACGTCACCTTCCTGGCGCAAGAGATCCTTGTCGGCTACTCGTCGTACCCGACGCCCGAGATCGAGCGCAACGCGAAGGCCTACCGCCAGCTCGGGCTCGGCTACGCGAACCTCGGCGCGCTGCTGATGGCACGCGGGCTGCCGTACGACTCCGACGAGGGCCGCGCCTACGCGGCCGCGATCACGGCCCTGATGACCGGTCGCGCCTACCGCAAGTCGGCCGAGATCGCCGCGCGCATGGGCCCGTTCGCCGGGTACCGGCCGAACGCCGGCGCGATGATCGGCGTGATGTCGATGCACCGCGCGGCGGTGGGCAACATCGAGCACTCCGAGTCGGTTCCGCGCGACCTGCTGACGGCCTGCCGCAAGGCGTGGGACGAGGCGCTGAACCTCGGCGAGGTGCACGGCTACCGCAACGCGCAGGCGAGCGTGCTCGCGCCTACGGGGACGATCAGCTTCATGATGGATTGCGACACCACCGGGGTCGAGCCCGACTTCTCGCTCGTCAAGTCGAAGAAGCTCGTCGGCGGCGGCGAGATCACGATCCCGAACAAGACCGTGCCGATGGCGCTCGAGAAGCTGGGCTACGCGCCCACCGAGGTCGAGGAGGTCGTCGCGTACGTCGACGAGCGCAACACGGTCGTCGGCGCGCCGTACGTGAAGCAGGAGCACTACCCGGTCTTCGACTGCGCGATCGGCGACCGCGCGATCCACTACACCGGCCACGTGAAGATGATGGGCGCAGTGCAGCCGTTCATCTCGGGCGCGATCTCGAAGACGGTCAACCTGCCCGAGACGGTCTCCGTCGACGAGGTGTCCGGCCTCCTGCTCGACGCGTGGAAGCTCGGCGTGAAGGCGATCGCGATCTACCGCGACAACTGCAAGGTCGCCCAGCCGCTGTCGGGCCGCAAGGACGGCGAGGCCGCGCAGCTCGAGGCGGCGCCGCCCGTGCCGCTGACGCAGCGCCGCCGGCTCCCGGACGACCGCGAGGAGGTCGGCCGCAAGTTCCGCGTCGGCGACTACGAGGGGTACATCCACGTCGGCCTCTACGAGGACGGCTCCCCCGGCGACATCTTCGTCGACATCGCCAAGGACGGGACGACGATCGCCGGCCTGATGAACTCGCTCTGCATCGCGGTCTCGATGGGCCTGCAGTACGGCGTCCCGCCGGAGGTCTACGTCTCGAAGCTGACCCACATGCGCTTCGAGCCGAGCGGCATGACGAACGACGCCGACATCCGCATCGCGAAGTCGATCGTCGACTACGTCTTCCGCTGGTTCGGCAAGAAGTTCCTGACCACGGAGCAGCAGGAGGCGGCCGGAATCCTCTCGCCGGAGGTGAAGGCGAAGCTGGCGGCGCAGTACAGCGGCGAGTCGACGCCGAGCGCGGAGGCCGCCGAGGCAGCCCCGCCGGGCCAGACCGCCCTCTTCAACGCGTGGGAAGACGCGGTCGAGTGCGCCAAGTGCGGCGGGCGGATGGTCCGGACCGGCAGCTGTTACACGTGCCGCGACTGCGGGACGAACACCGGCTGTAGCTGAGCTGAGCCGGTGAAGGTCGCGCGCGCGCGCCAGTTCGTCGAGGCTGTCGTCGCGCATGACCTGGACGCGGCCGAACAGTTGCTCGATCCCGATGTCGAGACCGTGACGCCGCGCGGTAGCGTCCGTGGCATCGCAGCGTGCAGGCAAGTGCTTCAGAAGGCGGGCGGAGACGAGCAGTTCGCCATGGAACAGGCGGAGCCCGAGTTCGAGGAAATCGAGGGCGACGTCATTGCCCGAACGCACGAGATCGCTCGCTGGCGTGAGACCGGCGAGGTGGCCTATGTGCGCGACTTCGCGGTGCGCTTGACGCTCGACGACGGAAGAATCGTCAGGGTCGTGGTGATGCCGGGCGGCGAACCGCGCTCGCAGGTCGGCAGCGATTCACAGGCGGACTGACCGCCGCCCTCCGACAGGCGTCAGGGCAGCGCGCGCTCGAGGGCGGCTCGGTCGGTCGGCCCGCTGTGCGCCGGCGGAGAAACCACGTCGACATCGGGAGTCCTCACCGCGCATCCTGAGGCGGCGAATTCCCGCTCCGCGCCTGGCTCGGGACCGCCGAGGACTCCCGCTAAGCTCGATCGAGATGTCGCGTTTCCCGGCAGCCCGTGCGTCGGCGGCGGGGGCTCTCGCGCTCGCCGTCGCCGTCGTCGCGTTGGTGGCGGCCGGCTGCGGCAACAGCCGCGCCCATCCCGCCGCGACCCCGACGGCGAGCACGCCGGCAAGCTCGGCGGTGTGCAAGCTCAACGGGGCCCAGCGTCGCACCGTTGCCGTTGCGCTCGCCGACATCCGGCGGCTGCAGCGCATCGAGGCGCGGCTGCAGACGTTCTCCCAGCGTGGCGCGCCGAATCAAGAGCGGTTGACCGGAAAGTTCCTGCTCGACCTCGGCTCCAGCCATCTCCCGGTGAACGTGTTCGCGAGCCTGCTCCATCGTGCGAAGGCGGCGGTCAGGCTCTGCGGTGACTGCTCCACCGGGCTCGAGACGGAGGAGCCCGTGTTGGGGAACCAGGGCCGGAGGGAGACACGCTGTGGATGACTTCGGCGCCCGGCACCCCCAGGGCCGGCGGGCGCACGAACGCACCTCTACCGGCTGACGGTCAAGCGTCGGAGCGCTGCGCGAACGGCGCCGGGGGCCTCGACCCACACGAAGTGCCCGGCGCCCTCGACGACCTCGACCCACGCGCCCGGGATTCGCTCGGCTGCGTCCGTCGAGGCGGCGAGCGGCATCGGGCTGCGTGAGCCGTGGACGAAGCCGACGGGGACGCGGATCTGCGGCAGCCCCGCCTCGAGCGCCGGCAAAGCGGCCTGGATCGACGGCACCATCTCGGCCGAGCACGCGCTCGAGATTCGCACCTCCGGCATCATCGGTGCAGCGTCCGGATCGGCGAAGTACGCGGGCCAGACCAGCGCAAAGCCCTCCAGTGCCAGCTCGTCGTCGGCCTCTCCGGCCGTCGACAGCTCGTCGAGCTCGCGCGCCCGCTCGCGCACGGCCTCCGGCGTGCGGCGGAACATCTCCTCGTCGAACTCGGGCCAGCGTCCGTCGCCGACCGCCCCGAGCGGGTCGACGGCCAGCACGCCCAGGAGTCGCTCCGGCATCACCTCCGCGACGTGGAGGGCGAGCGGCCCGCCCCACGAGTGGCCGACGACGTACGCCTTCTCCCAGTCGAGCGCGTCGAGTACGCGCCTTGCATCTCCGACGTCCGCCGCCACGGTGTAGGGCCCTTCCA
>DATIFC010000060.1:0-5907 GCA_035455445.1 Gaiellaceae bacterium | reverse complement strand
CATCGCGAGGGTGAGGAAGTCGCCGAACATGATCTCGAGCACCGGCCGCAGGCCGGTCACCGCCGACCCGAACGCGGCGCCGGCCAGGGCGAGCTCGGAGATCGGCGTGTCGAACACGCGCTCCGGGCCGTACTTGTCGTGGAGCCCGGTCGTGGTCGCGAACACGCCGCCGGCGAGGGCGACGTCCTCGCCGAAGAGGATCACGCGCTCGTCGCGGGCCAGCTCTTCGTCGAGGGCGTCGCGGATCGCGGTGCGGAAGGGGACGGGCGCCATCAGCGGGTGAGCGCGAGGGGGCGCTCGAGCAGCGCGCGGAGCCGGGACAGGAACCGCGCGCCGTCCGCGCCGTAGACGACCCGGTGGTCGCAGGTGAGCGTGACGGTCATCGATTCGCCGCGGACGGCGCCCGCGGCGAGGATCGCGACCTGGGGCGGGTCGATGATCGCCGTGAACGAGCTGACGCCGAACATGCCGAGGTTCGAGACGGTGAAGGTGCCGTCGTGCAGCTCCTCGGGGCGAAGCGCCCGGCGCCGGGCCGCGTCGGCGAGCCGCCGCGTCTCGGCCGCGACCTCCCAGAGCGACTTGCCGTCGGCGTCGAAGACCACGGGCACGAGCAGCGCGTCGTCCGTAGCCACCGCGACCCCGACGTTGACGCGCGAGTAGCACTCGACCCTGCCCTCGGCGAACGAGGCGTTGAACCGCGGCAGCTCGCGCAGCGTCCGCGCGGCTGCGGTCACGAGGAAGTCGTTGACCGAGGGGACGTCGTCGCGCTCCTCGCGCGCGCCGCGCCGCAGGGCCGTCACCAGCGACATGTCGATCTCCGCGGAGACGCTGAAGGTCGGGATGGTCGTCGCCGACTCGATCATCCGGCGCGCGATCGTCGCCTGCGTGGCCGTCAGCTCGAGGACGCGGACCTCGCCCTTCCCGCCCCGCGCAGCCTGCGGCGCCGCCGTGCCCGACCCGGCAGCTGCCCGCTCCACGTCCTCGCGCGTGATCCGGCCTCCCGCGCCGGTGCCGGCGATCCCGTGCAGCGAGACACCGAGCTCGACCGCCGTCTTCCGGGCGACCGGGGTGGCGTTGGGCCGCCGCGCCTCTGCTCCGTCTTCGGACGCAGGGGCGGGCGTGGCGGCCGGCTTCCCGCCGTCGCCGTTCCCGAGCGTCGCGATCGGCTCGCCGATCGACGCGGTCGCGCCCTCGGGGACGAGGATCGAGTCGAGGGTTCCGTCCGCCTCGGCCTCGTAGACGACGGTCGCCTTGTCCGTCTCGACCTCGATCAGCGCCTCGCCTCTCGAGAAGGCGTCTCCGGGGGACTTCAGCCAGCGGATGATGACCGCGTCGGCCGTCGAGTCGGAGAGCCTGGGCATGGTGAGCTCGCGGGCCACTCGTCTCAGTCCTTGAACTCGCTCGTCGCGAGCTCGGTCGGGTACGGAGCGGCGAGGCCGCGCTCGCGCATCTGCTGCAGCTCCTCGGCGACCTCCCGCTCGAGGTCGTCCAGGCGCCCGGCATCGACGCCATCGGCCTCGAGCTGCGCGCGGAGCACGGTGATCGGGTCGCGCGTCTTCCAGTCGTCGAGCTCGCCCTCCGGGCGGTAGGCGCCGGGGTCGCTGCGCGAGTGCCCGACGAAGCGGTACGTGAGCGCCTCGACGAAGGCGGGCCCGTTGCCGTCCCGCGCGTGCGCCAGCGCACGCGCCGCGGCCTCGCGCACCGTCCACACGCTCATGCCGTCGACCGTCTCGGCCGGGACGCCGAAGACCGTTGCCCGCGCGCGGATCTCGCCCGCGGTCACCGCCTGGAAGGGCGTGTACTCGCCGTAGCCGTTGTTCTCGCAGACGAAGACGAGCGGCAGCTTCAGCACCTGGCAGAAGTTGAGGCACTCGAACACGTAGGCCTGGTTCATGGCGCCGTCGCCGAAGTACGCGACCGCCACGCCGCCCGTCGTCCGCTTCAGCGCCAGCGCCGCCCCCGTCGCCGCGGCGATGCTGCCCCCGACGATCCCGAACGAGCCGATCAGCCGGTCCTCGGGAGCGTTGACGTTCATCGAGCCGGCGCGGCCGCCGTTGATCCCCGTCTCGCGCGCCAGCATCTCGTCGAGCAGCCTCTGCGGGTCGACGCCGAGGGCGAGGGCGTGACCGTGGCCGCGGTACGTCGCCGCCACGCGGTCGCGGTCCTCGAGCAGGCTCGCGACCCCGGTCGCCACCGCTTCCTGCCCGGAGTAGAGGTGCGTCGTGCCGTAGACCTCGCCCTTGAGGAAAAGCGACTGGACGAGGTCCTCGAAGCCCCGGATGAGGAGCATCTGGCGGTAGATCCGCGTATAGAGCTCGAGGTCGTCGAGGGCTCCGGTCGTCGGCTTGTCGCCGACCTGGCTCACGCCGCCCCGACCTTCTCGCCGGAGGCGAGGCGCTCGGCCAGGTAGGCCCAGTCGCGCTCGTGCCGGTACGAGTGGCGCGGCGGCGGCCCGGGCGCCGACGTCTCGAGCCACCGCACCGGGCGTCCCTGCGTCTCGTAGAACGCGTGCACGCAGCCGGTTCCCGTCCAGAAGACGTCGCCCGGGCGGAGCGTGTACCGGTCGCCGTCGGCGACGACATCGACCTCCCCTTCGAGCATGTAGTAGGACTCCTCGAAGGGATGGTCGTGGGGGTTGGCGCAGGCGCCCGGCTGGTAGTCGACCATGAACATCGTGTGGAGCTGTGCGTCGAGCCGCTGGTCGACGAGCATCTTCACGGCGATCCCGCTGTAGGCGAGGACCGCGGTCGCCATGCTCCCGGACACGGTCGGCGCGCCCATCGCCTGGGCCCGCTTCAGCCGGTCGAGGTCCATCTCGCCGGCGGTGAGCAGGAAGAGGTTGTGGTTGCGCGGGTCGCGCGCGTCGAGCGCGACCGGCTCGCCGTCCGGGGCCGGCCCGAGGAAGAACGTGTCGCTGCCGTCGGTGCGCGGCCGCGGGGCCGCCATCTCGATCCAGAGAGCGCGGCCGTCGCAGCGAAACGCATGTGGGGCTCCCACCGGGATCGCGCCGCAGGCGCCGGGCTCGAGCTTCACGCCGCGCCCCTCCAGGTAGAGCACCGGCTCCCCTTCGAGCACGTAGAAGCTCGTCTCGAACGAGTGCAGGTGCTCGTCGACGTGGCCCTCGACGAGCGAGACCAGCGTGAGCGCCATGTGCGTTGACCCGAGCGTCCCGTCCACGAGCCGGCAGGACGTCGCGCCGCTCGAGCGGCCCGGCAGAGCGGCGACGAGCTCGACGTCCTCGCGGCGGACGAGCCGGTAGCCCGGCAGCCCCTCCGCGAGCTCGCGCGTCCCGGTGTCGGTCATCGCGGGACGCCGGTGGGCTCGACGACCGCCGAGGATGCGACGGCCTCGGCGACACCCGGCGCGCCGTCGCTTCCCGCGTCGCCGGCGGCCTCGCCGACGAGATCCGCTCCGCGCACGTAGGTGCGGCCCGCGACGAGCAGCTCCTCGGCCGGGAAGCGCGTGATCACCTCGCAGCCGGTCGCCGTCACGACCACTTCTTCCTCGATGCGCGCCGCGGAGCGGCCGTCCGTCGCCGCGCAGTACGTCTCGAGCGCGAACACCATCCCCTCCTCGAGCTCGACCGGGTTCTGCAGGGAGTGGACGCGCGAGATCATCGGCGACTCGTACAGCCCGACACCGAGCCCGTGCCCGAACTGGAGCCCGAAGCACGTCTCCTCGTCCGGGAAGCCGAGCTCCTCGGCGGTCGGCCAGACCTCGGCGATCCGGTCGGTTGTCATGCCGGGGCGGACGAGCGCGATCGCGGCGTCCAGCCATTCGCGGCACTGCTTGTAGGCGTCGAGCTGCGAGTGGCTCACCCCGCCGACGTTGAACGTGCGGTAGTAGCACGTCCGGTAGCCCATGAACGAGTGGATGATGTCGAAGAAGGCCTGGTCACCAGGACGCAGGAGCCGGTCGGAGAAGACGTGCGGGTGGGGGTTGCAGCGGTCGCCCGAGACCGCGTTCACGGCCTCGACCTGCTCCGAGCCCATCTCGAAGAGCAGCTCGTGCGCGCGGGCGACGATCTCGTGCTCGTACACGCCCGGCCGCAGCATCCGGTAGATCTCGTCGTAGACGGCGTCCACGAGCCCGGCGGACTGGTCGAGCAGCGCGATCTCCTCCGCCGTCTTGATCTTCCGCGCCTCGAGCATGACCCGCGAGCCGTCGGCGACCTGCACGCCGGCGCGCTGCAGCGCCTCGATCGTGACGAGGTCCGCCATGTCGATCCCGAGCGGCTCGTCCTGGAGGCCGGACTCGCGCAGCTCCAGGGTGATCTTGTCCCCGAGCCGGTCGGGGATCCCGGTCTCGACCGGCATCGCGCCGCGCATCGGCGCGACCCCGGCGCGGAAGCTCTCCGCGGGGAGCCACGGCGCGAACAGCTGGTGGTGGCGCGCGGCCGAGCCGAAGTCCCACAGGATCGGGTCGGCGCCGCGCTTGAGCAGCGTGAAGCGGGCGTTCTTGTCGCGCGCCCACTCGCCGATGTGCGTGCTCGTGACGTACCGGATGTTGTTCGGGTCGAACAGCAGCAGCGCACCGAGGTCCGAGGCCTCGAGGGCCGCCCTGGCGCGCTCCAGGCGCTCCTGCCGCAGGCGCGGGAGGTCGATGCGCTGCTCCCAGTCCACCGCCCGCGTCGCGTCGGGCGAGCCCACCGACCTGCTTCTCACCGGACCACCTCCTGGTCGAGGGACGCGCTCCGCAGCCGCAGGAAGAGCGCCATGAAGTCGTCGTCCGCATAGCCGGCCTCGGCCGTCGCCCGCAGGAGGCCCTTCATCTCCCGGGCGACCGGCAGCTCCACGCCGGCCCGCGCCGCCGCGTCGAGGACGAGGTCGATGTCCTTCTCCATCAGCGCCGTGGTGAACGTCGCGGAGAAGTCGTCGCGGAGCAGCGGCTCCGTCTTGTACTCGACGAACGGCGCCCCGGCGGCCGAGCTCGCCATCACCTCGAGCAGGTCCCGGCGAGAGACCTCGGAGGCCTCGGCGAGCACGAGCGCCTCGGACAGCAGCTCCGCGAGCCCCGCGATCACGAGGTTGACCGCGAGCTTGACGATTCGGGCCTGCTCTCCGTCGCCGACATGGTTGGCCGTGGGGCCGATCGCCTTCAGGACCGGCTCGACGCGTTCGAATGTCTCGCGGGGGCCCGAGACGATGAAGCTCAGGTTCCCGGCTCGGACGACCGTCGGGTTGCCGCTGACGGGCGTGCGCAGGTACGCCACCGACGCCTCCTCCGCGAGCGCGGCTACGCGCGCCGAGGCGTCGGGCGAGACGGTGCTCAGGTCGACGAGAGCAGTGCCGGGCCGGGCGGCGGCGACGACCTCGGCCGCCACCGCCTCGAGCGCGTCGTCGTCGGTGAGCGAGGTGAGCACCACGTCCGCCCGCCCCGCCAGACGCGCGGCCGTCTCGGCGACCGTCGCGCCTCGGGCTGCGAGCGCCTCCGCCTTGGCGGGGGTGCGGTTGTAGACCAGAAGGTCGTACCCCCCGTCGAGCAGCCGCTCGGCAACCGCCGTGCCCATGTTGCCGAGCCCGATCAACCCGACGGTGGGACGCGGGTCGTGTGTGGCGCTCACTGTTCAGTATGAATAAACGACGGGCGCGGGCGGGTCAAGCGACTCCGGCGCAGGCACCGCTTCGGGCGGTGCCACCCGAGCGAAAGTTGTACAGCCGCACGAGACGCCACCGTGCTCTGTGTCCAGCCCGTGCACGCCGGCCGCGGCCGGCGTCTCAGCCGCGCACGACCAGGTGCGCGGGCGTCGGCGTCTCGGCGAGCGCGGGATCGGGGCCGACCTCGCCGGCCCGAAATCGCGGCAGGCACAGCGAGAACACCGTCTCGCCGTCCGAGCTGCGAGCGGCGCAGCGGCCGCCGTGGGCCCTCGCGATCGCGGCCACGATCGCGAGCCCGAGCCCGGCTCCA
>DATIFC010000059.1:0-16173 GCA_035455445.1 Gaiellaceae bacterium | reverse complement strand
ACGTGTTGCTCGATCCGGAGGAAGCCGAAGCGGCCGTCGGCGCGACGGCCGACGACCCCCTCGGCACTCACGTCCAGATCGCGGAGCGGGAGCCGCTCGTGCTCGGCGAGCGCGGCGATCGTGACGGCGAGGCAGGAGCCGGCGGCGGCAACGAAGGCGTCCTCGGGGCTCCACAGCTCGGGGTCGGTGCCCCTGAACTCCGGCGGCGTGGCTACCTCGAGCGGCTGCTTGCCCTCCACGTGCGCCCGTGTGCGTCGGCCCCCCTGCCAGTCGATCTGGACCGGGAAACGGAACTCCGCGCTCATGCCGTCGCCTCGGCCGGCTCTGCCTGGTCGGCGAGCACCTGCTCGTCGAAGAACCGGCCGATCGCCGCCGGCGGATAGGCGCCGACGAAACCCGCAACGGGGGAGCCGTCCCGGAACACGGCGACCGTGGGGATCGACTGGATGCCGTAGCGGGCGGCGATCTCCGGCTCTGCGTCGACGTCGAGCTTCGCCAGCTCGATTCGGCCGGCTCGCTTCTCGACCTCGGCTTCGATCGCGGGCCCGAGCATCCGGCACGGCCCGCACCAGGCGGCCCAGAAGTCGACGACGACGGGGATCTCGTGCGAGCGCTCGATCACCTCGTGCTCGAACGTTTCGGTGGTGACGTCCATGTGTGTAGCTCCTTTCAGTGCGGCAGCGGCCTGCGGCCGTGCGAGTCGATGTGGAAGAGCGCGTACAGCGGGCAGTAGCCGACGGCTGCGGTCGCGGCCATGAGCGCGGTCACGACGAGCAGGACGATTCCGGCGACCGAACCGGCGCCGACGACGATTGCCACGACGAGCGCGACTGCGGCGATGAGCGCGCGGACGGTGCGATCGACGTTGCTCATGTTCTTGTGCATCTCGACCTCCTAGGCCGGGCCGCCGACGATCAGCGCGAGCGACTGCAGCTGCTGCTCGAGGGAGCCGCAGACCTGCTCGCAGAGACCGAGCACGCGGTCGTCGACGATCCGGTAGTAGACGTGGTTGCCGTCCTTGCGCCGGGCGAGGATTCCCGCGCCGGTGAGGACGGAGAGGTGCTTGGAGACGTTCTGCTGCCCGGCCCCGAGCTCGGCGGCGAGCTCGCTCACCGACCGCTCGCCCCCGCGGAGCCGGTCGAGCACGCGGATGCGGCTCGGCTCCCCAAGGACGTGGAAACGGCGGGCGATCAGCTCGACCAGATCGTCCGGGAGCGGGTACGGAAGGCTCTCCATGCCGACAACTATAACACAAATCAGTTGTACAGGTGTATAGTGTCGGTCAGTGCAGTCGCAGCCGGAGATCCGCGTCTACGTCTCGCGCTGGTGCGCCCAGTGCGAGCGCGTGCTCGCGTTGCTCGGGCGGCACGGTCTCGCCTTCGAGGCGATCGACGTCGGCGACCCGGCCGGCTGCTGCCGGCTGCATGAGCTGACCGGCGGCAGGAGCGTTCCGCAGGCCGTCGTGGACGGCGTTCCGGTCGGCGGCTACGACGAGCTCGCTGCGCTGCTGCGCGGGAGGGGATTGCAGCGTGGAGCCCCGCACGGTATGACGAGCTTGTGAGCAGGGCGGCGGAACAGGTGTCGGCCGCCGTCGACCCGCTGTTCGCGGAGCTCCGGCGGACGGAGTACGCGCGCCTCGACGCGGGCGGCCACGTCTACCTCGACTACACCGGCGCCGGCCTCTACGCGCAGTCGCAGCTGGACGAGCACATGGCGCTCCTGCGCGAGGGCGTCTTCGGCAACCCCCACTCGGTCAACCCCACTTCGACCGCGATCACCCACCTCGTCGAGCGGGCCCGGTCCTCGGTGCTCGCGTTCTTCGACGCCTCGCCTGACGAGTACGTCGCCATCTTCACGCCGAACGCGACCGGCGCGCTGCGCCTCGTCGGAGAGGCCTTCCCCTTCCGGGCGGGCGATCGCTTCCTCCTCACCTTCGACAACCACAACTCGGTCAACGGCATCCGCGAGTTCGCGCGCGTCCGCGGCGCCGAGACGACCTACGTGCCGAGCGTCGCCCCGGAGCTGCGGGTCGACGAGCGCCTGCTCCCTCGCTACCTGACCGAGGTGGGCGGCGAGCACCACAACCTGTTCGCCTACCCGGCCCAGTCGAACTTCTCCGGCGTGCAACACCCGCTCGCCTGGATCGAGCAGGCCCAGAATCACGGCTGGGAAGTCCTTCTCGACGCGGCGGCGTTCGTCCCCGGCAACCGGCTCGACCTCTCCCGCTGGCACCCCGACTTCGTCGCCCTTTCCTTCTACAAGATGTTCGGCTGGCCGACCGGCGTCGGCGCGCTGATCGCTCGCCGCGAGGTGCTCGAGCGGCTCGAGCGGCCCTGGTTCTCCGGAGGCACGATCGTCGCCGCCTTCGTCCAGCGCGAGTGGTACCAGTCGGCTCCCGGCGCGGCTCACTTCGAGGACGGCACGGTGAACTTCCTCGACCTCCCCGCCGTCGAGATCGGCCTGCGGTTGCTCGACCGAATCGGCATCGAGCGGATTCACGCCCACATGCAGGCTCTCGCCGAGCAGCTGCTGCGCACGCTGACGACGCTGCGTCACTCGGACGGCTCACCGGCGGCGACGGTGTACGGGCCGAGCGAGGTCGAGCGGCGCGGCTCGACGGTCGCCTTCAACTTCCTCCATCCCGACGGCCGCGTCGTCGACGAGCGCTACGTCGACCGCGTCGCGCGGCGGCACTCCGTCTCCCTCCGCACCGGCTGCTTCTGCAACCCGGGGGCCGGCGAGCTCGCGTTCACGATCTCGCGCGAGACGCTCGTCGGCGGCGAGTTCAGCGAAGGAATGACCCTCGACGACTACGTCGAGGCGATCGGGCTGCCGTCGGGCGGCGCCGTGCGTGCCTCGCTCGGGATCGCCACGAACGGCGCCGACCTCGAGCGGTTCGAGGAGTTCGCGGCCGAGTTCGTGGATCTCGCCGGCGTCCCGGACGACCTGCCACCGCGAACCGGCTGCTAGACGCCTCGTCGACCGAAAAGCAATAGAAAAACCCCGCGGTGTGCGGGGCTTTCCCTTAGCAGGCCTGTAAGCCGGATTCTGTCGAGGGTGACCATCCGTCTTTGCAGCCAACCCGGCTCCTCGGCGGGCCGCCTCGAGCGGAGCCTGTTTGCCTTGCACCGGACGGGGTTTGGCCAGCCGCCGTGTCACCACGACGCTGGTGGGCTCTTACCCCACCGTTTCACCCTTACCTTCGAGGTCTCGCGAGATCCCTCGCAGGCGGTCTCCTTTCTGTGCCACTTTCCGTCGGCTTTCGCCGCCTGGGTCGCCCCAGCGTCCTGCCCTTCGGTGTCCGGACTTTCCTCGAGCCACGAGGGCCCGCGGTCACCCGGCCTGCACGCGGAAGTGTAGCCGCGGCCCTGCGCGGCGGTTCCTGTGAGACTTGGGGTCACCCCAGGGAAGGAGGATCCATGAAGCGGCTAGTTGCGCTCGCGGTCGTCGTCGCGGCAGGCGCGGTCGCTGCGGGCGTCGCGTTCGCGGACCACGGAGGCCGCGGGCACGGCGGCAGGCACCACGGCAAGGTCGTGTACGTGATCGAGCACGCGACCACGGACGCCGTCACCAACAACGACGGGCGGGCGTCGGACTCGGTCGGCGACATCCTCACGTTCACGAACGACGTCTTCGACCGGTCGAACGCGAACAAGGTGGGCAGCGACCAGGGCTACTGCGTGCGGATGATCGTCGGCCAGTCGTGGGAGTGCGTCTGGACGACCCTGCTCTCGCGCGGCCAGCTGACCGTCGAGGGGCCGTTCTACGACACGCACGACAGCGTGCTGGCGATCACCGGCGGGACCGGCGCCTACGCGAACGCGCGCGGCTGGATGGAGCTGAAGTCACGTGCGGGCGGCACCGAGTTCGCCTTCATCTTCCATTTGATCGGCTGAGCGGCTGCGCGGGCTCGGCGGCGGCCCCGTCGCCGAGCCCGCTGCCGCACTCCGGGCAGAAGACGCCCCCGTGCGGCAGGCGCAGCACGAACTCGCCGCAGACGAGGCACTCCATGCTCGCACCACGCAGGAGCGCGTTCAGCTCCTGCTCGAGCGAGCGGTTGAGCGGCGCGACGTTCACAGCGATCTGAACACCCCGGTGACGACTCCGAGGATCTGGACGTGGTCGGCGTAGATCGGCTCGAGCGCGTCGTTCTCGGGCTGCAGGCGGACGCGGCCGTCCTCGCGGAAGAAGCGCTTGACGGTCGCCTCGTCGGCCCAGCCGGCGTCTCCGGCCAGCGCGACGACGATCTCGCCGTCGCGGGCCGTCTGCTCGCGCCGGACGACGACGATGTCGCCGTCGAGGATCCCGGCGTTGACCATCGACTCGCCCTTCACGCGGAGCAGAAACTCCTCGCCCCCGCGCGCGAGCGGCTCGGGCACCGCGACGTAGTCCTCGACGTTCTGCTCGGCGAGCAGCGGCCCGCCTGCAGCGATCTCGCCGACGAGCGGCAGCCGGTGGACGTCGTCCGCGGCGGTGGGCGCGGCCTGAGGCTTCGGGTCGCGGCGCAGCTCCAGCGCGCGCGGCTTGGTCGGGTCGCGCTTGATCAACCCGGCGCGCTCCAGGTTCGCCAGGTGCGCGTGCACGGTCGAAGGCGAGGCGAGCCCCACCGCCTCCCCGATCTCGCGCACGGTCGGCGGGTAGCCGTGCTCGTCCACGTACTCGGTGAGGAACGTCCAGATCTCCTGCTGTCTGCCGGTCAGCATCGAGCCACCTCGGGGTCGTTGGCGGGAACGAACATACGTTCGCCAGGCAGGGTAGACGTCCTCCCGGACGGCGTCAAGCGGCGGGCGCCGGCTGTGGGTCGTCGAGCCGCCGCAGCGAGAACCGGATCGACCAGGCGAGCAGGAGCAGCATCGCCGGTGTCCCCGTCAGCACCGAGACGAGCAGGAAGCTCTCCAGGCTCCCGTGCAGCAGCACGGCCAGCCGCACCGCGCTGCGGGCGAGGAAGTAGGCGCCCCAGACGAGCGACTCGATCCCGAAGACGCGCTTGTACGGCTCCGTCTCGCGAAACCAGCGCGGGAACGGGTACCACGCGCACGCCAGCGCGCCCGCGAGCGGGCGGCCGAGCGGAATCGACACGAGGAACGCGAGCCCCCACACCGCCGCCACCAGGACGGGCTGCGCGAGGTAGACGGTCGTGCTGTCGGCGACCAGACCGATCACCGACTGCACCAGCACGAAGCCGAGCGAGATCCGGACGAGCAGCGCGTCGCGCCCCGCACGGCGCTCGTAGAGGTAGATGGTCAGCGAAGCGGCGGCGGAGGCCGCGATCCCCGTGGCGAGGTCGTCGAGCCGTAGCCCCGCATAGAAGGCGCCGAGCGGGATGAACCCTTCGCGCAGGAAGCCCGGCAGGCCGACCCGCAGGACCCCGCCGAAGCTCGCCGGCGTCAGGCCGCCTTCCGGGTGCGTAGCCTCTCCAGCTGTTCCTCGCACCATCGCGCCCCCCATTCGTTGAAGTCGATCCCCCAGCGCAGGACGAGGTCGACGTACGTCGGGTCGGGCTCGCCCGGCAACGCCTGGATCGCGCGGAGCACCTCCAGGTACTCCTGGTGACCGCGCTTGCGCCCCTCGAGCAGCTGCAGCGCCTGCTCGTGCGGCAGGGCGTCCGCGAAGAAGAGGCGCAGCAGCGACTCGTCGCGCAGCTCGATCGTCACTGTCGAGCCGAGCAGCCAGTCGACGAGCGCCTGGTGTCCGGCGGGCGTCAGCCTGTAGACGCGCCGGCTGCGGCCGCCGCTGGGACGGTCCTCGCCCTCGACGAGCCCTTCCTCCTCCAGCCGCTTCAGCTCGGGGTAGATCTGGCCGTAGCTCGCGGCCCAGAAGAAGCGTGTCGAGCGGTCGACGACGGTCTTGATGTCGTAGCCGGAGCGCGGCCCGAGCGCGAGGAGCCCGAGGACGACCGGAGTGACCGCCGTCTGCTTCATGCCGCGTGACGATATATCACTACGATATGTCTGTCAACCAGACAGAAGAACGGCTTCTGCGCCCGCACGTCCGGCGTGCGCATGTCGTCTCGCTGCCTGACACCACTTGAGACCGACGTGCCACCGGGCTAGGCGGGGAAAGTCGCACATCTGCGAGGAACGCGTTACGCATTCGTTCGCGTGTCTGACACCGGGTCGGACGACACCCGGGTCGGGCGGCCGCCTCGCTGCAGAGCCGGGCTCGGCCCGGCTCTGCTTGCGAACACCTTCCGATCGGACGAAAGCCGGCCGAAGTCTTCATGGCTCCGCAGGACCGGAGCCGGACCTCGGGCCGCCATGCGCTGGAGAGGACTTGAACCTCCACGGGGTGTTAACCCCACAAGGCCCTCAACCTTGCGCGTCTACCAATTCCGCCACCAGCGCGCGCGGGGCATTGTAGCCACGCCTTGCGCCTTCGACCTGATCGCCCAAGGCGTCAACTTGACGACGAGTAGACGACCCCCTTCCCCGCAACGATGGCCTAAGGTACCGGCCGTGCGGGAGCTCTGCGAGCAGGCGGTTGCCGCGGCTCTCGGCGCGGGGGCGTCCTACGCGGACGCACGCGTGGTCGTACGGCGCGCGCAGGTGGTCGGCACCCGCAACCGCCGCGTCGAGCGCCTCGACGACACCGAGACCGAGGGCATCGGCGTGCGCGTCCTGGTCGACGGCGCGTGGGGATTCGCCTGTGACCGGCGGCTCGACGAGGGCGGAGCGGAAGCGGCGGCGCACAAGGCGGTCGCCTTCGCGAAGGCCGCGCCGGGCGGGCACGTGCGCACGCTCGCGCCCCTCGAGCCGGCGCGTGGCGAGTTCCGCACGGCCGTGGAGCGCGACCCGTTCTCGGTCCCGGTCGCGGAGAAGGTCGAGCTCTGCCTCCGGGCGGAGGAGGCGCTGCGGCACGAGGACGTCAAGGTGACCTCCGCCTCCGTCCGCGCGCAGCGCGAGCACAAGGTCTTCGTCTCCTCGGAGGGAGCGTCCACCGAGCAGGAGCTCGTCGAGTGCGGCGGCGGGATCGACGCGATGGCCGCCCGCGACGGGGTGACGCAGATCCGGAGCTACCCGAGCGCGCACGGCGGCTCGAGCTCGCAGTCCGGCTGGGAGTTCGTCGAGGGGCTCGGGCTCGAGCGCGAGGCCCCGCGCGTCGGCGAGGAGGCTGTCGCGCTCGTCCGCGCCGACGTCTGCCCGTCGGGGGTCACGACGGTCGTGATCGACGCCGAGCAGACGGCGCTGCAGGTGCACGAGTCGGTCGGCCATCCGACGGAGCTCGACCGCGTCTACGGCAGCGAGGCGGCCTACGCAGGGACGAGCTTCCTCGCCCCGGACGACCTCGGCTCGCTGCGCTACGGCTCGGAGCACATGAACATCACCGCCGACTCCACCACTCCGGGCGGGCTCGGCACGTTCGCCTTCGACGACGAGGGCGTGCCCGCCGGCCGCGAGCCCGTCGTGCGCGAGGGCATCCTCAGCGGCTTCCTCAGCTCGCGGGAGACAGCCGCGCGGATCGGCAGCGGCTCGGGCGGCTCGATGCGCGCGGACAGCTGGAGCCGTATGCCGCTCGTGCGGATGACGAACCTGCACCTCGAGCCCGGTGAGGGCTCGCTCGAGGAGCTGATCGCCGGCGTCGACGAGGGCGTCTTCCTGCAGACGAACAAGAGCTGGTCGATCGACGACAAGCGGCTCAACTTCCAGTTCGGCACCCAGATCGCCTGGGAGATCAAGGGCGGGGCGCTCGGGCGCATGCTGCGCGACGCGACGTACACCGGGCAGACGCCGGTCTTCTGGGGCTCGCTCGACGCGGTCGCAGGGCCGGAGGAGTGGCGGCTGCACGGGCTGACGAACTGCGGCAAGGGCCAGCCCGGCCAGCACGCCCACGTCTCGCACGGGGCCGCGCCCGCGCGGTTCCGCAACGTGCAGGTCGGCTTCAGGCAATGAGCGCGCTCGACCTCGCGGAGCGGGCGCTGCGGGCGGCCGAGGGTGACGAGGCGCTCGCCCTCGTCCAGAGCGAGCGCTCGGGGATGGCGCGCTTCGCCGGCTCGGAGGTGCACCAGCCGACGCTGATCGAGAACGAGGTCGTCGAGCTGCAGATCGTGCGCGACGGCCGGCTCGGGATCGCCTCCGGGAACCGCACCGACGAGGAGGGCCTGCGCACGCTCGCGGCGCGCGCGTGCGAGGCCGCCGACTCGGCTCCCGTCGACCCCGACTTCGCCGGCCTCGCTCCGGCCGCCGAGCCGCCCGCCGTCGAGGGCTACGACGAGGAGGCGGCCTCGCTCGGCGCGGAGGACCAGGCGCGGCTCGCGGCGGCGGCGATCGAGGCCTCCGAGCTCGACCTCTACGGCTTCTTCACGAGCGGCGTCACCGGGCTCGCGCTCGCGTCCTCCACGGGTCTCGGCGTCTCGCAGGAGATGACCGACGTCGCCGTTCTCGCGCTGGCGGCGGTCGACGGCGTCTCGGGCTACGCGGAGCAGACCGGCTGGCGCGCGGGCGACGTCGATCCCGCGGGCGCGGCCGCCGCGGCGGTGGAGAAGGCCAGGCTGACGCGCGGGGCGGTCGAGCTCGAGCCGGGCTCGTATCCCGCGGTGCTGGAGCCGCCGGCCTTCGCCGAGCTGCTGGCCTACTTCTCGTACGACGCCTTCAGCGCGCAGGGCCTGCTCGAGGAGCGCAGCTACGCATTCGACAAGCTCGGCACGAAGGTGTTCGACGAGCGCTTCTCGCTCGCCGACGACGCGCTCGACCCACGCGGGCTGCCGAAGGCGTTCGACTTCGAGGGGACGCCCAAGCAGCGCGTCGAGCTGGTCGAAAACGGGGTCCTCAGCGGCGTCGTCTGGGACCGCCAGAGCGCGAAGCGCGCCGGAGACGGGCGCGAGAGCACCGGCCACGGGCCGCCGAGCTCGCTGCGCCACTGGGGGCCGCTCGCCTTCGCGCTCTCCGTCGCGGGCGGCGAGGCCGACTCACCCGCGCAGCTCGCCGAGGTGCTCGGCGACGGCATCTACGTGACGCGCCTGCACTACCTGAGCATCGTCGACCCGCGCGAGGGGATCGTCACCGGCATGACCCGCGACGGAACCTTCCGCATCCGCGGCGGCCGGATCGCCGACCCGCTCGTGAACCTGCGCTTCACGGTCTCGGTGCCGCAGCTGCTCGCCGAGCTCCCGGGCCTGACGCGCGACCCGGTGCTGCTGAACCACAACGCCTACTACGACGAGCGCTACCCGACGGGGCTGCTCTCGCCGGCGGTCGCGACCGCGCGCTTCGACGTCACCGGCGTGGGCTCCGGCCCCGGAGTCTGACCGCGGCGTAGTCCACCGAGCCGAGCTCGTCCTCGCGCCACCCTTGCAGGCGCGGCGAGACGAGGCGGGCATCGGCGACCCAGGCGAT
Organism: Gaiellaceae bacterium; assembly: GCA_035455445.1. Lineage (GTDB taxonomy): Bacteria > Actinomycetota > Thermoleophilia > Gaiellales > Gaiellaceae > AC-32. The sequence goes on along the minus strand of DATIFC010000059.1, from coordinate 6,841 downwards.
CGGGACGACGAGCCCGTTCCCGCCGAGCCGCGTGAGGGCGCGGAGCCGCGGGTAGGGAGCCGCCAGCCGCTCGAAGCTGGAGCCGGTGCGGCCGCTGCCGACGACGGCGCCGAGGCCGAGGTCGCGCCAGGAGGCGGCGAGCAGGTTCAGGCCGTAGGCGAGGGTCGGGTCGGCCGGGCGGCGGAAGCGAACGGCGACCCGCGGCAGCGACGGGATCCGCCTGCGCGCCTCCCGCAGCGCGATCGCGGCGTCGGCGGCGCTGGGCTTCCCGCGCTCGCTCAGGTTCTCGGCCGGGGGCGCCTGGAACTCGGGCACGAGCGCCTGGTAGTCGGCGCGGTCGGCCGTGTCGTCGTAGACGCGGCGAACCTCGGCCGGCACGCCCGGCGAGAAGACGACCGCGTCCGCGGCGAGCAGGCGGCGGACCCGAACCGCGGGCGCCAGCTGCGGATCGAGCTGCGCCGCGCGGATGTCGCCGAGCGGCACCGGCGCCTCGTCCAGCCGGCCCGCCCGAAACGCGCGCAACGCGGCGAACGGCACGAGCTTGCGCACCTCCACGCGCATCCCGTCTCGCTCTGCGACCACCCGGGTCGGGCTCGCCGAGACGAGCCGGAACGGGCCGGGCACCCCCGGCGGCGCGGCGGCCACCTGGGTCAGCCGGTACGGCAGGTCGGGATCGCGGTTCAGCGGCGTGACGAGGAGCGTGCGCTCGTCGGGCGCCGCGATGCGCCGCGCCTCGAACAGCTTCGCCTTCCGCAGCTGCGCCGCGATCGCGCCCGCGTGGCTGCAGCGGAGGCGCCAGGTCGCGCCCGTCGCGCGCCAGTTCGTGCAAAGGCCCGGCCGGAGCTCGCCGCCCGCGCCGGTGCGCAGCGGCGGCGAGAAGAGCATCCGCGCCAGGACGATTTCGTCACGCGTCCGCGCGCTCTCGGGCTCGAGCGGCCAGAGCAGGTCGGCGAGCGCGACGCGCACGACCCCCGGGGGGCCTGTCGCGGGCAGCGGCGCGACGCGCTTCGGCGAGGACGAGTCGCAGCCCGCGGCCGCCAGAGCGAGCACGGCGAGCGCCGTCGCCCGGCCGCGGCGCGGCACCGGTTACTTCAGCAGGTGGAAGAGCAGGACGGTGTTCGCGGCGAACAGGATCGCGACCGCGATCGTCAGGCGCGTCAGGTTCCGCTCGACGATGTGCGTGCCCCCCTGAGAGGCGGGCGTGAAGCCCATCCCGCCGAAGCCCGTGTCGCGGCCGGAGTGCATCAGGATCAGGCCGATCAGCGCGGCCGAGAGAAGCACGTGGAAGACGGCGTCCAGCTGGAGCATCGCGCGGACAGGGTACCAACGTGGCTCACGCGGCCAGCTCGCGGATCACCTCGACCAGCTGCGCCGCGATCCGGTCTTTCGTGACGTAGGCGGCGGCACCCGCCTCGCGTGCCCGAGCGACGTCGGTGCGCGCGTTCGAGCCCGTGAGCATCAGCACGCAGGCCCGCCGCTGCTTCCTGCGGATGCGCCTGGTCGCCTCGACGCCGTCGAGGCCCGGCATCGCGATGTCCATCAGGATCACGTCCGGTCTCAGCGCGAGCGCCCGCTCGACCGCCTCCTCGCCGGTGCGCGCGCGGCCGACGACCTCGAGCCCGGGCTCCGAGGCCAGGATCGCCTCCAGCGCCTCTGCGAACAGGCGGTGGTCGTCGGCGATCAGGACGCTGATCGTCTTCGGCGGCATTGGTGCGTCGCAATCCGTCTGCCCGTTGAAACGAATTTCAGGCGGAATCGGACGCGGCGCGCTCGAGAACCTCCTCGACGCGCCGTGCCTGCTCGCGTACGTCGTGGGCCTCGGCGGCGGAACGCGCCGCAGGGTTCGGGCACGGAAGGGCGGCCGCCAGCCGGAGCGCATGCACCAACCCGTCGACGTCGAGCGGGTCGACGAGGACGCCTGCCGCCGGCGGCACGAACTCGGGCGGCCCGCCGATTCGCGTCGCGACGACGGATCGCCCGCACGCCATCGCCTCGAGCACGGCCTGGCCGAAGGGCTCGATCAGGCTCGGCTGGCAGACGACGTGCGCCTGCCCGATCCGGGCCGGCATCTCGTCGTGCGCGACGCTGCCCGCGAGCTCGACGCTCGGCCTTCCTGCTAGCCGCGCGCGCAGCGGCCCGTCGCCGACGAACGTGAGCGTCCCCTCGCCGAGCCGCTCGAACGCGTCCGCGAGGCGGAGGACGTTCTTGCGCTCGCTGAGCGCGCCGATGCAGAGGAAGCGCGGGCCGTCTGTGGGCGCGGGCTCGACCGTGAAACGCTCGAGGTCGACGCCCGAGTCGATCACCACCGTCTTGCCCCGGGCCTCGGGGATCTTCGTCTCCAGCTCGCGCCGCAGGTAGTCCGAGACGGCGATCACGGCCGCCGAGCGGCGGATCGTCGACCGGGTCAGGGCCGCGATCCCCGGGACTGCGCCGACGTTGCGCACGTCGCGCCCGTGCGCGGTGACGACGAGCGGCGCGGGGGACGCCAGCCCGGCGATCAGCCCCGACGGGACGAGGAAGTGCGCGTAGACGACGTCCGGCCGGAAGCGCCGCGCCGCCCCGCGGGCCTGCCGCGCGAGCGTCAGGTAGCGTCGCCTGCCGCCGGCGCGCGAGTCCAGCACGGCCCGCTCGACCTCGTGGCCGCGCTCCTCCAGCGCGCCCGCCAGCTGCGCCACGAACACGCCCAGGTCGGGCGCGTCGGGCCCCGGGTACATCTGCGAGACGAGCAGGATCCGCACCGCGCGCGCAAGCTTGACGCTTCCGTCACACCCGCGTCACCCACGGGTGCGTCTTTCCCCGATACGCTCGCCTCGGGGAGGAGGCCGGGCGAACCGTATTCCGCGAGGAAGGGAAACGGCGGGTGTCCGAACATGCTCACGGCGAGGCGTCCGGGCCGTCGCTCAACCGCTCGGCCCTCAGCGCCACCACGCATTGCCTCACCGGCTGCGCGATCGGCGAGGTCCTCGGCCTCGCGATCGCCACGGCTCTCGGCTGGGGGAACGCCCCGTCAATCGCGCTTGCGATCGCGCTGGCGTTCGTCTTCGGCTACTCGCTCACCCTCGCGCCGGTGCTCAGGGCGGGCGTCCCCCCGCGGCGCGCCCTGTCGCTCGTGTTCGCCTCGGACACCGCCTCCATCGCGGTCATGGAGGCCGTCGACAACGGCTTCATCCTGATCGTGCCCGGCGCGATGGCGGCCGGTCTCGGCGACGCGCTCTTCTGGTGGAGCCTCGCAGCCGGCTTCGCCATCGCCTTCGTCGTCGCGTTCCCGCTCAACCGCTGGCTGATCTCCCGCGGGCGCGGACACGCGGTCGTGCACGGCCTGCACGGCCACTGACCCTGCGCCCGAACCAGCGGGCACGCGGCCGGCCGGGCCGCAGCGCCAGCCGCGGCTCGGCCGGCGCCGCGCCTAGTAGAGCTCGACGATGCTCGGGGCCCCCAGGATGAAGGAGCCGTTCTCGACGAACAGCGATCCGCTCGGCCCGAACACCGGCATGGTCGGGTAGTCGAGCCACGCCGGCTGTCCGCCGACCGCCGTCAGCTCGCCGTGAGCCAGGACCAGCACGCGGCCCCTGTTCGGGCCGTTCGTGACGATCCAGAGGTCGCCCGCCGGGTCGAATGCGATCCCGTCGGCGCTCTGCAGCGTGCCTCGCTCGAGCACGACGCGGAGCGGCCCCGCCGAGCCGTCCTGCCTCACGGCCACCCGCACGATGCGGCCGGCGTCGGAGACCGAGGCATAGAGCTGCGAGCCGCGGAAGGCGATCCCGTTGACGCCGATGCCGTGGTCGCCCATGTGCGTCCCGGGCGCGAGCAGCGGATCCGAGAGCCAGGGCTCGGCCGGCGTCGTGAAGACGCTCGGGTCGGAGCGCCAGATCGCGCCGAGGCTGCTGTCGGTCACGTAGAGCTCCCCGTCGTGGAACGCGATCCCGTTGGGGAAGCTCTCCGCCGGAAGCGCGAGCACCTGCGTGGGCGGCCCGCTCGCCTCGACGCGGTAGACGCCCGGGCTGTCCGAGAACGCCTCGGCGACGTACAGGCGGCCGGCGCCGTCGAACGCGACGCCCGTCAGCAGCCCGAGGCCGACGTCGATGCTCTGACCGAAGGGCGTCCGCTCTCCGGTCGTGGGCGAGACCCGCTCGATCTGGCCCATGTCGACCTCGTCGCCCCACGCCGTGACCGAGGCGTAGAGGTTGCCGTCGGCACCGAGCGCCATCCCCTCCGCGAACGAGCCGTACGGGGGTGCGAAGCCCCAGCTCGTCACCGTGCGCACCTGGACGCCCCCTAGAGGCGCCGCCGTTGCCGCCGCGACACCCGCGACCAGGGCGAGCGCCACGACGGCGAGGGCGAGCGGCAACCGCCCTCGAAGAATGCTCTTCATCGAAACCATCCCCTCTTGTCGATCGGCACGGGCGGCTTTCCGCCACCAGCGATCCGACCCCGCGCCATTCAGCCGCCACGCTTCCACCGCGCCAGGGGGAAGGCATCGGCGAACACGCGTATACGAATGAGTATCTAGCCGCAGCCCGTCTTCCCGACGCTCGGCCCGTCGCTAGACGCGCTGGGCGTCGTACATGCCGAACTCGGCACGGAGCACGTTGCAGATCTCGCCGACGGTGCAGCGGGCCCGCAGGGCCTCACGCAGCGGCGGAAGCAGGTTCTCCGTCCCCTGCGCGGCCTCGCGCACCCTCGTGAGCGCGGCCTCCGCCTCGCCCGCGTCCCGCTCGGCGCGCACCCGCGCCGTGCGCTCGAGCTGGCGCCGCTCGGCCTCCGGGTCGATGTGCTGCAGCTCGATCTCCTCCGGCTCGGCCTCGGCGTAGCGGTTGACGCCGACGATCACGCGCTCGCCCGCCTCCACCTCCTGCGAGTAGCGGTAGGCGGCCTCCTCGATCTCGCCCTGGACGAAGCCCTGCTCGACCGCGGCCACCGCGCCCCCGACCTCGTCCACGCGCCCGATCAGCTCGCGCGCCCGCTCCTCGAGCTCGTCGGTCAGCGCCTCGACGAAGAACGAGCCGCCGAGCGGGTCGGCCGTGTCCGTGCCGCCCGCCTCGTGGGCGAGCAGCTGTTGTGTGCGCAGCGCGATCCGGGCCGCGTGCTCGGTCGGCAGCGCGAGCGCCTCGTCGAACGAGTTCGTGTGAATCGACTGCGCGCCGCCGCAGACCGCCGAGAGCGCCTGCACCGCCACGCGCACGACGTTGTTCTCGGGCTGTTGCGCCGTCAGCGTCGAGCCGCCGGTCTGCGCGTGGAAGCGCAGCGCCTGGGCCCTGGCGTTCGTCGCCCCGAAGCGGTCACGCATGATCTCGGCCCACAGCCGCCGCGCCGCCCGGAACTTCGCCACCTCCTGGAAGAAGTGGTTGTGCGCGTTGAAGAAGAACGACAGGCGCGCGCCGAAGTCGTCGGGCGACAGGCCCGCGTCGACCGCGGCCTGGGCGTAGGCGATCCCGTTGGAGAGCGTGAACGCGAGCTCCTGAACCGCCGTCGAGCCGGCCTCGCGGATGTGGTAGCCGGAGATCGAGATCGTGTTCCAGTGCGGCAGCCGCTCAGCGCAGTAGGCGAAGAGGTCGGTCGTCAGCCGCATCGAGGGGCGCGGCGGGAAGATGTAGTTCCCGCGCGCGATGTACTCCTTGAGGATGTCGTTCTGGACGGTGCCGCGCAGCCTCTCGGGCGGCACGCCCTGGCCCTCGGCGACGAGCTCGTAGAGCAGGAGCAGGAGCGCGGCGGGCGCGTTGATCGTCATCGAGGTCGAGACCTCGTCGAGCGGGATCCCCTCGAGGAGCAGCTCCATGTCGGCCAGCGAGTCGATCGAGACCCCGGTGCGGCCGACCTCGCCCGCCGCTCGCTCGTCGTCGGAGTCGTAGCCGAGCTGCGTCGGCAGGTCGAAGGCGACCGAGAGCCCGGTCTGGCCGCGCTCGAGGAGATAGCGGAAGCGCTCGTTCGTCTCCTCGGCCGAAGCGAAGCCCGCGTACTGACGGATCGTCCACGGCTTGCCCCGGTACATGTCGGGGTACGGCCCGCGCGTGAACGGGAACTCGCCCGGCGGCTCGAGCTCGCGCCCGGCGTCGTCGGCGGCGTAGACGGGCTTGATCTCGATCCCGGAGTCGGTCTCGAGCCGGTCCGTGGTCGCCATAGGTCGCATCGTACGCGGCGCCGTAAGGTGTCCACGACGAGGATCCAGGTCAGGAGGCCGCGATGAGCCAGAGGAACGCCGTCTACAGCGCCGTTGTCGTCACGTCACGCGACCCGAGAGGGCTCGGCCGGGTGAAGGTCTCCCTCCCGCTCTTCCGGGAGGAGCGCTGGGCGCGGCGTGCATCGCCAGCGGCGGGCGATCGCCGGGGAGCCTGGTTCGTCCCCGACCCCGGCGACGAGGTCCTGGTGGCGTTCGAGGGCGGCGACGCGAGACGGCCCGTGGTCGTCGGGGCGCTCTGGAACGGGAAGGAGCGTCCGCCCGAGAGCAACCCCGAGCGCGCGCTGCTGAAGACGAAGCACGGCGCGACGATCGTCGTCGACGACGGCATCGGCGCCATCGAGGTCGCCGACTCGAACGGCAACGCGGTCAGGCTGACGCCGGCGGGCGTGACCGTCACCTGCGCGGCGAAGGTGACCGTCTCGGCGTCCGAGGTCGAGGTCGATGCGGGCCTGGTCGAGGTCAACGCCGGGATGTCGACGTTCAGCGGCGTGGTCAAGTGCGACTCCCTGATCACCAACAGCGTCGTCTCGTCGAGCTACACCCCGGGCGCTGGGAACATCTGGTGAGGGTCGTCGTCCGCCTCTTTGCCGGGCTGCGCGAGCGGGCCGGCTGGTCGCAGCGGGAGCTCGAGGTCGCCACGGTCGCGGACGTCTGGCCCGCCCT
>DATIFC010000058.1:0-8056 GCA_035455445.1 Gaiellaceae bacterium | reverse complement strand
GACGTTGGGCCACTGCGAGCGGAGCACGTTGCGCGCGTCCACCAGCACGGTCGTCTCCTCCGTCACGGTCCCGTAGGCTGCCACGGGATGCGCGCGATGGTGCTGGAGGCACCCGGCCGGCCGCTCGTCGAGCGCGAGCTGCCCGAGCCCCGGCCAGGGCCCGGGCAGCTGCTCGTGCGCGTCCGTTCCTGCGGCGTCTGCCGAACCGACCTCCACGTCGTCGACGGCGAGCTCCCCGACCCGAAGCTGCCGCTCGTCCCGGGCCACCAGATCGCGGCCGAGACGGAGCACGGTCGGCGCGTCGGGATCCCCTGGCTCGGCTGGGCCTGCGGGGAGTGCCGCTACTGCCTCGGCGGCCGGGAGAACCTCTGTGACCGCGCGCTCTTCACCGGCTACACGCTCGACGGCGGCTACGCGGAGTGGGCGGTCGCGGACGAGCGCTTCTGCCTCGAGCTGCCGGACGCCTACGACGACGCCCACGTCGCGCCGCTGCTCTGCGCCGGCCTGATCGGCGACCGGGCGCTCCGCCTCGCCGGCGACGCCGAGCGGCTCGGGCTCTACGGCTTCGGCTCCTCGGCGCACATCGTCGCCCAGGTCGCGCGCAGGCAGGGGCGGCGCGTGTTCGCGTTCACGCGCGCGGGCGACGAGGCGGCGCAGGCCTTCGCGCGGGAGCTCGGCGCCGACTGGGCCGGCGCCTCGGGGGAGCGGCCGCCGGAGGAGCTCGACGCGGCGATCCTGTTCGCGCCGGCCGGGGAGCTCGTCCCGGCGGCGCTGCGCGTGCTCGCCAGGGGCGGGACGGTGGTGGCGGCCGGGATCCACATGAGCGACGTGCCCGCGTTCCCCTACGAGCTGCTCTGGGGCGAGCGGTCGGTGCGCTCCGTCGCGAACCTGACGCGCCGCGACGGCGAGGAGTTCCTCGCGCTCGCGCCGGAGGTCCCGGTGCGGACGGAGGTCGAGACGCTGCCGCTCTCCGCGGCGAACGAGGCCCTGGAGCGGCTCCGGTCCGGCCGCGTGCAGGGCTCGCTCGTGCTCGTTCCGGGTTAGGCGTCCAGCGCCGCCCGCAGGCCGGCCACGTAGTCGCGCAGGGCGGCCGCGCCGTCCTCGGCGACCTCGACCGCGCGCGAGCCGACCACGATCCCGTCGGCGAGCTCCGCAGCCGCGCGCGCGTGCTCGGGCGTCGAGATACCGAAGCCGGCGTAGAGCGGCAGGTCGGTGGCCGCTCGCGCCCGGGCGACGAGCCCGGCGAGCGCGGGCGAGAGGTCGTCGCGCGCGCCGGTGGTGCCGGTGAGCGTGACGAGGTAGAGCCAGCCGTCGGTGGTCGCGGCCGCGAGCGCCACGCGCTCGTCGGTGGAGGTCGGCGCGACGAGCTGCACCCGGCGCAGCTCCGGCCGCTCGCCGGCGGGGAGGTCGGCCACGATCAGGCTCGTGGCGCCGGCCTCGCGCGCGTCGGCCGCGAAGCGCTCCCACCCGTGCGCCTCGAGCAGGGAGGAGTAGGTCATCGGCACGAGCGGCGTCTGCGGCAGCCGGGCGCGCGTCTCGGCGAGGCACTCGAGGCAGGCGGCGGTGCGCATGCCCCCGGCGAGCGCCCGCTCGGCGGCGCGGCGGATCACCGGCCCGTCCGCCAGCGGATCGGAGAACGGGAAGCCCAGCTCGACGAGGTCGGCGCCGCCCTCGACCGCCGCCTCGGCGAGCGCGGGCGTCTCCGGGCCGCACATCAGGTAGACCGCGAGCGCCTTCATTGCTCCTTGCGCAGCACGGCCACGATGTGCTGCCCGCAGGAGGCGGCGCCTGGCTCCCGCGCGAGCTCGAGCTCCGCGCGTTCGAGGAACTCGCGCAGCTCCGGCTCCTCGGGCTCCGCCGCGGGCAGAAGGCCGGCCGCCCCGGCGGTCACGATCGTCCCGCGCGGGGCGAGCAGCTGCTCGAGCTCGCTCCACCGATAGAGCTTCATCGCGAGATGGCCGTAGTCCGGCTCCTCGGGGAGCAGGCCGGTGCGGAGGATGGCCTCGTTCTTCTCGGCGCCGTCGCGACGGACGAGGTCGAGCAGGATCGGAAGGAAGTGGACGACCGTGCCGACGAGGGACATGACCGAGAGGAGGACGTGGCCGCCGGCTCTGGTGACGCGGAGGAGCTCGTCCAGGCCCTGCTCGGCGCGGTCGAGGACGTAGCTCAGGGGGCCTCCGAAGCAGACGGTCGCGTCGAAGCTCTCGTCGTCCCAGCGGGAGAGGTCGAGCACGTCCGCGAGCTCGCGCTCGACGACCCGGTGCTCGAGGCCTGCCGCCTCGACGTGCTCCCGGTTCAGCTCGAGCTGCCGCGGCGAGAGGTCGGCGACGGCGATCTCGGCGCCGAGGCGCGCGAGCTCGATCGTGAACCGGCCGGGGCCTGCACCCACGTCGAGAACGCGGTCGCCCGGGCGCACGAACCGGCGGAGGTGCTCCATGTGCACGGCCAGGCTCGGCGCCGGCGTCCGGCCCTCGGCGAATCTCGTCCACTCGCCCTCGCCGAGCTCGTCGTAGTAGGAGGCCGCTCGTCGCGGGTCCCAGGCGGAACCGTGGCTCACGAGCGGGTGGCGTGCCGCGCCGGCGCCTGTAGACGGATCGCCACACATCCAGCACGAACGCGTGACACACCCGCGCGCACTTGCCCGCTACCGTCGAGTTCCCCGGGTGGGTGGGGGCTAGGGATGGGTCCCGCGGCCTGCCGCTGCGCGCTCACCGGGCGACCACCTCCGCCAGGTCCTTGTCGCCGCGGCCCGAGAGGCAGGCCAGCACGACCTCCTCCTCGAGCTCTGCCACGCGGGCCAGGGCATGCGCCGGCTCCAGCGCCGGCAGGATGCCCTCCGTCCGCGCGAGCCGCCGGAACGCGGCCAGCGCCTCCTCGTCGCTCGCGCCCACGTACTCGGCCCGGCCGCTGTCGCGCAGGAACGCGTGCTCGGGCCCGACGCCCGGGTAGTCGAGGCCGGCCGAGATCGACTCCGCGTCCAGCACCTGGCCGTCCTCGTCCGCGAGCACCGAGGAGCGCGAGCCGTGCAGCACGGCCGGCCGCCCGGAGCCCAGGCTCGCCGCGCCGCCGGCCTCGACGCCGACGAGCCGCACCTCGAGGTCGTCGACGAACCCCGCGAAGAGCCCGATCGCGTTCGAGCCGCCGCCGACGCACGCGACCGCGACCTGCGGCAGGCGCCCCTCGGACTCGAGCAGCTGCCCGCGCGCCTCGCGCCCGATCACCGACTGCAGCTCCCGGACGATCTCCGGGTACGGCGCGGGGCCGACGCACGAGCCGATCAGGTAGTGCGTGTCCTCGACGTTGGTGATCCAGTCGCGGATCGCCTCGCTCGTCGCCTCCTTCAGCGTCCGCGTGCCGAACTCGACCGGCCGCACCTCGGCGCCGAGCAGCGCCATCCGCTCGAGGTTCGGCCGCTGCCGGCGCATGTCCTCGGAGCCCATGTAGACGACGCAGTCGAGGCCGAAGCGCGCGCAGACAGTCGCCGTCGCGACGCCGTGCTGGCCCGCGCCGGTCTCGGCGACGATGCGCCGCTTGCCGAGGCGCAGGGCGAGCAGCGCCTGCCCGAGCGCGTTGTTGAGCTTGTGCGCACCGGTGTGGAGCAGGTCCTCGCGCTTCAGGTAGAGCCGCTTGCCGGGAGCGAAGCGCTCCGCGAGCGTGACCGGCGTCGGGCGACCGCCGTAGCTGCGCCCGAGCTCGTCCAGCTCCGCGTGGAACGCCGGGTCGTCGCGCGCCTCGCGCCAGCCGGCCTCGAGCTCGTCCAGCGCGGGGATCAGCGTCTCGGGGACGAACCGCCCGCCGTACTCGCCGTAGGTCAGCTGCACCGGGCCGCCTCGACGTACGCGCGCACGCGCGCGTGGTCCTTCACGCCCGGGCCGGTCTCGAGGCTCGAGCTCGCGTCGACTGCCCAGGGACGCACCCGCTCGATCGCCTCGCCGACGTTCTCCGGGGAGAGGCCGCCTGCGAGCATCACCCGGCCGCGCGCCGCCTCGGCCCGTTCCAGGTGGCCGGGGTCGTCGGCGAGCCACGCTCGGTCGATCACGCGCGCGACCTCCCGTCCCCGTCGCAGGAGCACCCCGTCCCGCCCACGGTGCCCGTTCTCGCGCGCGTACAGCTGGACGAGGTCGGCGCCGTCGCTCGCCTTCGGCGCCTCGCCGACGTGCACCGCGACCGACAGCATCGTCTCCGGGACCGGGAGCACGCCCGGCGCCCGGCGGGGCGTCTCCCGCGCGAGGACGAAGCCGGCGAGATCCGCGCCCGCCTCCGCGGCCGCCGCGACGTCCTCCTCGCGCGTCAGCCCGCAGACCTTCACCAGCGGGCGCGAGATCAGCTCCCGCAGCTTCTCCCCGGGGTCGGGGGCCCGCATCAGCGTCGAGCCGACGAGCACCGCGTCGGCGCCGGCGAGCTCGGCCTCGGCCGCGTGGGCACGCGCCGCGATCGCGCTCTCGGCGACGACCACGCGGTTGCGCGGCGCCGCCTCGACCAGCTCGAGCTGCGCCCGGCGGTCGATCTCGAAGGTCGAGAGGTCACGCGCGTTGATCCCGATCACGGCCGCGTCGAGCTCGACGGCGCGGCGCAGCTCCTCCGCGTCGTGCGCCTCCACGAGCGCGTCGAGGCCCAGCTCCCCGGCCGCGACGAGGAGCTCCCCCATGCGCGCGTCGTCGAGATCGCGCAGCAGCAGCAGGACGGCGTCGGCCCCGCGCGACCGCAGCTGCCGGAGCTCGGCGCGCTCGGAGAAGAAGCCCTTCGCGAGCAGCGGCAGGGTCGTCGCTGCCCGCGCGGCGGCGAGGTCGGCCGGGCTCCCGGCGAAGCGCTCGTCGACGAGAATCGAGACCGCCGACGCGCCGGCGCCCTCGAAGGCGGCCGCCAGAGCCGCCGGGTCGGCGTCCGGACGCAGGTCGCCGGCCGAGGGGGAGCGCCGCTTCACCTCCGCGATCGCCGCCAGGCCGTCGCCGGCGAGGGCGTCGCGCAGGCGTCCCATCAGGCCGGCACCCTCGCTGCGCGCGAGAAGGCGATCAGCTCGTCCAGCCGGGTGGCCGCGGCGCCCGAGTCGACGGTCTCCCGCGCGACCTCGAGACCCTCGCGCAGGTCGGCCGCATGGCCTGCCGCGGCGATCGCGCCGGCGGCGTTGAGCAGGATCGCCGAGCGCCGGCCGCCGTCCTCGCCGTTGAAGACCGACCTGATCGCGGCGGCGTTCTCGCCGGCCGACCCGCCGCGCAGCTCCTCGGGCGCGCAGCGCGGCACGCCGAGCTCGAGCGGGTCGATCTCGCGGTCGAGCACTCGGCCCTCCACGACCTCGCAGACGAGGTTCGGCCCCGCCGGCGAGAGCTCGTCGATCCCACCGGCGCCGTGGACGACGAAGGCCCGCGAGGCCCCCAGTTGCGCCAGCACCTCCGCGATCGTGCGCACCAGCGAGGCCGCGTAGACGCCGACGACCTGCGCCCGCGCGCCGGCCGGGTTCGTCAGCGGGCCGAGGACGTTGAAGACGGTGCGCGTCGCGAGCTCGCGCCGCACAGGCGCGGCGTGCCGCATCGCGGGGTGGTGCGTCGGCGCGAACAGGAAGCCGAAGCCGAGCTCGTCGATCGAGCGCTCGATCCGGCCGGGCGGCAGCTCGAGCTCGAAGCCCAGCGCCTCGAGCACGTCCGCCGAGCCCGACGCCGACGAGACGGCGCGGTTGCCGTGCTTGGCCACGCCCGCGCCCGCGGCCGCCGCGACCAGCGCCGCGGCGGTCGAGATGTTGATCGTCCTCGCGCCGTCGCCGCCGGTGCCGGCCGTGTCCACGAGGTCGTCCCGTCGCGGCCGCACGCTCAGCACATGGGAGCGCATCGCCTCGGCGCAGCCCGCGATCTCGTCGGCGGTCTCGCCCTTCAGCCGCAGCGCCACCAGGAAGCCGCCGATCTGCGCGGGGGTCGCCTCGCCCTGCATCACCTCGTTCATCACCGCGCGGGCCTGCTCGCGCGAGAGGTCGTGGCCGTCGAGGAGCCGGGCGAGCGCCTCCTGCACCGTCACCGGGGCCCCTCCAGGAAGTTGCGCGCGAGCTCCGGGCCGACCGGCGTCAGCACCGACTCCGGGTGGACCTGGACGCCGTCGACCGGCAGCCGGCGGTGGCGGACGGCCATCACCTCGCCGTCGCCGCAGGTGGCCGAGACCTCCAGCGAGCCGGGGACGGCGGTGGCGGCGAGCGAGTGGTAGCGCCCGGCGTCGAAGCGGTCGGGCAGGCCGCGGAAGAGCCCGCGCCCGTCGTGCTCGATCGAGCTCGCCTTGCCGTGCACGAGCCTGCGCGCCCGGCCGACCGAGCCTCCGAAGGCCTCGACGATCGCCTGGTGGCCCAGGCAGACGCCGAGCGTGGGCGTCGTCGGCGCGAGCCGCCGCACGACCTCCACCGACGTGCCCGCCTCGGCGGGCCGGCCGGGGCCGGGGGAGACGACGAGATGCGAGGGCGCGAGCCGCTCCGCCTCGTCCGCGTCGATCGCGTCGTTGCGCCGCACGACCACCTCCGCGCCGAGCTCGCCGAACAGGTGCGCGAGGTTGTACGTGAACGAGTCGTAGTTGTCGATCAAGAGGATCATTGCCGCGCCTCCGCGAGCTCGATCGCCGTCTCGAGCGCCGCCAGCTTGCGCAGGCACTCGTCGTGCTCGGCCGAGGGGTCGGAATCGGCGACGATCCCCGCCCCGGCCTGCAGCAGCGCGATCCCGTCGTGCAGAACGACGGTGCGGATCGCGATACACGCATCGAGCGCCTCGCCGGGCAGCGCGTAGAGCACCGCGCCCGCGTAGGGCCCGCGGCGGTAGCCCTCGAGCTCCGAGATCAGCTGCATCGCCCGCACCTTGGGCGCGCCCGAGACGGTGCCCGCCGGGAAGCACGCGCGCAGCAGGTCGAAGTGCGAGACGTCCGGCTGCAGCTCGCCGACGACCTCGGAAACGAGATGCGTCACGTGCGAGAAGCGCTCCGGCTCCAGGAAGCGCGCCACCCGCACCGACCCCGGCCGGCACGCGCGCGAGAGGTCGTTGCGCCCGAGGTCGACGAGCATCACGTGCTCGGCGCGGTCCTTCTCTGAGGAGAGCAGGCGCTCGGCGTCGCCCTCGCCCGGCCGCGTCGTGCCGGCGATCGGGTTCAGCGAGGCGTCGCGCCCCTCTGCCTTGACCAGCGTCTCCGGCGAGGAGCCGACGAGCGCGAGGCCGTCGAGCTCGAGCAGGAAGAGGTAGGGCGACGGGTTCACGCGGCGCAGCGAGCGGTAGAGCTCGAGCGCGCTCGCGGAGGTCGGCCGCTCCGCGCGCTGCGAGAGCACGACCTGGAAGGCGTCGCCCGCGCGGATGTGCTCCTTCACCTTCACGACCCCGTGCTCGTACTCGTGGCGCGAGGGCAGGCGCCGCGTGGAGCCGGCCCGCGGGCGCGAGGGCGGTGCCGGCGAGGGCTGCGGCCCCTCGAGCCGCGCGCCAACCTCGGCCGGGTCGCCGCCGAGCACCTCCGCCATCCCGAGCCCGTGGTCGAAGCGGACGAGCGTCTCGGCGACGACGAAGCGGCTCTCCGGCAGGCCGCGCCCCTCCTCCGGCAGCGGCACGGTCGGCTCGAGCCTCGCAACGTGGTCGTAGGCGAGGTAGCCGACGACCGGCAGGCCGCAGGCCTCCGCCTCGTCGGCGTCGACGATGCGCGACCCGCAGCCGACGAACGAGTGGCGTCCGAGCCGGCCCTTCTCGACGGACTCGAGCAGGAAGCTCGCGCGCCCGCCCTCGCGCAGCCGGAGGTACGCCCCGAGCGGGGTGAGGAGGTCGGTGGAGATGACGGTCAGTGCGTTCATTTCGGACAAACAAAAAGACCCTCCGTCTGGAAGGTCTTCGAGCGGAACGGGTTGGCGTCTACGTCAGGTCAGGCGACGCTCCCGCCCCGCTCGTGGCGCCAGGCCCAGCCCCAGGTGCGCGGTGCGAGAGTCATCTCGCGCAGGGTAGGCGCACCCGGGGCGGCGCGTCAAGCGCTAGGCCTTGGTCGTCTCGGCGGCGGGCTCGGTCTCCAGGAGCTCGGTGAAGAGCGCCCGGTAGTGCACCATCGCCGTCCGCAGGTC
>DATIFC010000057.1:0-5755 GCA_035455445.1 Gaiellaceae bacterium | reverse complement strand
CGCCAGGCTCACCGCGCCACCCCGATGTGCAGCGCCACGATCCCGCCGGCGAAGGTGCGCCAGCGCACATCCTCGAAGCCCGCGCCGCGCAGCAGCCCGGCCAGGTCGTCGGGCCCGGGGAAGCGCCGCACGCTCGCGGGGAGGTAGGTGTACGCGGAGCCGCCGGGCAGCAGCCTGCCGAGCAGGGGCACGAGCCCGTCGAACCAGAGCCGGTAGAAGGGCGCGAGCAGCCCGCGCGGGCGCGTGATCTCGAGAATCGCGACCCGGCCGCCCGGACGCAGAACCCGCCGTAGCTCCGCGAGCCCGCGCTCGAGGTCGTCGAGGTTGCGCACGCCGAAACCGACCGTCGCGGCGTCGAAGGAGCCGTCCTCGAACGGCAGCGCGAGCGCGTCGCCCTGCACCCACTCGACCTCCGGCCCCTTGCGCCCTGCGCGCTTGAGCATCCGCTCCGAGAAGTCGAGCCCGGTCACGCGCCCGCCCGCCCGCAGCGCCGCGACGGCGAGGTCGCCGGTGCCGGAGCAAGCGTCGAGCACTCGGTCGCCCGGGCGCACCACCGCGGCCACCGCCGCGCGCCGCCAGCGCTGGTCGAGACCCATCGTCATCGTGCGGTTCATCGCGTCGTAGACCGGCGAGATGCGGTCGAACATCGACCTCACCGCGTCGGGCGCCAGCCTGCCGGTCTCGACACTCACTCCGACTCTTGCCCCCAGCGCCGCACGAGCTGCTGGTCGAGGCCGAGCTGGTCGAGGCAACGCGCCACGACGAAGTCGATGAGGTCCCCCACCGACGATGCGCCGGAGTAGAACCCTGGCGCGAGGAAGAGCACGGTCGCGCCCGCCTGCCGCACGCGCAGCATGTTCTCGAGGTGGATCGTCGAGAGGGGCGTCTCGCGCGGGCAGAGCACGAGCTTGCGCTCCTCCTTCAGCGCCACGCTCGCCGCGCGCTGGATCAGGTTCGACATCGCTCCCGAGGCGATGGTGCCGAGCGTTCCCATCGAGCACGGGCAGATCACGTAGCCGTCGACCTTCGCCGAGCCGCTCGCGTAGGGCGCGTGCCAGTCGCGCTCGTCGTGCAAGGTGACCGCGTCGCGCACAGGCTCGGTCAGTCGCGCGAGCGTCTCGTCGGGGGAGAGGCGCGCGTCGCCGTAGAGCTCGGTCGCGAGCACCTCGATGCCGGCGCGAGAGGCGCAGACGCCGATCTCGCACCCGGCGGCCGCGAGCGCCTCGAGCAGCCGCGCGGCGTACGGGGCTCCCGACGCGCCCGTGATCCCGAGGAAGACCCGCACGGCGCGGACCTTACTGCGAGCCCTTGGAGGCCTCGAGGAAGACGGCGAGCTTGTGCAGGTTGGCGTCGCCGAGGGCGGCGAAGGGCGGCATCGGCGAGCCGGGGTTGACACAGCTCGGGCACTTGAGGTGGTCGATCTGGAACTGGACGCCCTTGTTCTTCGCGCCCTCGGCGCTGAGGTCGGGCGCCCCGAGGTTGGAGGAGCCGGTACCGAGGTACGTGTGGCAGTTCGTGCAGCCCGACTCCGCGAAGAGGTTCGCGCCGTCCAGCGCCTCCTTGTTCCCGGCGAAGCCCTGCGTCTTCGCCCAGCTCGGAATCGCGGCCTTGACCTCGGACGCGATCGCCTCCTGCGCGGTCGCGCCCTTGTAGGTCAGGACGCCCATCGAGATGACCGTCAGCGCCGCCGCCACGATCGCGACCGGCCGCCTGCTCAGCCGCCGCTCCCGGCGCAGGTCGACGAAGGGCAGGATCAGGAGCAGGATCAGGCAGATCGTCGGGATCCCGACCGTGGCCAGGATCACCGTCTCGGGCCACTTGAAGATCCGGAGCAGGTAGAAGAGGAAGTAGAAGTACCAGTCCGGGCGGGGCACGAACGAGGTCGTTCCCGGATCGGCCTTGTCGCCGATCAGCGGGCCGAGGATGTCGGTGTAGCGCCAGACGATCGCAAGGCCGGTGATCACCGCGACCACGACCAGGCTCATCACCGTGTCGTGGAACATCGCGAACGGGTAGAACGGCTTCCCGCGCTCCTTGACGTCCTGCTTGTAGCGCTGGAACTGCGCGCGGCGCTCGTCGAGGGCGCTCATTCGGTGGGCCTCCGGCGCACGCCCGCGGCGCGCGGGCCCGGGGTGACCATTCCCGCACGGGCCGGCGGCGGCGTGGGCTCGGGATCGCGGCCGGCGGCCTCGCGCGACCACGGCGGCGACGACACGCCGAGCCGGACGACGAGGTAGAGGTGCAGGCCGATCAGGCCGATCAGCGCGCCCGGCACGAGCAGCATGTGCAGCGAGTAGAAGCGGCTGAGCGTGTCGGGCCCGATCTCGGCCCCGCCGCGTAACAGCTGCGCCAGGAACGGCCCGAGGAACGGCGCCGTCCCGTTGATGTTGATCGCGACCACGGTCGCCCAGTAGGCGGTCTGGTCGTACGGCAGCAGGTAGCCGGTCAGGCCCTCGAAGAGGCCGGTCGCCAGCAGCAGGACGCCGATGATCCAGTTCAGCTCGCGCGGGTACTTGTAGGCGCCGAAGAGGAACACGCGCCCCATGTGCATGAACATGAGGATGATGAAGACGCTCGCGCCCCAGCGGTGCATGCCGCGGACGAGCCAGCCGCCCCAGAGGTCGTGCGTGATGTGCTGGACGGAGTCGTGGGCCTCGGCCGGGGACGGCTTGTAGTACATCGCCAGGATCACGCCCGTCACGAGCTGGACGAGGAACGCCGTCAGCGTCGCCGAGCCGAGCGTGTGCCACCAGCCGGTGTCGCCCGGGACCTTGCGGAAGAGGAAGTAGCGGACGCCCCCGACGAGGCCGGAGCGCTCCTCGAGCCAGTCGAGCGGGTACAGGACCGCCCGTTGCATCTGCGCGCCGCGCGACTGCTGCGCCATCAGCGAACCACCATCAGTGCGGCGCCTGGACCGGGTACAGCCAGGACTCCGGGCCGTCGACGTGCTGGCCGGGCCCCGTGAGCTCCTGCTTCTTGATCTTCGCGTCCTTGCCCGTGCCCTGGACGTTGGCGACGCTGTACAGGTCGCCGAGAATCAGGCGACCGTCGACGATCGAGAACTCGTAGCGGTCGAGCGCGCGCACCGGCGGGCCGGCGATGCGGTTGCCCTCCTGGTCGTACGAGCCGCCGTGGCAGGGGCAGATGAAGCCCGCGGCCGGCAGCGCGGGGATGATGCGAACGTCGCCGTTGGCGGTCTTGACCGTCTTCTCCTGCTTCACGAAGAGCGGGCCGCCGGCCTGCACCGGGCAGCCGAGGTGCGCGCAGCGGTTGGAGATGATCGTGAAGCTCGGCGTCCCGTCGAGCAGGCCGTTGTTGCGGACGAACGCCGTGCGGTTCGACACGTCGCCCTCGGAGGGGTCGCGCAGGAAGGTGACCACCTTCCACTTGTTCTCCTCGAAGTCGCCCACCGGCCCGAGGTCGACCTCGTGCGCCTTCTGCTTCACGAAGCCGGGCACCAGCGCGAGCGCGACCGCCGGCAGCGTCACGATCGCGCCGATGATCGCGCCCAGGCCGAGCGTCGCGCCCTCGAGGAACTTGCTCCGGGGAAAGCGCTCGCCCGGCTCCGGCTCGGGCATCGCGGCCTCGCCCTCGTGGGCGGGCACGGCAGGCGCGGGGCGACCGTCCACGGCCGCCTCCTCTCCCTCCGGAGCGACGGTGGGCGCGCGGCCGGTCGCGACCTCACGGGCCCAGAGGAAGCCGAAGACGAGCGCGAGCCCGGCGCCGACGGCGGCCACCGGCCAGCTGACGATCAGGCCGACGAGCAGGCAAACGATGCCGACGGCGAAGCCGACCGGCCAGAGGCTCGGCGGCGGCAGCTGCTGTCGGTCGTCCCCCGGGCGTTCTTCCACGCGTCTCCCTTGTTTCGAGGCGTCGGGATTCAATCGTTGCAGGTCGGCCGCGTCAACGACGTAACAGTTGGCGCAACGAGCGCCCCCGGCGCCCGTTCGCCTGCGGCACCGCGCCGAGCCCGTACTCCGCCCAGCGCTCGTCGACGAGGCGCCGCACCTCGTCGCTCATCTCGATCTCCTCGGGCCACGGCCGCGCGCCCTCGGCCGGTCCCTTGTGCGTCGCGTCGATGCCGAGCTTGCCGCCGTAGAACTGCAGCGTCGGCGCGTGGTCGAGGTGGTCGAGCGGGCCCTCGCTGAGCAGCACGTCCCGCTTCGGGTCGACGTTGGCACCGACGCGGAAGAAGACCTCCTCGTAGTCGTGCACGTCGACCCACTCGTCCACGACCACGACGGCCTTCGTCAGGCTCAGCAGGCCGAGGCCCCAGATCGCGTGCATCACCTTCTGCGCCTGGCCGGGGTAGCTCTTGCGGATCGAGACGATGCAGCAGTTGTGGAAGGCGCCCGCGACCGGCAGGTCGTAGTCGACGATCTCGGGCACGCTCATCCGGATCGCAGGCAGGAAGATCCGCTCGGTCGCCTTGCCGAGCCAGGCGTCTTCGGCCGGCGGCTTGCCGACCACGATCGAGGGGTAGATCGCGTCGCGCCGCATCGTCAGCGCGGTGACGTGGAAGACCGGGAACTGCTCCGGCGGCGTGTAGTAGCCGGTGTGGTCGCCGAAGGGCCCCTCCTGCGTGAGCTCGTCCTTGGCGATGTAGCCCTCGAGCACGATCTCGGCGTTGGCCGGGACCTCGAGGTCGACGGTCCTCGCGCTGACGAGCTCGACGGCCTCGCCGCGCAGGAAGCCCGCCAGCATCAGCTCGTCGACGTGCTTGGGAAGCGGCGCGCTCGCGGTGTAGGCGGTGACGGGGTCGAGCCCCAGCGCGACCGCGACCTCGAGCTTCCCGTCGGTCATCAGGTAGTCGGCGCGGCCGTCCTTGTGGATCTGCCAGTGCATCGCGGTCGTGCGCTCGTCGAGCACCTGCAGGCGGTACATCCCGACGTTGCGCGAGCCGGTGCGCGGGTCCTTGGTGATGACCGCCGGGAGCGTGATGAAGGGCGCGGCGTCGCCCGGCCAGCAGGTCTGGATCGGCAGGCGGCGCAGGTCGACCTCGTCGCCCTGCAGCACGACCTCGTGCACGGGGCCGCTGCGCACGCTCTTCGGCTGCGAGTCGGCGATCGACTTCAGCTTCTTCAGGCCGCGCACCTTCTCGGCGAGCCCCTGCGGCGGCTGCATCTCGAGCACGTCGCCGAGGCGCCGGCCGACGTCGTCGAGCGTCGGCGCGTCGAAGGCGAGGCACATGCGACGCTCGGTGCCGAACTGGTTGATCAGCAGCGGGTGGTCGGAGCCCTTCGGATGCTCGAAGAGCAGTGCCGGCCCGCCCGACTTCACGGTCCGGTCGACGATCTCGGTGATCTCGAGGTGCGGGTCGACCTCGGCGGCCACACGCACGAGCTCGCCCTCTCGCTCGAGGAGCGCAATCCAGTCGCGAAGGTCACGCGTCATCGCGGTGAGTCTAGGCAACGGGCCGCGAGCGCCAACGCTTCCTCTTCGGGTAGCGCCGCGCCCTCGGCCCACGCGCGGTCGAACGCCGCGTCGCCGAGATCGCGACGGAGGCTGACGACGGTGTGCTCTAAGCCCACCGGGTCCCACCGCGGCAGGCGAAGCTCCCTGACCACGCGATCCGAGGCCGCGAGGATCCGCGCCGAATCGGCACGAGCTGCGCCTGCCGCCGCCGCTTCCTGGAGCAGCTCGGGCATGACGCCACGTTGGCCGAGCTCCCGGCAGAGACCGACCGCCCGCAGCAGGAGGTGACGAGCGGCGCGCTGATCGCCGGCGCGCCGCGCCGACTCGCCCGCGAGCAGCG
>DATIFC010000056.1:0-18328 GCA_035455445.1 Gaiellaceae bacterium | reverse complement strand
TCTTCCTCCAGAACATCACCGGCTTCATGGTCGGCAAGGAGTACGAGGCCGGCGGGATCGCGCGCGACGGGGCGAAGCTCGTGACCGCCGTCGCCTGCGCGGAGGTGCCGAAGTTCACCGTCGTCACCGGCGGCTCCTTCGGCGCCGGCAATTACGGGATGTGCGGGCGCGCCTACTCGCCGCGGCAGCTGTGGATGTGGCCGAACGCGCGCATCTCGGTGATGGGCGGCGAGCAGGCGGCGACGGTTCTGACGATGGTGGGCGACGCCGACCCAGACGAGATCCGCGCCAAGTACGAGGCCGAGGGCAACCCCTACTACTCGACGGCGCGGCTCTGGGACGACGGCATCATCGATCCGCTCGACACGCGACGCGTGCTGGCGCTCGGGATCTCGGCGGCGCTGAACGCTCCCGTCCCCGAGACCACCTTCGGCGTGTTCAGGATGTAGGGCATGGGCTACTCGATCGCGAACGTCGAGGAGATCGAGGGCAGCGGGCCGGGCGGCGCGTTTCACTTCGTCCGCCGCGAGCTGGGCGTCGAGGCCTTCGGGATCAACTGGATCGAGCTGCCGCCGGACGCCGTCGGGCACGAGCACGACGAGTCCGAGTCCGGCCAGGAGGAGGTCAACGTGTGCGTGCGCGGGTCGGGCGTCTACCGCGTCGAGGGCGAGGACGTGCCGGTTCGCGTGGGCACGTTCTTGCGCTTCGACCCGGAGACGAAGCGCGTGCCGGTCGCGGGGCCGGAGGGAATGACGCTGCTCGCCGTGGGCGCGCGGCGAGGGAGCTACGAGCCTAGGGGGCCGTTTTGAACCACACGCTGGAGCTGAACGACGACGAGCTGCGGCTGCTGCAGGCGGCGCTGCACTCGTACCTGGACGACTTCGGGCACGAGGAAGCCGACGTGCTGCGGGAGATCAAGGAGCTGATGGCGCGGCTGCCGACCCCCGGCGTCCCGGACGAGTGACGGTCCGCCTGCTCCTCTGGAGCCTCGCCGACTCGAAGACGAACCTCGACGAGCTGCGCGCAAAGCTCCCGGCGCTGCCGGAGGGCGACGTGTGGATCTCCGACCCGGCCGGCGAGCGCTTCGGCCTGATCTCCTTCTCCGGCGCGGACACCCCGGCGGCGGAGGCCCGCGACCTGATCGGCAAGGACCCGGAGGTCGGCGAGGAGTTCGAGCTCGAACCCAAGTAACAGTCTGTTACAAGCGCTCGAGGCCGCCGCCACCCGCTCAGCTCGGCGTCTCAACCGACCAAGTAACAGTCTGTTGCTTGGAGCAACGCGTCGAGCTCGCGCTTCTCGGCGTCCAGCAGCCGGCGCAGGGGCGCGCGAACGTCTTCGCGCACCGGCACGCCGCGGCGGCCGAGCACGTACTTCGCGGCGGCGTGGAAGGGAAAGCGGTCGAGCGCCGCGCGCAGGGAGCCGACGTCGCCGTCCTCGCCGCGGAGCAGCGCGACCACCCGCTCGGGGAAGACCGACCCGAGGCCGGAGACCGCGCCGGCCGCGCCGCGCTCGACCCCCGCGAGCACGAGCTCCTCCGCGCCAACGAAGACGTCGAGCCCCTCCAGCAGGTACGGCTCGACCGCCTCGAAAGGCCGGTCGGAGACCTTCAGCCCCGCGAGGTTCGGCGCGGCCTCGCGCAGCCGCTCGAGCACCGGCACCGGCACCGCGTAGCCGCTGCGCGCCTTGAACTCGTAGACGTAGAAGGGAACCTCGCCAGCAGCCCGCGCGGCCGCCGTGAGGTGGGCGAGCAGCGCCTCGTCGTCGAGCGCGAAGTACGGCGGCGAGATCACGGCCACGCCCGCGGCGCCCGACGCCGCCGCGTGCTCGGCGAGCGCGGTCGTCTCCGCAGTCGTCTGCGCCCCGCAGTGGACGATCACCGGCAACGGCCCCTCGAGGAAGAGCTCGGCGGCCCGCCGCCGCTCGGCGGCCGAGAGCAGAATTCCCTCCCCCGTCGTGCCCAGCGCGAGGATCCCGTCGAGCCCGGCGGCGTGCAGGAACTCCAGGTAGGGCCTGAAGGCCCCTTCGTCCAGGGCGGCGCCGTCGTCGCGGAGAGGCGTGACGGCGGCCGCGAGCGCTCCGCGCAGCATCGCGGGCAACTTTACGATGAGCCGCGATGAGCGCGCTACGGATCGAGCAAGAGGGCGGTCTCCTCCACGTCGTGCTGGCTCGACCGGAGCGGCGCAACGCATTCGACGCGAGCCTGATCCGGGAGCTGACCGAGGCCTTCTCGGCGGTCGACGACGAGGTGCGCGCGGTGCTGCTGTCGGGCGAGGGCCCGAGCTTCTGCGCGGGCGCCGACGTCGAGTGGCAGCGGGCCTCGATCGACCTCACCCTCGAGGAGAACGTCGAGGACGCCCTGCGGCTGCACGCGATGATGGCGGCCGTCGACGCGTGCCCGGCGCCCCTCGTCGCCCGGGTGCACGGCTACGCGCTCGGCGGCGGCTCGGGGCTCGTGGCCTGCGCCGATGTCGCTATCGCCTCCCGCGACGCCGTCTTCGGCTTCAGCGAGGCGCGCCTCGGGATCATCCCGGCCGTGATCTCCCCGTTCGTCCTGGCCAAGATCGGCCCGGGGGCGGCGCGCCACCTCTTCGTCACCGGCGAGCGCTTCCACGCGGAGACCGCGCTCCGGATCGGCCTCGTGCAGGAGGTCGCCGACGACGTGGACGCGGCGTTCGACCGCGTGGTCGCCGACGTCCTGCGCTCGGGACCGCAGGCGACGCGCGAGGCGAAGCGGCTCGTGCGCTCCGGCCCGTCGAGCGGCGAGGAGCTGGCGCGGCTCGCCGCCCGCCTGCGCTCCGGCGACGAGGGCCAGGAGGGACTGCGGGCGTTCCTCGAGAAGCGCGACCCGTCGTGGGCATCGAGAAGCTCCTCGTAGCCAACCGCGGGGAGATCGCGCTCCGGGTGTTCCGCGCCTGCCGCGAGCTCGGGATCGCGACCGTCGCCGTCGCGCCGGAGAACGACGCCCGGTCGCTCCACGCCCGCTCGGCCGGCGAGACGGTGCGGATCGCCTCGTACCTCGACGCCGACGAGCACCTCCGCGCCGCGCGCCAGGCCGGCGCCGACGCGATCCATCCCGGCTACGGCTTCCTCGCCGAGAACGCCGACTTCGCGGAGGCGGTGGAAACCGCCGGCCTGACCTGGGTCGGCCCGCCCCCGGGGGCCCTGCGCGCGGGCGGCGACAAGCTCGAGGCCAAGCGTCTGGCGCGAGAGGCCGGAGTCCCTGTGGTTCCGGCGGGCGCGGCGGACGAGATCGGCTTCCCGCTGATGATCAAGGCGGCCGCGGGCGGAGGCGGGCGCGGGATGCGGATCGTGCGCGCGACGGCGGAGCTCGAGGACGCGCTCGCCGCCGCCCGCCGCGAGGCGAAAGCGGCCTTCGGCGACGACCGCGTCTTCTGCGAGCGCTACGTGGAGCGGCCGCGCCACGTCGAGATCCAGCTGCTCGGCGACGCCCACGGCACCGTCGTCGCCCTCGGCGAGCGCGAATGCTCGGTGCAGCGGCGACACCAGAAGGTGCTCGAGGAGGCGCCCTCGCCCGCCCTCGACCCCGGGCTACGCGCGCGGATGGGCGAGGCGGCGGTCGCCTTCGCGCGCGCGATCGGCTACCGCAGCGCGGGCACGGCCGAGTTCATGCTCGACGGGCGCGACTTCTGGTTCCTCGAGCTGAACGGTCGCATCCAGGTCGAGCACCCGGTCACGGAGCTCGTCTCCGGCGCGGACCTCGTCGCCGAGCAGATCCGGATCGCCCGTGGCGAGCCGCTGCGGGCCGAGCCGCGGCTCGTGGGCCACGCGGTCGAGGCCCGGCTCTACGCGGAGGACCCGCGCACGTTCCTGCCGCAGGCGGGCCGCCTCGAGCGGCTCCGCCTGCCGAACGGGATCCGCGTGGACGCGGGCGTCGAGGAGGGCGACGAGGTCGGCACGTCCTACGACCCGCTGATCGCGAAGCTGATCGCGCACGGCTCGACGCGGGAGGATGCGCTCGACCGGCTCGCGGCCGCGCTCGCCGAGACCGAGGTCGCCGGCGTGGTCACGAACCTGCCGTTTCTGCGCTGGCTGGTCGCCCACCCCGGGCTGCGCGCGGGCGAGACCACGACGGCCTTCCTGACCGAGCACCCGCCGCTCTCGACGCCGCCGCTGCGGCTGCCGGACCGCCCGTGGCGCGGCGGCTTCCGGCTCAACCTGCCGGCCCCGCCGCCCGCCGCGCCGCCGGACGCCGAGAGCTCCGTCGACCACCACGGCGGGCACGAGCAGAGCGCCCTCGGCGCGCCCATGCCGGGGACGGTCATCCGCGTCCTCGCAGCGGCGGGCGACCGCGTGCAGCCGCGCCAGCCGCTCGTCGTGATCGAGGCGATGAAGATGGAGACGCCGGTCGTCTCGCCCTACGAGGCGGTCGTCCGCGCGGTGCACGTGCGCGAGGGCGACCAGGTCGCCGGCGGCACCCTGCTCGTGGAGCTCGAGGAGTAGGCGAGCTAGCCCACGAAGTAGATCGAGCGCCCGTCCCGCGACCACGCGGGCGGCGACGGCTCCGCCCAGCCGAATGCGTAGCAGTTGGCCGCAGTCGCGAGGGTCCTCCGCCCGCGCCCGTCCGGCCGGACGGTCACCAGCTTCGACTCGACCTCCTGCCGGTTCGCCAGGAAGGCGATCCACTTGCCGCGCGGGAACCAGGTCGGACAGTCGCCATACGCACTGATGCGCCGCGCACGTTGTTCCGTCAGCCCGATGACCCAGATGCCGTGATCTCGCTCGAACGCGATCAGCTTCCCGTTCGGCGACCAGGTCGGGTACGTCCCGTAGTTCAGCTGGCGCCGATGGGAGCCGTCGGGCCTGATCACGAACAGGCGGTGGTGGCTCTCGTGCGTGTTGAAGGTGTTGAACGCGATCCACTTGCCGTTCGGCGACCACGCCGGTAGCGAATGCACGCCGTCGATGGCCTCGGCCCGGGAGAGCGTGTGCACGCTCGAGCCGTCGGCCCAGGCGACCTTCAGCGCGTCGACGACGTCGCCTCCTTCGCCTACGACGAAGTCCCGGAAGGCCAGCCGCCGACCGAGCGGGGACCAGACCGGGTGAACCGCTCGGTCGAGAACCCTCCGCGCTCCGGTCCCGTCGGCGTTCACCGTCCAGACGTCGGTGAAGGCACACCTCTGCGCCGGCGGGAGGCAGAGGCTCCCGTTCCCTGCCGAGTACACGAGGCTGTGGCCGTCCGGAGACCAGAGCGGGCGCTCTCCGGACGCCGTTCCCAGCGGTCGTTGGTCGCTTCCGTCCGGGTTCATCAGCTTGATTCCGCCGTACGACAGGTATGCGATGGAGCGCCCGTCCGGTGACAGCGAGGGCTGGACCTCGTAGACCCCGCGGTGCTCGAGAGAGCGCGCCTCGCCCCACCCGCGAAGGGGACGGCATAGATGTCTCCGGTGACCTGCTCGCGCGCGCGAGGGCCGGCAGCGTCCGACCCGGCCCCGCCTCCGGCGAGCACGGCGGCGACTGCCAGAACCGCGGCAATCCGCGTCACACGCGGAGCTTACGCCCGAGTTGTAGGCGCGCTCAGAAGAGTTTCTGCAGCTTCATCGCCTGGCCCATGTCCCCCTTGACCTTCAGCTTCCCGGACATGTAGGCCGCGGTCGGGTTCTGCTCGCCGTTGGCGATCTTCAGGAACGTCTCCGAGGAGGCCGAGATCGTGCAGTCGCCCTCGCCGCCGTCCTCGGTGACCGTCACCTTGCCGTCGTCGACGTCGACGAGCCACGAGCCTGAGCCGTCGATGTCGAACCTGTAGCTCGCGGTCATCCCCGCGGCCTTCGACGGGTCGACGCGCGACTCCAGCGTCTCGAAGAACTCCCTCGGATCCTCCATCGGGCGCGAGCCTACAGGACCGGCTCGGGCTCGAGGCGGCCCTGCGGGCGCGTCACGGGCAGCAGCGCGGCGAGCGCGACGGCCACGAGCGGAGCGGCCGCCGCCGCGTACATGGCGGCGCGCAGGTCGACGGTGTCCGCCAGCGCGCCGAGGCCGACGGCGGCGATGCCCCCGAGCCCGATCGAGAGGCCGATCGAGAGGCCGGAGGCCATCCCGATCCGCGACGGCAGGTACTCCTGGCTCATCACCATCGTCACGCCGAAGGTGCCGATCACCGAGACGCCGACGAGCGCGAGCGCGATCGCGCCCGGGATGCCGCCCACGACGACGTAGACCAGGATCAGGGGCGCCGTCGCGACGCAGGCCGCGAGCAGCACCGGCTTGCGCCCGAGGCGGTCGGCCAGAGGGCCCGCGGCCAGCGTGCCGAGGCCGCCGGCGAGCAGCATCAGCGAGAGCAGATGCGCGCCGTGCGCCTCCGAGTGGCCGAGCGAGACCTCCCAGAGCGGCACGAAGGTGATCAGCCCGAACCAGGCGACGCTGCGGAAGGCGATCACGCCCAGCAGCAGCGCGAGCGCTCCCGGGCGGTCTGCCCCGCCCACAGCCGTCCCGCGGCCCGGCTCGGGGGCGAAGCCGGAGAGGTAGGGCACCGCGAAGAGGAGCGCGGCCGAGACCGCGAGCACCGGCAGCGCGAGCAGCAGGCCGCCGGTGAGGCCGAGCGCGAGCACGAGCGGCGTCGTCGCGGTCGGCCCGAGCGCGTATCCGAGGTTGCCGCCGATCGAGAAGAGGCTCATCCCGCTCGCCCGCCTGTCGCCGCTCGCATAGGCGGCGAACTTCGAGCCCTCCGGGTGGAAGGCGGCGACGCCGAGCCCCGAGACGACCACGAGCAGCAGCACGAGCCAGTACGCGGGCGCCGCGGCGGCTAGCGCGATCCCGATCCCGGCGAGTGCCACGCCGCCCGGAAGCAGCCAGATCGCGCCGCGCCGGTCGGACCAGGCCCCGAAGAGCGGCTGCACGAGCGACGACGAGGCGGTCGAGGCGAGCATGACCGCCGCGGCGAGCGTGTAGGAGAGGCCGAACCGGTCGACGAGGAACGGCAGCAGGGCCGGGAGCGCGCCGTTCGCGAAGTCCGTGGCCAGGTGCCCCGCCGAGAGTGCGGTCATGGCTCGCCGGTCGAGCTCGCTGCGCACGTCTCCGAGCCTAGCTGCGGAAAACCCCCAAGCCGGATCAGGGATCGTGCCGATGAACGGCCGTTTGCGGCGCCGCACACTTCCAGCGACCACGGGAGGTGGCGCGATGGAGAGCGGACCGAGCAAGGTTGTGATCGTCGGCGGCGGCGTGGCCGCCCTGGAGGCCGCGCTGGCGCTGGAGGAGCTGGCTTCGGAGCTCGTGGAGGTCGAGCTCGTCGCACCTGAGCAGAACTTCGTCTACCGTCCGCTGCTCGTCGCCGAGCCCTTCGGCGCGGGGCAGGTCCGGACCTTTCCGCTGCACCGGCTCGCCGAGGGGGCGGGCGCCAAGTTCACGGAGGCGATCGTCACCGGGGTCGACTCCGACCGACACGTCGTGCGCACGGCCGCGGACGACGAGATCCCCTTCGACCTGCTCCTGCTGGCCACCGGCGCCGTGCCCGTCGCGGCCGTGCCGGGGGCGCTCTGCTTCCGCGGTCCGACCGAGGCTGCGGCGCTGAGGCAGCTACTCGACGACGCGAGCACCGGGATGATCGACGGCATGACGTTCGCTGTGCCCGCAGGCGCGAGCTGGACGCTGCCGCTCTACGAGCTCGCGCTGCTGGCGCGCTCCTACCTGGTGGACGAGGGCGCGGTCGGCGTCACGGTCACGATCGTCACTCCCGAGGACGCGCCGCTCGCGCTCTTCGGCAGCACCGCCAGCGAGGCCGTGCGCGAGCTGCTGGACACGCGCGGCATCGAGGTCGCGCTCGCCACGACGCCGCTCGCCTTCGCGGACGGCGGGCTCTCGGTCGCCCCCGCGGGGATCATCCCGACCGACCGCGTGGTCGCGCTGCCGCGCCTCGAGGGGCCGCGGCTCGCGGGAGTGATCCACGACGCGAACGGGTTCATCCCCACCGACGAGCATGGTCAGGTCGCGGACGAGATCGACGTCTGGGCCGCGGGCGACGCGACGCGCTTCCCCCTCAAGCAGGGCGGCGTCGCCGCCCAGCAAGCCGACGCGGCCGCCGAGTCGATCGCCGCGCGGGCCGGGGCCTCGCTCGAGCCGCGCCCGTTCCGTCCGGTGCTGCGCGGGCTGCTGCTGACCGGGATGGCGCCGCGGTTCCTGCGCGCCGAGGCCGGCACGGCGACGTCCGCAATCGACACCGAGCCGCTGTGGTGGCCGCCGGCGAAGATCGTCGGCCGCTACCTGGCGCCGTTCCTCGCCAAGCACCTCGGGCTCTCGAAGATCCTGCCCGACGCGGCGCGGGCCTCGGCGCTGCCGGTCGAGGTCGAGCTGACCGCGACCGGCCACGGGGACTGGTCGGAGGTGTGAGGACCTAGGCCGCGACGTGCGCCGGCTCGGCCGGCGGCAGATGCCGGTCGATCAGCGCATGCCCGAGCTCCCACGGGGCGCGGGCGAGCTGGATCCGGTTGCGCTCGAGCGAGGCCTCGCTCGCCCCGCGCTCGCGGAGCTGCTGGCGCTCGGAGACGAGCTGCGCGATCCGCGCGGTGAGCTCGTCCGCGCTCGCACGCCTCCGGCTCCGCCGAAAGCGGACCGGCCGCAACTGCCGCAGTGACGCGCCGCTCGCCACGAATCCGATATCGGCAAGACGGCCGCGGAGGTGAATCCCCCTCATGTGTCCGCAGCGTAGGAAGGCTGTCGGCTAGCATCGCGCCGCCATGAAGGTCGAGGTCCAGGCTGTCGCGCCGGAGCAGGTGGAGGCGGACGTTCTCGCAGTGCCGCTCGCGGCCGGCGGGGGCGGCGCCCTCGCGAAGCTCGACGGGCCGCTCGACGGGCTGCTCGCACGCCTCGCCTCCGACAACGAGCTGCGCGACGAGCTCGGCCGCGTGGCGGTCGTGCACGTCGACGGCAAGCTGGGCGCGCGCAGGCTTGCGGCCGCGGGCGTCGGGCCGCGGGAGCGCGTGGACGCCGACGCCCTGCGCACGGCGGCCGCCGCGGTCGCGCACGCGACGGGCGCGTACGCGCAGCGCCTTGCGTGGGCGATCGACGACTCCCTCCCGCTCTCCCCGGCCGAGCAGGCCCGCGCGCTCGTGGACGGGACGCTGCTCGGCGCCTACGAGCCGGCCCGCTGGAAGCGCGACGGGGAGCCGTCGAGGCTCTCGACGCTCGTGCTCTGCGGCGAGGCCGAGGGCCTGGCGGAGGCCGCAGCGCGGGCGGCCACCGTCGCCGGGTGGACGAACCGCGCCCGCGACCTCGTCAACAGCCCGCCGAACGAGGTCACCCCCGCGCGCCTCGCGGAGCGCGCGCAGGAGCTGGCCTCCGCGGCCGAGCACCTGAGCGCCGAGGCGCTCGGGCCGGACGAGATCCGCGAGCAGGGCATGGGCGCCTTCGCCGCGGTCGCGCAGGGGAGCGACAGCCCGCCGCGCCTCGTCGTGCTGCGCTACGAGCCGCCGGAGCCGGCGCACCGTGACCTCGTCCTGGGCCTGGTCGGCAAGGCGATCACCTTCGACACCGGCGGCATCTCGCTGAAGCCGTCGCTGCACATGGAGGACATGAAGGGCGACATGGCGGGCGGCGCGGCGGTGATCGAGGCGACCGGCGCGATCGCGGAGCTCGGCCTCCCGCTACGCGTGCTCACGGTGGCGGCGGCGACGGAGAACATGCCGAGCGGCCACGCCTACCGGCCCGGCGACATCGTCACCGCGGCGAACGGCAAGACGATCGAGGTCACGAACACCGACGCCGAGGGCCGGCTCGTGCTCGCCGACGCGCTCTGGTACGCGCGCGGCCAGGGCGCCACGCACATCCTCGACCTCGCCACGCTCACGGGTGCGATGGAGGTCGCGCTCGGCGACCTCTACGCGGGGATCTTCGGAAACGACGACGGCTGGCGCGACCAGGTCGTCGAGGCCGGCGAGGCCAGCGGCGACCACGCCTGGCCGTTCCCGATGCACCCGCGCTACCGCCGCTACGTCGACTCCGTCTTCGCCGACATGAAGAACTCGTCCGACCTGCGCCAGGCGGGCGCCGTCCTGGCGGCCGCGTTCCTGGAGGAGTTCGCCGGCGAGGGCCCCTGGGCGCACGCCGACATCGCGGGCCCGGCCTTCCTCGAGCGTTCGCGCGGCGACTACATGAGCCAGCGCGGCGGCACGGGCTACGGCGTTCGCCTGATCGTCGAGCTCGCCTCCCGCCTCGCAGAGTGAACTTCGACCTCGCGCCCGAGCACGAGCTCGTCCGCTCGACGGTGCGCGAGTTCGCGGAGCGGCGCGTCGCCCCGGTCGCCGCCGAGCTCGATCGCGAGCACCGCTTCCCCTACGAGCTCGTCGGCGAGCTCGCCGAGCTCGGCCTGATGGGCATGCCCGTGCCGGAGGAGTACGGCGGGGCGGGAACCGACACGCTCTCCTACGCGATCGCTGTCGAGGAGCTGACGCGGGTCGACTCGTCGGTCGCGATCACGCTGGCCGCGCACACCTCGCTCGGGACGATGCCGATCCTGCTCTTCGGCAGCGAGGAGCAGAAGCGCGAGTGGCTGCCCGACCTGGCGGCGGGCCGGAAGCTCGCCGCGTTCGGCCTCACCGAGCCGGGCGCGGGCTCCGACGCCGCGGCCTCGCGCACGACCGCCGAGCTGCGCGAGGGGCAGTGGGTGGTCAACGGCTCGAAGATCTTCATCACCAACGCCGGCACCGACATCACCTCCTGCGTGACCATCACCGCCCGCACCGGCGAGGACGAGATCTCGAACCTGATCGTCCCCAACGGCACGCCCGGCTACGAGATCTCGGCGCCCATGGACAAGCTCGGCTGGCGCGCCTCAGACACGCGCGAGCTCTCGTTCCGCGACTGCGCCGTGCCCGAGGGAAACCTGCTCGGCGAGCGCGGCCAGGGCTTCCGCCAGTTCCTCGAGATCCTCGACGGCGGGCGCATCTCCGTCGCGGCCATGGGGGTCGGGCTCGCTCAGGGCGCCTACGACCTCGCCTACGCCTACGCGAAGGAGCGGGAGCAATTCGGGCAGCCGATCGCGAAGTTCCAGGCGGTCCAGTTCCAGCTGGCCGACATGGCGGTCGAGATCGAGGCCGGCCGCGCGCTCACCTACAAGGCGGCGTGGCTCAAGGACGAGGGCCGGCCGTTCGCGAAGGAGGCCGCGATGGCGAAGCTCTACACCGGCGAGCTGTCGCACCGCGCGGCGAACGCGGCGCTGCAGATCCACGGCGGCTACGGGTTCATGGAGGAGTCGCCGATCGCGCGGCTCTACCGCGACCAGAAAATCCTCGAGATCGGCGAGGGCACCAACGAAGTCCAGCGGATGGTGATCGCGCGACACCTCGGCCTCTGAGGCTGGACTTCGTCGGTGATCGCAATCCCGTGCCCGACTTCAGTCAGGCTCGGGCGTGATCGCGCGCGAGCGCCGTAGCCACCGTCCCGGCACGAGCACCACCAGCAGGAAGAGCACGCCTGCCGCGGCGATCAGCAGGCGGTCGCGCGTGGCCGTGCTCTTGTGCTCGAAGGTCGGCAGCTCGATCCCCTGCTGGGCGGCCAGGGCGCGGACGGCACGCGTGGTGGAGCGCGTCAGCTCCACGGGGGTCTTCCCGGCCGGTACCGCCGCGAGGGCCCGCCGCTCCCTCGCCACCGGCGTGCGCCCGTGGTAGACCCCGAACCCGGACGGCATCGCGATCAGCAGGCGCTTCCTGTAGACGAATGCGAGCTCGCTGCCGAGGAACCTCGCGTAGTCCTGCGGGTGGCGCCAGAGGCTGTCGGCGGTGCCGAGGTCCCCGGTGAAGGCGATCAGCGCGACCCGGATCGGGTAGCCGCGGTCGTTCGCGGCCGCGACCGTCTTCGTCAGCTGCTCCTGGTCGGACTGCGGCACCGGCACCTCCGGCCCGATGTAGACCTGGTTCGTGATCAGCACGTCGCTGGCCGGGTCGCCGTTGGCGCGCGCGGCCGGGACGGCGACGAGCACGGCCGCCGCGGCGACGAGCAGCGCCCGTCTCACTGTCCTTCGAGTGCCCGCTGCGCCTCCTCCTCCTCGGAGAGGAGCCGCATCAGGAAGTAGGAGAGCGCGGCGAAGAAGACGATCATCTGCTCGCCGTTCATCAGGATCCCGCCCAGGTTCTGATCCTTCTCGGCGCTGATCCCCCACAACCGCGGCGCTGCCTCGTAGAAGCCGTAGAACGCGCTCGAGGAGAAGATCAGCGCGAGCGAGAGGAAGGCCGAGCCGACGTAGGCCGCCCCGAGGTAGACGAGGCGTAGCGCGCTCGAGAGCCGCTGCGGCAGCTCGGAGAAGACCGGCCACCAGAAGACGAGGCCGGCCGCGAGCAGGAGCGCGTGCTCGACATTCAAGAGCCACGGATGACGCAGCGCGTAGTCGTAGAAGGCAGGCAGGTGGACGCCGTACCAGACCGCGAGCCAGAACGGCAGCGCGACGCGGGGCCTCGTGATCGCCGCGAGCCAGCGGCCGCCGCGACTCGCGACCGCGGCCCGCATCGCCGGGGTGAGGCCGAGGACGAGCAGCGGCGGCGCCCAGTCGGCCACCATCACGTTCTGCAGCAGGTGCATGAGCAGCAGGTAGTGGATCGCGATCGTCTCGAGCGGCGAGTTCAGCGGCACGGCGACGAGGAGGATCCCCAGCCCGAACAGGGCCGCGCGCCGGCGCGACGGCGCCTCGACGGTGCGCGCGAGCCGCACGTAGCCGTAGACCGCCGCCGCCGAGAGCACGAGGAAGACCGGCTCGAAGCTGAACGACGTGGAGGCGGGCACCGTCACGCGATCGCCGGCCTGCGCAGCCGCTCGCGCAGGTACGGCCGCAGCAGCAGGGCGACGCAGACTCCGAGCGTCAGCAGCTGCTCGACCATCATCACGACACCGGCGAGCCGCTGATCGGTCAGCGCCGAGATGCCGTACGCGCCCGTGTAGCGGTCGTAGGCCGGGCTCGTGAAGAGCAGCGCGTCCACGAGCGGCTGCGCCATCGCCAGCATCGCGAGCGCGAACAAGACGCGCTGGGGGCGGCGCAGGCGGCCGTGCCGCGCCGGGTCGACGAGCTGCGTCCAGGCCAGCGCGCCGGCGGCGATGAAGCTCAGGTGCTCGAGGTCGTGCACCAGCGGGTGCGCGGCCGCGTAGTCGTAGGCGGCCGGCAGGTGCCAGGCCAGGAACGCGACCGCCCAGAGCCCGAGGCTGACGAGCGGGACCAGCAGCAGCGCGAGGAGCGCGCGCAGCGGCCGGAAGGCCGCCAGTGGACGGAGCAGCAACGGCGGCAGCAGGAAGAAGAGCAGCGGGCCGCGCACCGCCACGACGAGCAGGGCCGGGCCCGCGTCGCCGATCAGGACGTGCTGGAGCATGTGCGCCGAGAGCAGCTGCTCGTCGCCCCAGTGGTCGAGCGGCGAGACGAGCGGCAGCACGACGAGCGCGAGGCCGGCGGAGAAGAGCGCGGCCCGGCTCCAGGGCGCGTGGTCTGCCTTGCGGCGGCGGAGACGGAGGAACGCCTGCACGAAGAGCACCGCCGCGAGCGCCGCGCCGATCAGGACGGCCGGCGGCGTCTCCCAGGAAGCGGACAGGTGGGCGCTCGGCACCGCGGCGTCAGGGTAACGGTTTGACAGGGGCTCCCACACGTCGTGATCCTGCGGCGGATGGGGCGCTTCCTCCTCGCGTGCTGCGCGCTCGTCCTCGTCGCCGGCTGCTCGTCCTCCTCGCGGCCGAGCACGCCGACGGTCGCCGCGGCGCGCACCTACTCGCTCGCCGGCTTCCGCCCGCTCCACGTGCGGCATCCGGGCCCGGCGACGGTCTCGTTCACGATCCGCCAGCCGTCCGGCAAGCCGCTGACCGCCTACCGCCGCGGCTCCGGCCCGCACACCGGGGTGCACCTGATCGTCGTCCGCGACGACCTCGGCCTGATCATCCACCGCCACCCGCCGATCTCGGCGGCCGGCCGCGTCGCGGAGACGATCGACTTCCCGTCCGCGGGGCCGTACCGCGTGCTCGTCGACGCCTACCCGGCCGCGAAGGGCGCGCCGCGGAACTTCCAGCTGCACGACGATGTGCGGGTCGCCGGCTCGTACCGCCCCCGCCGCCTGCCGGCCTTCGCGTCGCAGGAGCGTGTGGACGGGTACCGGATCACGATGCGCGGGCCGCGCCGGCTGCACGCGATCGAGGCCGCGACGCTGGCGGTCACCGTCCGCGACCCCGCGGGCCGGCCGGTGCGCTTCCGGCCCTGGTACGGGGCGCTCGCGCACGCGATCTTCTTCCGCGCGGGCTCGCTCGACTACTTCCACACGCACGTCTGCGGGCCGTCCACTCCCGGCTGCACGAGCGTCCTCGGCGGCGCGAGCGTGGTCGGCCACCCGGCCGGGCCGGGGAAGCTCAACGTCGGGGTGCTGCTCCCGGTCGCGGGGACCTGGCGCCTGTTTCTGCAGTTCCGCAACGCCGGCCGCGTGGTGACAGCCCCCTTTACGCTCCGCGTTCGATGAGAGCGCGCCCTGTGCTCTGGTCGGCCGCGGTCGCGCTGCTCGTGCTCTGCGCGCGCACGCTGGCCTACGCGCTCGCGCCGAGCCCGCTCGCCCGCGCGCTCGCGCGCTCGGCCGGCGGGCCGGGGCTCGCCACGGTCGCGCTCGTCTCGCTCGGCCTGGCGGCGACCGCCTCGGTGCTCGTCGTGTGGCTCGCCTCGCTGGGCGTGCGCGAGCGCGCGCGCCTGCGGCCCGAGCGCGTCGCTCCGGCCCTGCGGCTCCGCCGGCTCGCGCTCCGCGCCGTGCTCCTGTACCTCTCGAGCGCGCTCGCCTTCGCGCTCTTCGAGTCGTACCTGCACTGGCGCGCCGGGCTCGGGTTCCACGGCCTCTCCTGCCTGGTCGGGCCCGTACACCGGAACGCGATCCCGCTGCTGGCCGCGCTCTCGCTGCTCGCGGCCGCGCTCGCCGAGGCCGGCGGGCACGTGCTCGCCTGGATGCGCGCCGTCCTCCGCGAGCTGCGCCGCCGGCCGCTCGCCCCGCTTCCGCTCCAGCTCCGCCTCGGCGCTCCGGCCGGCGCTGCGGCTCTCGGCCGTCAACGGCGGCCGAGGCCCCGCGCGCCGCCGCTTCCGGGCTGACCCGGAACCAGCGAAGCGAAAGGAGATCCATGAGAACCGCGCTGCTCGCCGCGGCGGCGGCTGCAGTCACCCTCGTGCTCGCGAGCCCGGCGTTCGCGCACGCCGTCCTGAGCCCGCCCGTGGCCCAGGCGAAGCTCGACCAGCAGTTCACGCTCTCGGTGCCCACCGAGGAGGAAGGCGCGACGACGACCGAGGTCGTGCTGACCGTGCCGGACGGCCTCGCGATCGACTCCTTCGAGCCGAGCCCCGGCTGGCGGCGCTCCGAGCAGGCGAGCGGCTCCGGCGAGGAGCGCGCGATCAGGACGGTCACGTGGAGGGGCGGCAAGGTGCCGACCGGCGAGGACGCCGTCTTCCGCTTCAACGGCAGCCTCGCCTCGGCGGCGACGGTCGAGGCCGCGGTGCGGCAGACGTACTCGAACGGCAAGGTCGTCGACTGGAGCGGCTCGGAGGGCTCCGAGACGCCGGCGCCGCGCATCGAGGGCGTCTCGACGCTCGGCGGCGGCTCGAGCTCGACGCTCGCGATCGTGGCGCTCGTGGTCGCGGCGGTCGCGGTGCTGCTCGCGGTCGCCGGCCTGCTGACGAGGGGCCGACCGCTGGCGTGAGGCGCGCCTGCCTGCTCGCCCTCGGCGCCGCGGCGGCGCTCGCGCTGCCCGCCTCGGCGTGGGCGCATGCCGCGCTGCTGCGAACCGATCCGGTCGCGAGCCGCACCGTCGACGCCGCGCCGCCGGAGGTGCGACTGACCTACAGCGAGCCGGTCGAGCCGCGCTTCGCGATCGTCTCCGTCACCGACGCGACCGGCCGGCAGGTGACGAGCGGGGAGCCGGCGGGCGCACCCGGCTCCCCCCAGACCCTCGTCACGCCGCTCCAGCGGGTCGGCGAGGGCTGGTACCTGGTCTTCTGGCGCGTGATCTCGGCGGACGGGCACCCGGTGCGCGGCGCGTTCACGTTCGCGATCGGGCCGAATCCCGGGCCGCCCCCGCAGTTCGTCGTCCCGTCCCTGAGCGAGACGGCGACGACGAAGCGGCTGCTGGTCGCGCGCTGGGTCGTCTTCCTCTCGCTGCTGGGCGCGCTCGGGCTGTTCGTGCTGCGGGCGCTGATCGCGCGGCCCGTGGTGCGCGCGGTGCCCGGCTGCTCGCTCCGCGCGCTCAACATCGCCTTCGCGGTGGCCGTGGTGGTCGCGCTCGTGGCGACGCCCGTCTACGTCCTGCTCGCGACCGCGCAGTTCACGCTGCGCTCGTTCTGGGACCTCGCCGACGTCGTGCCCTCGGCACGCTCGTCCGGGTTCGGGCGCGACTTCCTCGACCTCGAGCTCGTGCTCGCGCTGTTCGCGGCCGCGGCGGCGGTCGCGCTCTTCGTCGACCGACCCGACCGTGAGCGGCGCTCGGTGGCCGAGCTGCTCGCGCTCCCGGCCGCGCTCGCCTCCGGCGCCGCCGCCCTCCTCCTCCCCGCCCTGGCCGGCCATGCCGGGCAGCGCTCGCCGCGCGGGCTCTCGCTGCCGCTCGACACCGCGCACCTCGCGGCGGCCTCGGTCTGGCTCGGCGGGCTGGTCGGCCTCGTCGTGCTCTGGCTCTCCGTCGGCCGCGCGGGCCGTGCCGCCGCGCTCGCCGACGTCGTCCCGCGCTTCTCGACGGTCGCCTTCTGCTCGGTGCTGCTGCTCGTCGGCACCGGGATCGGCCAGGCCTTCCAGGAGCTGCCCACGCTCGCGTCGCTCTGGCAGACCTCGTACGGCCAGGCGCTGATCTGGAAGATCGCCCTGCTCTCGGGGGCACTCCTGCTCGCGGCGGTCAACCTGGCGCGGACGAAGCCGCGGCTCGCCGCCCGGGACGCCTCGGCGCCGCTGCTCTTGCGGCGGCTGGTCCAGGGGGAGATCGTCCTCGTCGTCTCGGCGCTGTTCGCGGCAGGCGTGCTGGCGAGCCTCGCACCGCCCTCCAGCGCGCTGGCGCGGGTGCAGGACGTCGCCGCCCGCGTCGGGCCCGGGCCGGTCTCCGAGGTCGTCGCGAAGGACCCGTATCGCGTCCACGTGCAGGTGACGCCGAACCGCGCCGCGGTCGAAAACCGGTTCTCGGTCTCGCTCACGCGCGGCGGACGGCCGGTGCGCGGCGCCGAGGTCGTGACCAGGTTCGACATGCTGGACATGGAGATGGGCGAGCAGAGCTACCGCTTCCGCGAGCTGCGTCCCGGCGTCTTCGCGCGCTCCGCGCCCGCGCTCGTGATGGTCGGGCACTGGGCGCTGCAGTTCGAGGTGACCCCGCCCGGCGCGAGGCCGTTCGTCGTCACGCTGCTCGACAGGGCGAGCGGATGAGGCTCAGGCTGGCGCTTGCGCTGCTCGCCGTGGCCGCCGCCGCCGCGGCCTGGCTGGTCGTGATCGACGCGCTACGACGGACGCTGTAGCCGGATCGTCCACGGCTCGATCGACTCGACCACGAGGTGCGTCCCGCTCCACGGGTCGCGGGCCCACGTCGCGCGGACAGCGTCCTCCGACTCGGCCTCGACCGCGTGCACGACGCGCCCGTCGTCCGAGACCGGCCCGCCGAGGAGGATGAAGCCGTCGTCCACGAGCCGGTCCATGTAGGTCGCGTGCTCGGCCCAGCCGGCCTGCTCCTCGAGCGGCCTGCCCGGCAGCCAGTCGGGCCCGGCCTGTCGGAGGACGACGTGGAAGGTCGGCATACCCGAGTTCTACCCGGGCGGCTCGATCCGGAGCGGGCGGTCGAACTCGAGGTAGCGGTGCGTCATGAAGTGCGCGGCCGCGGTCATGTGCAGCCGCAGCGGCCGGTAGGTGGCGCGGTCGATCCAGGCGGTGAACCACGCGGGCGTGCTCGGGTTGGCGAAGGAGACGACCCACACCGGCCGGCCGCCCACGCGCCCCTCGCGCAGGACGTGGGCATTGGTCGCGCGTCCACCCCACGCCGGCTGCGGGACGCGCAACCGCGGGAGCTGCTGCGAGCGGCGCCACGGGGCGCCGGCCCGGTCGCGGTCCCAGCGCCGCTCGCCGAGCACGATCGCCGAGGCGCCGCCGCGGATGGTGTACTCGACCTCGTCGGGCGCCTTCAGGCGCCAGGTCGTCAGCAGCCCGCCCTTCGGGCCCGAGCGGAGCGACTCGACGTAGACGAGGCTGGCGAGCGCGCGCGTGA
Source organism: Gaiellaceae bacterium (assembly GCA_035455445.1). Lineage (GTDB taxonomy): Bacteria > Actinomycetota > Thermoleophilia > Gaiellales > Gaiellaceae > AC-32. Next base: position 160 of record DATIFC010000056.1, on the reverse strand, counting down.
CGCGGGCGGCGCGCGCGACGATCGCGGCGGCCGGCCGCGCCTGCACGGGAACGTGGAAGACGACGGCGCGGCTCCCGCTCAGCCGTACCTCGACCCGGCCGGAGCGGGGCGTCCGCGCCGAGTAGCAGCCGTCGCCGCACGACGCCGCCGCAACGACGCG
>DATIFC010000055.1:0-12739 GCA_035455445.1 Gaiellaceae bacterium | reverse complement strand
CCCCACTCGGCGGCGTTGAAGCCGGCGAAGGCCAGCTCGACCCGGCGCAGCTCGCGGTTGCGCACGACCCCGCCGAGGACGGCCGCGGCCTTCACGACCGCCGCGGCAGTCGCTCGGCGACCGCCTCGCGGATCACGTGGTCGAGCGACGGGTAGCGCTCGACGAGCTCGGCGAGGACGCCCTCCGGGAAGACGAGCAAGCGCAGCGGCGAGGTCGCGCGCACCGACGCGAGGCGAGGGTACGCGTAGCCCGCGCCCCACTCGAGCGCGCGCAGCTCGCCGAAGAAGTCGCCGCGCACCAGCTCGCGCGCCGTCCGGCCGTCCACCGAGACGGACGCCGTCCCCTCGACGATCACGAAGAACTCCGAGCCGAGGTCCCATTGCTCGACCACGGCCTCGCCCTCGGCCACCTCGCGCACGGACGCGCGCGTCGCCACCTGTGCCGCCTGGGCCGGCTCGAGCCCGGCGAAGAGGGGGAGGTCGCGCAGCGAGGGCAGGTCGGCCTCGGGCAGCCCGGGCCAGCCGCTGACGATCGCAGGGTGCCGCTCGTGCTCCGGCTCGCGCTCCTCGGGCTCCGCGGTCTCCAGGAACGCGAGCACCGCCTCGACGTCCTCGGCCGTGCTCTGGTGGTTGAGCACGCACAGCCGCAGCGCGAAGCGGCCGTGCAGCCGCGTCGAGGAGACGAGGCCCGTGCCGCTGCGCTCGAGCGCGGTGGCAAGCCCTGCGTTGGCGGCCTCGTCGAGGTCGCTGCGGCGGAAGCAGACGACGCCGAGCGACGGCGGCGCGGCCGGCTCCAGCGTCTCGCTCTCCTCGATCCGCCGCGCCGCCGCGGCCGCCACCTCGAGCGAGCGGCGGATCGCCTCGCGGAAGGCCTCCACGCCGAAGTAGCGCAGCGAGACCCATACCTTGAGCGCCCGCGCCGCGCGCGTCAGCTGCAGGCCGAGGTCGCAGAAGTTCACCTCCTCCGCCTCCGGCCTGGCGTCGCGCAGGTAGTCGGGCAGGATCTCGAACGCCTCGCGCAGGAAGCGGCCCTCGCGAACGAGCACGCAGCCGCACTCGAACGGCTGGTAGAGCCACTTGTGCGGGTCGAGCGTGACCGAGTCCGCGCGCGCCAGTCCGGGGAGCAGGCCCGGGTCGGCGAGCACCGCGAAGCCCCCGTAGGCCGCGTCGACGTGGAGCCAGAGCCCGTGCTCTTCGCAGACCTCGGCGAGCCCGTCGAGCGGGTCGACCGAGCCAGTGTTCGTGGCCCCGCCCTGTGCCGCGACGCAGAACGGCGTCAGCCCCCGCGCGCCGTCGGCCTCGACGGCTGCCCGCAGCGTCCCGGGCGTCAGCCGGAAGCGCTCGTCGCTCGGCAGCACACGCACCTGCTCCGGCCGGAAGCCGAGCATCCGCGCCGCGCGGGCGATCGACGAGTGCGCCTGGTCGGAGACGTACAGCACGAGGTCCTCGCGCATCGGCCCGGCCAGCGCCTCGCGGGCGCACGCGAGCGCGGTGAGGTTCGCCGCCGAGCCGCCGCTGACGAGCGAGCCGGACGCGTCCGCCGGGTAGCCGATCCACTCCTTGAACCAGCCGAGCACCTCGAGCTCGACCTGGCTCGCTCCCGCGGACTCCATCCAGGAGCCCGCGTAGAGGTTGCAGGCGCTCGCGATCAGGTCGCCGAGCGCGGCGGGCCAGGTGCCGGCGAAGGGGATGAAGCCGAAGAAGCGGGGATGCCCGTCGCGGCTCGCGAACGGGAGCACGTCGCGCTCGAGCCCCTCGAGGATGCGCTCGAACGGCTCCGGCGCCTCCGGCGGCGGGCCCTGGAGGCGCTCACGCATCTCGGCCGGGCTCGCTCGGCGCAGCGGCGGGCCCTCGCGGCCCAGCTGCTCGACCAGCAGGTCGACGGTGCGGTAGCCGAGCTGCCGCATCGTCTCGCGGTCGAGCGAGAGCGGGTCGTCCCTGCCCTGACCCCCCACCCGCCGAATCCTCGCATTAGGGTGGCGCGAGTGGAAGTCGTCCTCGTGCGCCACGGCGAGACGGAGTGGAGCGCGGCGCTCCGCCACACCGGCCGCACGGACGTGCCGCTCACCGAGGCCGGCGAGCGGGAGGCGCGGGCCGTCGGCGCGGCCCTCCGGGGGCGGGAGTTCGCGCTCGTGCTCTCGAGCCCGCTGCGGCGGGCGCTGGACACCGCACGCCTGGCGGGGTTCGAGCCGCAGGTCCGCCAGGAGCTCGCGGAGTGGGACTACGGCGACTACGAGGGTCTGACGACCGCGCAGATCCGCGAATCGGTCTCCGACTGGACGATCTGGCGCTACGGCGCTCCCGGCGGGGAGTCGCCCGGCCGGGTGGGAGCGCGCGCCGACCGCGTGCTCGCGGAGATCTCCGGGGTCGGGGGCGACGTGCTGGTCTTCGCGCACGGTCATCTCCTGCGGGTGCTCGGGGCCCGCTGGCTGGGGCTCGAGCCCGAGGACGGGAGGCTGCTCGGGCTCGACCCCGCGACGCTCAGCACGCTCGGCTTCGAGCGCGAGCAACGCGTTCTCCGCGCGTGGAACGCGGCGCTCTAGTGCGGGACAGCGTGGAGATCCTCACCGACCCGCCGCCGCCGGCTGCGGACGCTCGCCTTGCGTACGGGCCGGAGCCGCTCCAGTTCGGCGACCTGCGGCTCCCGTCCGATGAGGGGCCGTTCCCGCTCGCGGTCGTGCTCCACGGCGGCTACTGGCAGTCGACCTACAACCTGACCCACACCGGGCACCTGTGCATCGCGCTGGCGGGGGCCGGTATCGCGAGCTGGAACCTCGAGTACCGCTGCGTCGGAGTCCCCGGCGGCGAGTGGCCGGCGGCCGCGGAGGACCTCGACCTCGCGCTCGCCCATCTCGGGCGGCTCCCGTTCGCCCACGACGGCCGGATGGTGCTCGTCGGCCACTCGGCCGGCGGCCAGCTCGCGCTGTGGGCCGCGAAGCGGGCCCGGCTGCCGGTCGTCGCGCTCGCGCCGGTCTCCGACGTCCGGGACGCCGCCGAGCGCCGCGGGCCGGAGAGCGCCCCGGCGCGCTTCATGGCGCCCGAGCGCTACGCGGACGGCTCGCCCCTCGAGCTGCTCCCCCTGGACGTCCCGCAGATCGTGATCCACGGCACCGCCGACGAGGACGTCCCCTTCGCGATGAGCGAGCGCTATGCCGCGGCCGGCGAGGCCGAGCTCGTCGCGCTGGACGGCGTCGGCCACTTCGAGCTGATCGACCCGCAGGCTGAGGCGTTCGCGGAGACCCTCGCGGCCATACGCCGCCTGCTCTAGCCGAAGTCGATCACGCTGCGGATGCCGTCCTGGGCCTCCATCAGCTCGAAGCCGCGGTTCACCTCGTCCAGCGTCAGCTTGTGCGAGACGAACGGCTCGACGTCGATGTCGCCCGCGAGCCAGCGCTCGACGAGCTGCGGCACCTGGTCGCGGCCCTTGACCCCGCCGAACGACGAGCCGGCCACGCGGCGGCCGGTGATGAGGAAGCGCGGCACGACGTCGAGCGTCTCGCCCTTGCCGGCCACGCCGCAGACCGTCGCGAGGCCCCAGCCCATGCGGGCGGACTCGACGGCCTGGCGCATCACCGCAACGTTGCCGGTCGCCTCGAACGTGTAGTCGGCGCCGAAGCCGCCCGTCATCTCGACGATCCGCTCGACCGTGTCCGGCCCGCCGACGAGCGTGTCGGTCGCGCCCTGCCGACGGGCCAGCTCGAGGCGTTCCTCCGAGAGGTCGACGCAGACGATCCTCTCCGCGCCCTGCAGCCGGCAGCCTGCGACCGCGCCCAGGCCGACCATCCCCGCGCCGAAGACGGCGCACGTCGAGCCCGGCTGCACCTGCGCCGTGCTCATCGCCGCGCCGAGCCCGGTGGAGAGCCCGCACGCGAAGAGGCACGCGCGATCGAGCGGCGCGTCCTCGCTCACCTTCGCCAGCGCGATCTCCGGCATCACCGTGTGCTCGGCGAAGGTCGAGGTGCCCATGAAGTGCCGGATCGGCTCGCCGTCGCGCGAGAGCCGTGTCGTCCCGTCCGGCAGGAAGCCGAGCCCCTGCTGCTCGCGGATCGCGAGGCAGAGGTTCGTGCGCGGGTCGCGGCAGTGCTCGCACTCGCGGCACTGCGGCGAGAAGAGCGTCACCACGTGGTCGCCCACCGCGACGTCGCGGACGCCCTCGCCGACCGCCTCGACCACGCCCGCTCCCTCGTGGCCGAGCACGGCGGGCGCGTAACCCGAGGGATCGGCGCCCGAGGCGGTGTAGAGGTCGGTGTGGCAGACCCCGCAGGCGACCAGGCGCACGAGCACCTCGCCGGCCCGCGGCTCCGCGAGGTCGAGCTCCTGCACCTCCAGCGGCTCGCCGAAGCGCTCGAGGACGGCGGCGCGGATCTTCACGCCGCCGATCCTACGGTAGGCTCACCCTCGTGGCGCTGCGCGGGAGCTGTCAGTGCGGGGGAGTGCGCTTCGAGGTGCCCGACAGCTTCGAGCCGAGCACGTTCTGCCACTGCGCGACCTGCAAGAAGCTCTCCGGCGGCGTCGGCACGGCCAACGGACGCCTGCGCAGCGAGGAGGTGACGATCCTGGAAGGCGAGGAGCTGCTTCGCACCTACCAGCCGGAGGAGGGCAGCGCGAAGACGTTCTGCTCGGTCTGCGGCTCGAACCTCTTCGGCGGCGGCTGGCCCGAGTCCGACGCGGCGAGCGTCCGCCTCAGCGCGATCGACGACCCCCTCCGGGGCCGTCCCCGGAAGCACATCTTCACGCGCTCGGTCGCGAGCTGGGAGACGCTCCCGGACGACGGCCTCGAGCGGGTCGAAGGCTCCGGCTAGGCCGGCGAGCGGCTGGGGCATGAGATGGACGCCGTTCCCCGCGCTCGTCGCCCTCGCCGCGCTCGCGGTCGGCTGCGGCTCGCATAGCGGCACCTCGACCACCGCCGCCGAGCGGGCCCGCTTCGGCGCGAGCGTGACCAACCCGTGGTTCCCGCTCCGGCCCGGTTCGGTCTACCGCTACCGCGGCGTCAAGGACGGCGAGCCCTCGCGCGAGGTGATGACCGTCACGCACCGCACGAGGACGATCGAAGGCGCAAGGTGCGTGGTCGTCTCCGACCTGCTCTTCGTTCGCGGCAAGCTCGAGGAGAGGACGAGCGACTACTACGCCCAGGACGCCGCGGGGAACGTCTGGTACTTCGGCGAGGACACGGCGGAGCTCGACGAGCACGGCAACGTCACGAACCGGTCCGGCAGCTGGCTCGCGGGCCGCAAGGGCGCGAAGCCGGGGATCTTCATGTTCGCCCGCCCGCGCGTCGGCCGCTCGGCGCGGCAGGAGTACCTCAAGGGGGAGGCGGAGGACCATTTCCAGGTGCTGCGCACCGGCGTGACGGCCGCCGTCCCGCTCGAGACGTACCGCGGCGCGATGCTCACGAAGGAGTGGACGCCGCTCGAGCCCGGCGTGCTGGACCACAAGTACTACGTGCGCGGGATCGGCACCGTGCTCGAGCAGACCGTGAAGGGCGGCAACGAGCGCAACGAGCTCGTCGCGTTCAGGCCGGGCCCCTAGAGGAAGCGCTGCAGGCGGTCGCGGTCGAGGCGCAGCGTGATCGCGTGCCCGTCGCGGTCGATCACGCGGATCGCCCGGGTCGGAACCATGTAGTGCCGGTGCAGGATGCGCCCGCCGCGCACGGCGATGGCGTCGGGGGACTCGGCCCTGGTCCCGTACAGCGGCGCCTCGACCAGGCCGACGCGCCTGCCGTGGGCGTCGTCGACCGTGAACCCTGTCGTGCCACGCACCATCCCTCGGACCTTCTCCGTCACGGGTCGCGGGGCCATCCGCGGTGACGCGGGGTCGCTCTAGGTAGTTGGTACGGAGCGTCCTAGACTCGTCTCGTGCTCGTCTGCGCGAGCTGTGGAGCCGAGAACAGGGAGGGCGCCCGCTTCTGCGACTCCTGCGGCACCGCGCTGGGCGAGGCGGGGCCTGCGCGCGAGGTGCGCAAGGTCGTGACCGTCCTCTTCTGCGACGTGACGGGCTCGACGGCGCTCGGCGAGCGAATCGATCCGGAGAGCCTGCGGCAGGTGATGTCGCGCTACTTCGAGACCGCCAAGGCGATCGTCGAGCGGCACGGCGGGACGGTCGAGAAGTTCATCGGCGACGCCGTGATGGCGGTCTTCGGCGTGCCGGCGGTGCACGAGGACGACGCTCTGCGCGCGATGCGCGCCGCCGCCGAGCTGCGCGGCGGGCTCGTCGACCTGAACGACGAGCTCGAGCGCGGCTACGGCACGAGGCTCGAGCTGCGCATGGGCGTCAACACCGGCGAGGTCGTGGCCGGCACCGAAGAGCGGCTCGCCACCGGGGACGCCGTGAACGTCGCGGCCCGCCTGGAGCAGGCGGCGCAGCCGGGCGAGGTGCTGCTCGGCGAGGAGACGTACCGCCTCGTCCGCGATGCCGTCGTCGCCGACGAGTCCCCGCCGGTCTCGGCGAAGGGCAAGTCGCAGGCGTTGCGCGCGTACCGCCTCGTGTCTGTGCAGGCAGGCGCGCCGGAGCGCCGTCACGGCGCGCCGATGATCGGCCGCGGGCGCCAGCGCGAGCTGCTCGAAGGCGCCTTCGCCAACGTGGTCAGCGAGCGCGCGTGCCACCTGTTCACGATCCTGGGTGCCGCGGGCGTCGGCAAGTCGCGCCTGGCGCAGGAGTTCCTCGCGGGGCTGGACGCGACCGTCGTCACCGGCCGCTGCCTGTCATACGGCGAGGGCATCAGCTACTGGCCGGTCACGGAGGTGGTCAAGCAGCTTGTCCCCGGCGGCGCGGTCGAGGGCCCGCTCGCCTCGATCCTCGGCGACGAGGAAGCCGCGGGCTCGCCGGAGGAGATCGCGTGGGCGTTCCGCAAGCTGCTCGAGTCGCGCGCCGCGGAACGGCCGCTCGTCGCCGTCTTCGACGACCTGCACTGGGGCGAGCCCACCTTTTTCGACCTCGTCGAGCACGTGGCCGACCTCAGCCGCGACGCGCCGATCATGCTCCTCTGCATGGCACGGCCGGAGCTGCTGGATGCACGCCGGGGCTGGGGCGGCGGCAAGCTGAACGCGACGAACGTGCTCCTCGAGCCGCTCGCGCCGGAGGAGACCACGGAGCTGATCGCGGCCCTCTCCGACGGCGTCGCCGACGACCTACGCGAGGGGATCCTCGAGGCGGCCGGAGGGAACCCGTTGTTCGTCGAGGAGATGCTGGCGATGGCGCAGGAGGGCGGCGAGGTGGCGGTGCCGCCCACGATCCAGGCCCTGCTCGCGGCCCGGCTCGACCAGCTCGACCCGGCCGAGCGGGGCGTGCTCGAGCGCGGTGCGGTCGAGGGTCAGGTCTTCCACCGCGGTGCGGTGCTCGCACTCGCACCGGATGAGCCGCAGCTGGACGGAAGGCTCGTGACCCTCGTTCGGAAGGATCTGGTCCGGCCGGAGCCGCCGGTCCTGCCGGACGACGACGCCTACCGCTTCCGCCACCTTCTGATCCGCGACACCGCGTACGAGGCTCTGCCGAAGGCGACGCGCGCGGTGTTGCACGAGCGGTTCGCCACCTGGCTGGAGAAGCACGGCGCGGCGCTCGTCGAGGTCGACGAGATCGTCGGCTACCACCTCGAGCAGGCCCACCGCTACCGCAGCGAGCTCGGGCCGCTGGACGGCGCCGCCGCCTCGGTCGCAGAGCGCGCCGCGGAGCGGCTGCTGAAGAGCGCGGAACGCGCCCGCACGCGCGGGGACGTCTCCGCGGCGATCGGCCTCGAGGAGCGCGCCCTGGACCTGATGCCGGAGAGCCACCCCGCCAGGCCGGCGACACAGCTCGACCTGGCGATGCTCCTCGGCGAACGGGGCGACCTCGACCGCGGCGTCGAGCTTCGCGATGAGGTCGAGGTCGCCGCGAGGGAGCTCGGAGACGAGCGGCTGCTCGCCCGCGCGACGCTCGCGGCCGTCGAGCAGGAGGTCCAGAGCGACCCTGGGGCGACGATCGCCCGGGCGCTCGAGCGGGCCGGCGGCGCGTTCGAGGTGCTCGAGCGACTCGGGGACGAGGAGGGGTCGATCTGGGCGCTGCGGCTGATGGGAAACCTGACGTCCTGGGACGGCGACGGCACGACCGCGGCGGCGTACTACACGGAGGCGCTCCGGCGTGCCGAGCACGCGCGGGCGTGGCTGAGCGACGAGGTGCGCGTATGGCTGCTCTGGTCGTGCTGGTGGGGGCCGACCTCCCCGGAGGAGGTGCACCGGGTCTGCGACGAGATCGAGGCCTCGACGGGGTCGGTTCGCCTCAAGGCCCTCGTCCTGATGGTGCGTGGCGGCACGATCGGCTCGGCCGGCCGGGTCGACGAGGGCCGCGCGCTCCTCGCCGAGGGCCGCAGGCTCCTCCGTGACCTCGGCGCGACGGTCTGGTGGGCGGGCACGTCGATGATGGAGGCCGAGCTCGAGCTCTATGCCGGCGACTACCAACGCGGCCTCGACAGCGTTGCGGAAGGACGTGCGGCGCTCGAGGAAAGCGCCGAGACCGGCTACCTCGCGACGGCCGTCGGCTTCCAGGGACATCTGTGCGCGATGCTCGGCCGGGACGACGAGGCGCTCGTCTACGCCGACGAGGCGGACGCGATGGGCCAGGCGGATGACTTCGAGCCTCATGCTCGAGCTCACGTGATCCGCGCCTTCGTGCTTGCCCGGCGTGGTGAACAGGACGCTGCGAGGGAGCAGCTCGCACGCGCCGCCGAGCTCATCGAGCCGCGGGACTTCACCATCCTGCACCTCGACCTCGCCTTCGCCCGCGCGGAGGTCGCGCGGCTGGCCGGCCGCACCGACGAGGCGCGCCGGGCGCTCGAGCACGGCGCCTCCGTCGCGGAGGCGAAGGGCCACCTGCTCGCGCTCGAGCGGGCGCGTAGGACGCTCGAGGCGCTCGACTAGCGGGGCGAGAACCGCTCGTCGACGAGCTGCGCGGCGCGGCCGAGCAGCTCGAGCTCCTCCGCCGTGAGGTCGTCGAGCTGCCTCGCCACGCGCTCGATGCGCCGTCCGCGAGCCTGCTGGAGCACCCGCCGCCCCGCGGCCGTGGCCTCGATGTTCACCGACCGCCGGTCGCGGCCGTGGGGCCGGCGGCGGACGAGGCCGTCCTGCTCGAGGCCGTTCACGATCCCGGTCATCGTCGCGGAGCGGACGCCCTCGGCGTCCGCGAGCTCGCCCAGCGTCAGCGGCCCGCGGAAGACGACGACCGAGAGGGCGGAGAGGCGGGCCCGGCTCAGCCCGGCGGCGCGATCCTGCTCGGCGGCGCGGCGCAGCAGGTGGATCGCCGCAGAGTGCAGCCGGTCTGCAACCTCGCTCTTGCGCGCCTCCATCTTAGATAGGTAGGCTACCTAATCAATCGGACGAGAGGAGCGAGAGATGAGCGAGGCACTGCAGGCGCTGTACGAGGGGAACGAGGAGAAGGCGCGCCGGCTGCTGCCACCTGACGGCGAGCTCTCGGTGTTCGAGGCTGCCGCCTTCGGCCGGCTGGAGCGGCTGCGGGAGCTGCTCGACGAGAACGCATCCGTCGCGACCGCGTACTCCGCCGACGGGTTCACCGCGCTCCACCTGGCGATCTTCGGCGGGCAGGAGGAGGCGGTGCGCCTGCTGCTCGAGCGCGGAGCCGACCCGAACGCGCTCTCGACCGGCGAGGTGGCCAGGGTGCCGCCGCTGGGCACGGCGGCGTTCGTGCGCTCGGTTCCGCTCGCGCGCCTGCTGCTCGACTCGGGCGCAGACGTCGACGGCCGCGGAGAGGGCGGCTTCACCGCTCTGCACACCGCGCGGCAGAACGGCGACGACGCGCTGGCGGCGCTCCTGCTCCAGCGCGGCGCCGACGCGAGCCTCGCCACCGACGACGGCCGGTCGCCCGACGACCTCGCGGCGGACCGGAACTGAACAACAGATGGACAGAACGGCTACAATGCGCGCATGCAAGACGACCAGCGCCACCGGATCGCGCTCCAGTTCCAGGAGGCGGTCAACCTGGAGCCCGAGGAGCTCGAGGCATGGCTCGAGACCGAGGAATCGAGGGCGGTCGGCTTCAAGCCCGACGGCCGCGGGGAGTCGGTCGGCCACGCGTCCGGCCGCCGGATCGTGGGGCTCCTGCGCACGCGGCTCCCGGACCTGACCGAGGCCGACTACCGCCACATGCGCAAGGTCGTCGGCTACGTCCACCGCCATCTCGCGCAGCGGCCGCGCGGCGACGTCACGCACACGCGCTGGCGCTACTCGCTCCTCAACTGGGGCCACGACCCGCTTCGCTAGCGTGGGTTGCGCACGACGGGACCGGGAACCCGCAAGCCCGACGTCGACCTCCGAGGAGGCCAGCGCGTGAACCGCTTCTTCCGCAGGATGGAACGTTTCGGCAAGCGCTTCTCCGCCCGGCGCTCGCAGGGCGAGATGACGAACAAGCCCTCCGACGTGCCGGACCCGCGCACCAAGGGTGCCGGCCATGGCAAGAAGACCGCCGACAAGTGGAACCAGTGACGGGCTGAGCGGCCCGCGCCGCTAGGGTGGGCGCCGGGGTCTTCGACGCCGACCGGGAGGGCAACTCATGGCCGCCGCACCGACCGACGGGCACACCGTCGTGCTGATCCACGGTATGTGGATGACGCCGCTCAGCTGGGAGCACTGGGCCGAGCGCTACCGCGAGCGCGGCCACGAGGTGCTCGCACCCGCGTGGCCGGGCCTCGACGCCGAGCCCGAGGTGCTGCGCCGGGACCCCTCCCCGCTGCACGGGCTCTCGCTCACGACCGTGGTCGACCACTACGACAGGGTCATCTGCGAGCTCGAGCGCCCGCCGATCGTCGTCGGCCACTCCTTCGGCGGCCTGGTCGCGCAGCTCCTGCTCGACCGCGGCCTCGGCGCGGCCGGCGTCGCGCTCGGGACCGCGGCCCCGAAGGGCGTGTTACGACTGCCGCTCTCGACGCTACGCGCGGGCTGGCCGGCGCTGAAGAACCCGGCCGGCAAGAACGACGACGTCCCGCTGGCCAAGGAGCAGTTCCACTGGTGCTTCACCAACTCGCTCGGCCGCGAGGACTCCGACGCGGTCTACGAGCGCTACTACGTCCCCGGCTCGGCTCGGCCGTTCTTCCAGGCCGGCTACGCCAACGTCAACCCGCGGGCCGTCACGAAGGTCGACTTCGGCAACCCGTCACGGCCGCCGCTGCTCCTCGCCACCGGGACGGAGGACCGCATCTGTCCGCCGTCGGTCAACGTCTCGAACTGGAAGAAGCAGCGCCGCGCTCACTCGGCCACCGAGCACAGGGAGTCCTCGGGCCGCTGTCACTTCCCCGGCCAGGAGGGCTGGGAGCGGGTCGCAGACGACGTCCTCGGCTGGGCGACGGCGAGCGCCGCGGCGTGACCGACCGCCGCGGCGCTCGCAGCGCTCAGTAGCTGTAGATGCTCCGGCTGGGCGCGGGCGCCGGGGCCGCCGTGCCGTGTGCCACGACGGGCCGCCAGACGCCGACGTCGCGGAATCCGTTGCCCTTCGTCTGGCCGGGCTTCGCGTCCTGCACGAAGCGGTAGAGCGGCGCGCCGCGGAACGCGACCTGCCGCCTGCCGTCGGGCCGCCGCACCGTCGCCAGGCCGCTCACGCCGGACGGCTTCACCCCGGCCGGGACGACGAGCGGCTTCCAGAGCGAGAGGCAGAACGACGTGGTGCAGATGAAGCGCCCATGCCGCTCGGCGCTGAGCGAGTACAGCGTCAGGCCGTTGCGCGTCACGATGATGCTCTTGCCGAGCGCCGCGTTGCGCATCACCTTCGCGACCGCACGGCTCTTCGTGCCGCTCGCGTTGCCGGATCGCGTCATCAGCAGCAGCGTCGCCGTCAGGCCCGCCGCCACCGCGATCGCGACGAGCAGCGAGCCGCGGAGCTTTCCGATCCTGGTCATGTTGGCCTCCTTCGTCATGTGCGAGGAGGTACGGGCGGGGTCGCCGCCGAGTTTGCGGGCTCAACGAATGCTTAACGCGCGCGTGGAGATCCGTTGGGCGCCGGAGCTCGTAGGGGCCCGGCTTGACATTTTAGGAAGCACTTGAATATTCTCCTGCGATGCCGAGAGCGGCCGCGAGCTCCGACGCCTTCCACGCGATCGCCGACGGGAACCGTCGCGCGCTGCTGGACCTGCTGCGCGAGGGCGAGCAGCCGGTCGGCGTCCTCGCCGAGCGCGCGGGGCTCTCGTACTCGCTCGCCTCGCAGCACCTGCAGGTGCTGCTCGAGGCCGACGCGGTCGTGCGCCGCGCCGCGGGCAGGCAGCGGATCTACAGCCTCGAGCCCGCGCCCCTGCGGCTCGTCCACGACTGGACGGCCGAGTACGAGCGCTTCTGGCAGGAGCGGGTTGCCCGCCTGCGCCGGCGACTGGGCGCGCAGTGAGGCTCGACGTTTTGATCGACGAGGTCCTGCCGCATCCCGTCGAGGTCGTCTGGGCGGCGCTCACCGACCGCGACTCGATCTCGGAGTGGCTGATGCGGACGGCCGAGTTCGAGCCGGTGGTGGGCGCGCGCTTCCGCATGAGGACGCAGAACCTCTCGCCCGACGGCTGGGTCCGCGCCGAGGTGACGGAGGTCGAGCCGCCGAGGCGAATGGTCTGGGCGTGGTCGGTGGAGGAGGCCGCGCACCCAACGACGGTCACGTTCGAGCTCGCCCCGCACGACGACGGCACGCGCCTGCGACTGACGCACGAGGGCGAGATCGCCGATCGCCCCGGCGGCCTGCTCGAGGCGGGCTGGCCGGTCAAGCTCGAGGATCTGAAGAGGAGGCTC
>DATIFC010000054.1:0-18601 GCA_035455445.1 Gaiellaceae bacterium | reverse complement strand
CGCCGCGCCTCTCGAACGAGCAGGCGCTGTGCGAGACCTACGACTGGTACCTCGAGAACCGGGACCGCGTCGGCGCTGCGGGGGTAACGCACCGGGTCCCGTGGGACCAGCGCGCGCTCGGCGTCCTGAAGCGCCTCAGCTAGCCCACGTCGCGGTAGACCGCGGCGGTCACGTCCGCCCAGGAGACGTCGCTCCAGGACACGTCCGCCCAGGAGACGTCGCTCCAGGACACGTCGGCCCAGGAGACGTCCGACCACGACACGTCGGACCAGGAGACGTTCGACCAGGAGACGTCCGCCCAGCCCTCGAGCCAGGAGACCGCGTCCCAGGAGGCCGATGCCTTGGCCGCGTCTAGCCAGGAGACGTCGTCGAAGACCTGCCCGTCGCCCGCGGGGTCGGGGATCAGGAAGCCGTCGAGCGCGAGGTTCGGGTTGGGCGGAAGGGCGAGGGCCGCCGCGTCGGGCGCGTAGGCCTCGCCGACCCCGGCCGCGAGCGTGCGCACCTTGGGCAGGTTCCGCGCCTCGTGCATCAGGGCGCCCTTGACCTGGTCCGGCGTCAGCCCGGGACGCAGCGTCAGCAGGTCGGCCGCGATGCCGGCGACGATCGGCGCCGAGAGCGACGTGCCTGAGAGCGTCATGTAGGTCCCCTCGGGCGTGCTCAGCAGCTGGCCGGGCCGCTCCGCCGCGAGGGTCGAGTCCGCAGGCACCGGGCCGACGATCGCTCGCCCGGGAGCGGAGAGCTCGGGCTTCGCGAAGCCGTCGAGCGTGTAGCCCCAGGCCGACCACGGCGGGACGTCCGCGCGCTCTGGAACCGTCGAGCCGTGCAGGTCGAGGGCGCCGACGGTGATCGCGAACGGGTCGTTGCCCGGCGCGTAGGCCATCGGCGTCGGCTGGCCTCCCTGGCCCTGGTTGCCCGAGGCCGCGACGACCACCACGCCCGACAGCCACAGCTTCTCGACCGCCTTGTCGAGCGGGTCCCAGCGGAAGCTGGAGGCGCTCGCCGAGTGGAGCGAGAAGTTCGCAACGCGGATGTCGTACGTCTTGCGGTTCTTGAGGATCCACTGGGCGGCGGCGATCACGTCGCTCGTGCGCGCCATGCCCTGGTCGTCCATCACGTCGAGGGAGACGATCCCTGCGGCAGGAGCCGCGCCGGCGTGACCGGGCGCGGAGCCGGCAGCGATCCCGGCCACGATCGTGCCGTGCCCCCGCCCGTCGCCCGGCGAGTTGCCGGGAAGGGTGGTCAGGTTCACGTCGGCGAGGACGCGGTTGCCGAAGTCGCTCCGCGAGGCCTCGATGCCGGTGTCGACGAACGCGATCGTCGGCATGCCCTCCTCGACGCGGTCGTTCGGCCCGGGCAGGTGCGGCCAGATCTGGTCGACGCCGACGGCGGCGGGCCAGACCTGGTCGGAGCTGAACGGCCCGGTCTGGTGCGGGTTCTTCCCGGGCTTGTAGGGCTTCGGCTTCCCGGGCCCGGCGTCGAAGACCATCGACTGGTCGGGCGTGATCACGAGGTTGGGCTCCTGCGCGAGGGTGGGCAGGTCGCGGGCCACGACCTCGCCGGCCGCTGCGCCGACGATGGGGAGCTTCCGTGTGCTGGCGGAGAAATCGCTCAGCGCGCTCGCCGCATCGCCCGCGCCGCCGGAGCTCTGGACGATCACGGGGAGCGTTGCGTCCGGCGTCTGCGTCGCCGCGCGCTCCAGGGAGGGCGCGAGGTAGCTCGCCTTCCAGGAGTGGCCGTGACGACCGCCCGCCGAGGCCGCCAGCGGAGCCGCGAGCGCCAGGGCGAGCAGCACCAGGAGCCCGCGCCGCACGGACTGGTTGCGCCCGCCGCCGGAGCCTCGCCCGCCTCGACCCGTTCCCCAGAGCCCGCTGCCGCGAGCCTCGCCCGGTGCCTCGTTCGCGCTCTGCTGCAAGTGCTTCTCCCCTCTCCGCGCCGTCCCTGCGCGGGCCGCAAGCCGTCGTCCTGTCCGACCGTACGCACGCCCCCGGGGGCGGGTATCACCCCGAAAGGTGATTTCCCTGACGCGTCCCTCCTTCGGGGGACCAGGACGCGGGCCCGGGCGTCCCTATACTCGCGCCAGGTGGCGAGCCTCCTCGACTACCGCGAGCGGTTCCCGATCCTCGCGGAGACCACGTACCTGATCAACCACTCGCTGGGCGCGATGCCCGCTGCGGCCGAGGGGCGGTTGCTCGAGTACGCGCGCACGTGGAACGAGCGCGGCGTGCGCGCCTGGGACGAGGGCTGGTGGGACCTGCCGGTGACCGTCGGCGACCAGATCGCCCGGATCGTCGGCGCGCCGCCGGGGTCGGTCTCGATGCACCAGAACGTGACCGTCGCCGAGGCGGTGGTCGTCTCCTGCTTCGGCTTCGACGGGCCGCGCCGCCGGGTCGTCTACGAGGAGGGCAACTTCCCGTCCGTGCGCTACCTCTACCAGGCCCAGGAGCGGCGCGGGGCCGACATCCTGGTCGCGGCCGACGACGAGGGCGTCGTCGAGGCGATCGACGAGCGTACGCTGCTCGTGCCGGTCACGCACGTGCTCTTCAAGACCGGGCAGATCCAGGACGTCGAGGCGATCGTCGCGAAGGCGCACGAGGAGGGCGCGCTGGTCGTCCTCGACGCCTACCAGTCCGCCGGCACCGTGCCGCTGGACGTGACGGCCCTCGGGGTCGACTTCGCCGTCGGCGGCTCCGTCAAGTGGCTCTGCGGCGGTCCCGGCGCGGCGTGGCTGTACGTGCGGCCCGACCTGGGCGCGACGCTCGAGCCGGCGCTCACGGGCTGGCAGGCGCACGAGCGGCCGTTCGCGTTCGAGCCCGAGCAGGACTACGCCGAGGGTGCGTGGCGCTTCCTCACCGGGACGCCCAACGTCCCGGCGTTGTACGCCGCCACCGCCGGCTACGACGTGATCGAGGAGGTCGGCGTGGAGCGGATCCGCGAGCGGTCGGTCGAGCTGACCACGCTCCTGATCGAGCTTCTCGACGAGGCCGGGTTCCCCGTCGGCAGCCCGCGCGACCCGGCTCGCCGCGGCGGCACCGTCAGCGTGAAGCCGCCGGGCTTCGAGCGTGTCGGCCGCGAGCTCGGCGAGCGCGGCGTGATCTGCGACTGGCGGCCCGACGTCGGCCTGCGGCTGGGACCGCACTTCTTCAACAGCGAGGACGAGCTTCGCTTCACGGTCGAGCAGATCGCGGAGCTCAGCGGCCGAGCAGCTCCAGCAGCCGCGCGGCGTACCTGGGCGCGGTCGGCTCGTCCTCGTGCCTGAAGTAGCAGTAGACCCGCACGCCGTCGTCGAGCGGCTGCCGAAGCTTCTCGGCCCAGGCGGAAAGCTCGTCGTCGTCGTACGGCGGCTCGCGCAGGCGCAGGTAGCGGAACGGCGCAGCGCCGTCGAGTGACCCCACGCGCACGGCGTTTCGCGGCAGGTCGGCCTCGATCCCGTTCCACGACTCGTGGCGCAAGTCCAGGGCCAGCGGCAGCGCCGGGTCGAACGAGCCGAGCAGCAGCGTGAGCAGGCCCTCGTCGCGGGCCGAGGACACGACGACGCGGATCGGCCCGAGCCGGTCGGAGAGGAGGCCCACCCGTTCGGCGAACGTCGCCAGGTCGGAGCGGCGATGGGCGTTCAGCTTCGGCGCGAAGAGAAAGCCGGACGGCGTCTGCGAGGCCCACCGCTCGAAGAGCTCCTCGCGGGGAAGCCGGTAGCCGGTGGTGTTCAGCTCGACGGTCGCGAAGCGCTCCGCGTAGTAGCGGAGAAAGTCCTCGGGCCTCGTGCCCCCGGGGTAGAAGTCGGGGCGCCAGGACGGATACGACCAGCCGGAGGTGCCGACATATGCCCCGGATACACTCGCCGAGATGTCCACGACCGTCGAAGTGATACCCGACTCGACCATCCGCGTCCTCGACCACGGCTTCGTCCGGCTGGACGGGGCGATGGCCGACGACCTCTCGGTCGTCAACGGCGCGCGGGTCAGCTTCGCCCGGCGCAAGGAGGAGATGGACGAGGCCGACGAGGGCCTGATCCGCTTCCTGATGCGCGAGCGGCACGGGACGCCCTTCGAGCACAACGCCTTCCGCTTCCACGTCCGCTGCCCGATCTTCGTCGCGCGCGAGTGGTTCCGGCACCGCGTCGGCTCCTTCAACGAGTTCTCGATGCGCTACGCGCGGGCCTCGGACGAGTTCTACGTCCCCGAGCCCGAGGACGTGCGCACCCAGGTCGGCAAGCCGGGCGCCTACACCTTCGAGCCGGTCTCGGACGAGATCGCGGAGGTGACGCGCGAGAAGCTGCAGGCGGTCTACGAGACCGCGTACCTCGCCTACGAGCAGCTGGTCGAGCTCGGCGTCGCGCGCGAGGTGGCGCGGGCCGCGCTGCCGGTCGGCGCCTACACGGAGTTCTACTGGACGGTGAACGCGCGCTCGCTGATGAACTTCGTCTCGCTCCGCAACTCGGAGAACGCGCAGCGCGAGATCCGCCGCTACGCCGAGGCGTGCGAGCGCTTCCTCGAGGAGCAGATGCCGGTCACCTACGCGGCCTTCGTCGCCAACGACCGCACGGCACCCTAGTAAGAGGTCTAGGCCGTGGACAGCACCACGGGGTGCGTGCTGCCGGGGCCCTCGCGGGTGACGACCCAGGCGTTGAACCGCCGCAGGTTGTACGGCGCGTTCAGGCGAACCTCGTGGCTGCCCGCGGCGGTCCGGAAGGTGCCGCACGAGGCGGACCTGGTGTTCGAGCCGCGGCTGAGGAACATCTCGTAGTACTGCCCCTTCGGCAGCGCGGGCAGGTTCTTCACGTCGACCTTCAGCGGCCAGTTGCCCGCCGAGTCGAGCTTGCCGACGTGGATCACGGCCGAGGCGTCGGACGCGGCGGCCGTGCTGTGCATCGGCAGCGAGAACTCCGTCTCGAACGGCGCCGCGTGGCGCTGGCCGGAGACGAACCCGCCCAGGAACGCCGTCAGCGCGACCGCCGCGGCGATGCCGAGCAGCAGGCCGGTGCGCCGGCGGGGCAGGTACGAGACGTTGTCGCGCTTCTCCTCCAGGCCGACCGGCTCCTGCAGGCGCGGCGGCAGCTCGGGCGGCGGGCCAACGGCCACGAGCAGGTCGTGCACCCGCTCGAGGCGCGCCGCCTCCTCGGGCGACAGGTCCTCGCCGACGAGCTCGCTGAAGTCCGGTGCGTCGCTCATCCGAGCTCCTCCTCCAGCACGCCGGCCAGGCGGTGCAGCGCGGCGCGGGTGCGCGTCTTGACGGTGCCGAGCGGAATGTTCAGGAACTCCGCGATCTCGGACTGTGAGAGGCCGCTCCAGTACGCGAGCTCGATCACGGTGCGCTCGTTCGGGGACAGCTCCTCGAGCGCGCGGTGAACGCGCCACGCGGTCCAGCTGGTCTCGGCCCGGTCGGCCGGGCCGGGCTCCGGCGAGACCTGCTCGGGGATCTCGGCCGGAGGCTCGGAGCGTGCACGGCCGCGGTCGGTGATCGCGTTGCGCGCGACGGCGTAGAGCCACGGCGCCCCCGGCCCGCGCTCCGGCTTGTAGCTCTTCGCGGCGCGCCAGATCGAGGCGAACGTCTCCTGCACCGCGTCCTCCGCTCGGTTGCGGTCGCCGAGCCGCCTCAGCGCGAGCCCGAAGACCGGCCGCGAGTAGCGGCGGTAGAGCACCTCGAAGGCGCCCCGGTCGCCGTCCGCGGCGCGAGTGATCAGCTCACCGTCGGTGATCTCGTTGGCGGCCACGGCGGGCATCGTGGCCCTTTCGGCGCGGGGCGGCAAGCAGGGTACGTCGAGAGCGATCTCCATCACAGGCATCTACGGCTCCCGCGCGAAGCCGGTTTGCAGCGAGCGCCCGCCGTCGACGACGAGCGTCGTGCCCGTGACGAACTCCGCGCCCGCGAGGTAGGCGACGGCCGCGGCGACGTCATCCGGGGAGCCGACGCGCCCGAGCAGCGTCTCGGCCGCCCGCCGTTCCTCCTGGCCGGGCTCGACCGCGACAGGGCCGGGCGCGACGCCGCAGACCCGCACCTCGGGGGCGAGCGCGCGCGCCAGGACGCGCGTGAGCATCGCCTGCGCGGCCTTCGCAGCCGAGTGGGCCGCGAACGACGGCCAGGGCTGGTAGGCGGCGACGTCCTCGATCATGACGACGCAGCCGCGTGCCGCGCGCAGGTGCGGCGCCGCGGCCTGCGTGACGAAGAAGCTGCCTTTCGCCGTCGCCCCGAAGGCCGCGTCCCAGTCCCGCTCGCCGAGCTCCTCGACGGATTTGGGGGCGAAGCCGCCGCCGGCGGCGTTCACGACCAGGTCGAGCCGGCCGTGCTCGGCCGCCGCGCGCTCGACGAGCGCCCGCGCCTCCTCCGGCCGGGAGACGTCGCCGTCGACCCGGCCGGCCGCGAGCACCGACCAGCCCTCGTTCGCCAGCCGCGCCGCGATCGCGGCTCCGACCCTGCCGGTGCCCCCGGTGACGAGAGCGCTGCGCAAGTCCGTGCCCGCGGTGGCGTCTTCTTCGCTAGCCATGAAGATCTTGGTAGCAGTTTCCATCGCCGCCGCTGCCGTCGCAGCCGCAGCCGTCGCGGCTCCTCCCGTGACACTGACGCTCACCGCGACGCCGACCACGGTCGCGTACGGCGGGAAGGTCGTGCTCTCGGGCCAGGTGTCCACGAAGAAGGCGAACCAGCAGGTCGTGATCGAGGGCACCGCCTGCGGCTCGACCAACACCGTGAAGGCGGCGACCGTCAAGACGGTCGCCAACGGCGTCTACAGCGTCTCCGTCACCCCGGCGATCGGCACCACGTACCGCGGGAACTTCAAGAACGGGACGAGCCAGCCCGTCGCGGTCACCGTCAAGCCCGTACTCGAGCTCAAGCGCGTCGCGCGGGGCTCCTTCACCGCGAACGTGACGGCCGGCCAGGCGCTCACCGGCAAGTACGTGCTCTTCCAGCGCTACAAGAAGCTGCGCAGGCGCTGGGCGCAGGTGAAGCGGATCGCGCTCAAGACCGCCCTCGCCGGGACGAAGCCGACCGTCGTCAGCTCCGTCTCCTTCAAGTCGAAGCTCCCCGCGGGCACGCGCGTGCGCGTGATGATCTCGAAGGCGCAGGCGGGCCCCTGCTACCTGCAGGCCGCCAGCAAGTCGCTCCGCGCCTAGGCCCTAGCCCGCGACCTGCTCGTACCGCTTCGCGACCGCGTCCCAGTCGACGGCGTTCCACCACGCGGCGAGGTAGTCCGGACGCCGGTTCTGGTACTTGAGGTAGTACGCGTGCTCCCAGACATCGATGCCGAGCAGGGGGGTGTCGTCGCTCATCAGCGGTGAGTCCTGGTTCGCCGTCGAGTAGACGGCGAGCCCGGTGCCGTCGTGCACGAGCCACGTCCAGCCCGAGCCGAAGCGCTTCACGCCCGTGTCGTTCACGAGCTGCTTGAGCGCGTCGACGCTGTCGAACGTCGCAGTGATCGCCTCGGCGAGCGCGCCGCTCGGCTCGCCCCCGCCGTCGGGGCTCATGATCTGCCAGAAGAGCGAGTGGTTCGCATGCCCGCCGGCGTTGTTCCGGACGGCGGTCTGCTTGTCCTCCGGGAGAATCTCGAGGTTCGTCAGGACGTGCTCGACGGGTTTGTCGGCAAGCTCGGTTCCTTCGAGCGCCGCGTTCGCGTTGTCCACGTACGCCTGGTGGTGCTTGTCGTGGTGGACGCGCATCGTCTGCTCGTCGATGTGCGGCTCCAGCGCCGCGTAGTCGTACGGAAGAGGCGGTACTTCGAAGGCCATCTGGGCTCCTTTCCTCGCTGCAGCGAGGCTAGCGGGTTGAGGCTCGTTGCGGGCGGTTATGCTCAGCCGTCCCCCGACGGCGAAAGGAGCTCGCTTGGCCACGCTCGCGTTCAACCGGGAAGAGATCACGCCGAGGCAGCTGAAGCCCGCGCTGCTGGAGCTCGACGGCATCTCGCGCGAGTCGGTCGAGGCGCACTACAAGCTCTACGAGGGCTACGTCAACAAGCGCAACGAGATCATGGGCAAGCTCGGCGAGCTCGACCTCGCCGCCGCCAACCAGGTCTATTCCGAGGTCCGGGCGCTGAAGGTCGACCTCACCTTCGCGATCGGCGGGATCAAGAACCACGAGATCTACTTCGAGCACCTCGGCGGCGGGGGCGGCGAGCCGGACGACCTGATCCGCGAGCTGATCGTGCGCGACTTCGGCTCGGTCGCGGACTGGCGCACAGACCTGAAGGCGACCGGGATGGGTGGCCGCGGGTGGGCCTGGACGGCCTACGACTGGGACGAGGGGCGCCTCTTCAACTACATCGGCGACACGCAGAACACCTATCCGGTCTGGAACGCCACCCCGCTGGTCGCGCTCGACGTCTACGAGCACGCCTACTTCATGGACTTCCAGACCGACCGCGCGTCCTACATCGAGGCGTTCTTCGACAACCTCGACTGGGACGTGGTGAACGACTGGGCCCAGCAGTACCAGATCACGCCCTGAGCACCGCGCTCTTCGCACTCGTCGGCTACCTGGCCGGGAGCGTCCCCACCGGCTACTGGCTCGTGCGTGCGCTGAAGCGCGAGGACATCCGCAAGACCGGCAGCGGGAACATCGGCGCGACCAACGTCTGGCGCACCTACGGCGCGCGCTACGGCGTCACCGTGATGGTGCTCGACACGTTGAAAGGGTTCGTCCCGGCGCTGCTCGCGACGATCTACGTCGGCGAGCTGGCGGGCGTGATCGCGGGCGGCGCGGCGATGCTGGGGCACTGGCGGCCCCTGTACATGAAGTTCGCACGCGGCGGGAAAGCCGTCGCCACCTGTGGGGGCGCCATTCTCGGCGTCGCCCCGCTCGTCGGCGGCATCGGCGCCCTGGTGTGGCTCGTCGTCTTCGCGCTCTTCCGCTACGCGTCGCTCGCGTCGATCGCAGCGGCGCTCTCGCTGCCGGTCGCGGCCGCCGTTCTGGGGCGACCATGGCCCGTGATCGTGTTCGCGGCTCTCGCGGCCGTGGCGGTCGTCGTGCTCCACCGCCCGAACATCAGGCGCCTGCGCGCGGGCACCGAGGCGCGCTTCCGCTTTCGGCGCCGAGCCGAGCCGACCCGTCACGGTGTCTGACACGACCGTCTGTGGGAGAAGCCGCGCTCTCTGCAGGCGAAGTGACGCCTCAGCGCGAAAGTCGTTGCACTTCCGATGCTGTGTCTGACACCGGGTCTTGGAGCATCAGCGCACCGAGACGCGCTTTCGCTTCTGCCCGGCTACGAGGTGAGCCACTCGCGCAGCTCGGTGTGGCGCTCCGCGGGGTCGCCGCCGCCGAGCTCGCCGCGTAGCTCCCCGACCGTGCCGTAGCGCTCCGCGACCACGTCGTGCGCGTGGATCGTCTCCAGGTTCACCTGGCGCGAGAGCACGAAGTCGCCGTCGCCGAGCTCGGGGTAGGCGGCGAGCGTGTCGCGCAGCGCGACCCGCACCGAGTCCTCGACGAAGCGCGGCTGCAAGTGCGCATGCTCGACGACGAACAGCTCGTCGGGCCGCTTCAGCAGCTCGTAGACCGGCGAGCTCATCGAGCCCTCCACGACCCGGACGAGCTCCTCGGCGTTCACGGGCGCCTCCGAGCCGACGAAGAGCGTCCCCCGCCCGCGCTGGTTGTGCGTCGCCAGCGGGACGAGCTCGAGGATCCGCTCGACGTCGAGGTCGGTGAAGCCGGCGTCGCCCAGGCGCTCGGCCGCCCGCTCGCGGACGAGGCCCTGCGCGCACGGGCAGGCGTTGATCCCGTTCGCCTCGACCCCGACGAGGTGGCGTGCACCGCCCTCGGTGGCGGCCGCGAGCCCGATCAGCGAGACCATCTCCTGCGTGCGCAGACCGGTGACGGGCGTCTCGCGCTGGAGCGGGTAGCGGGCGACGATCCGCACCTCCGCGCGGAGCGCGTGCTGCCGCCGCACGATGTGGGCCGCGATGTGCTCGGCGAGGGTCTCGACGAGCAGCGCCTCGCCGATCACCACCTCCTCGATCGCCTCCTCGAAGAGCTCCGGGAAGCGCGACATGTGGACACCCTTGCGCGAATGATCGAGATCGACGGTGCAGTCGATCTCGGCGGCGATCAGCTTCTCGTGGCCGTCGCGGCTGATCCTGATCGCCTTCTGCACGCCGCGCACGCCGGCGCGCGAGAGCGCGAGCGGCACCTCGGAGGGCCCGGCCTGGAGGTCGGGTGTGAGAAGCTGACGAGGCTCGTCCACGCTCCAACGCTACCAACGCATCTTTGGCCGCAGACCAGGATTTCGCCCGCCTCGTGATGCTCGCGTGCCACGACCTGCGCACGCCGCTTGCGACCGTGCACGGCTTCGCGCACACGCTCGCGCGCAGCGAGGGGCTCGACGAGACCGCTGCGCGCTATGTCGGGATGATCGGGTCGGCCTCGGGGCAGCTCGACGAGCTGATCGACCAGCTCTCGGTGGCGGCGCGCGTGGAGGCGGGTCGCTACGACCCGCCCCTGCGCACCGTCGACACGCTCGAGCTCACGCGGGCCGCCGCGGCCCGGCTGGGCGAGGAGCGCGTGGGCGTCTCCGGGGACGGGGCGGAGCTGGAAACCGACCCGAGCGCGCTCGAGCACGCCGTCGCCGCGCTCGCGCGCTGCCTGCTGCGGCACGGCGGCCTCGAGCACGTCACGGCGGAGGTGCGGGGTGACGAGCTCGTGCTCGCGCCGGTGACTCCGGCCTCTGCGCCGGTCGTGCTCGGAGAGGACTTGCGCGACCTGGGCGCCGCAGTCGCGGTGCGCGTGGTGCGGGCCCGCGGGGGCAGCGTCGAGCCCGAGGGCGAGACGCTCCGCGTGCGCCTGGCATGAGCACGCTACGCGTGCTGTTTGGCTGGAGATCTCGCGTCGAGCATCGGCGGCCAATGCAACGAACCGCTCTCGAGGTTGCCCTGTGAGCGAAGGCTTCGTCAACGTCGACGACTTCGAGGCCGCCGCGCGCGAGCGGCTCGACCCCGGCGCGTACGGCTACTTCGCCGGGGGCGCGGGCGACGAGCACACGCTGCGCGAGAACCGCGCCGCCTTCGGGCGCTGGGAGCTGAGGCCGCGGGTGCTCGTCGACATCAGCAGCGTCTCGACGGCGACGACCGTGCTCGGAACCGACGTGGCGCTCCCGGTGCTCGTCGCGCCGACGGCCTTCCAGCGGCTCGCCGCGCCGGAGGCCGAGCTGCCGACGGCGCGGGCCGCCGCCGCGGCCGGCACGATCATGGCCCTCTCCACGCTCTCCAGCGTCACGCCCGCCGAGCTCGCGGCGGCCGCGCCGGGGGCGCCGCGGTGGCTCCAGCTCTACTGGTCGCGTGACCGCGGCTTCACGCAGGAGCTGATCGAGAGCGCCGTCGAGGCGGGGTTCACGGCGCTGATGCTGACCGTCGACCTGCCCGTCGCCGGCCGGCGCGAGCGCGACCTGCGCGCTGCGTTCGCGCTCCCGGACGACCTGCCGCTGCCGAACCTGCCGCAGGCGCTGCGGCGCGCGGACTTCCACACGGCGCTGCACGCGGTCGTCGACGACACCCTCAC
The DNA here is from genome assembly GCA_035455445.1 of Gaiellaceae bacterium. Classification (GTDB taxonomy): domain Bacteria; phylum Actinomycetota; class Thermoleophilia; order Gaiellales; family Gaiellaceae; genus AC-32. The sequence continues at coordinate 7,129 of DATIFC010000054.1, read as the reverse complement.
CTGGCGCGACCTCGAGTGGCTGAGGTCGGTGTGCTCGCTGCCGCTCGTGGTGAAGGGCATCCTCACCGCCGAGGACGCGCTGCTGGCGGCCGAGCACGGCGCGGCCGCGGTCGTCGTCTCGAACCACGGCGGCCGGCAGCTCGACGGCGTGCCGCCGTCGCTCGACGTGCTGCCGGAGGTCGTCGAGGCAGTCGGCGAGCGGGTCGAGGTGCTGCTGGACGGCGGCATCCGGCGCGGCATCGACGTGCTCAAGGCGCTCGCGCTAGGCGCCCGCGCCACGCTCTCCGGGCGCTCGGTGCTCTGGGGGCTCGCAGCCGGCGGCGAGGACGGGGCGACCCGCGTGCTCGAGCTGCTGCGGCGCGAGGTCGAGCTCGGCCTCAAGCTGCTCGGCTGCCCCTCGCCCGCGGACGTGACGCGGAGCCACGTGCGGCGCGCGTCCCTATGATCGACCCCGTGCGCGAGGGAACGCTGACCACGGCCGACGGCCGGACGCTCGCCTACGTCGAGCGAGGGGCGGCCGACGGCATTCCGGTGCTCGCGTGCCACGGCACCCCGGGCACGCGCCTCGCGCGCCATCACGACCCGGCCATCTACGACCGGCACGGCGTCCGCTGGATCGCCTACGACCGCCCCGGCTACGGCCTCTCCGACCCGCTCCCGGGGCGCTCGGTCGCCGACGCGCCCGCGGACGTCGCCGCGATCGCCGACGAGCTCGGCCTCGACCGCTTCTCGGTGGTGGGCGGCTCGGGCGGCGCGCCGCACGCCCTCGCCTGCGGCGCTGTGCTCGGCGACCGCGTGCTCCGCGTCGGCGCCGTCGTCACCCCGGCGCCGCCCGACGACGAGAGCTTCGACTTCTTCGAGGGCCTCGCCGACCTGAACGTGAAGGAGTTCTCCGCCGCACTCGAGGGCCCGGAGGCGATCGAGGCGTTCCTGGAGGCCTACGTCGACGGCATCCGCGCCGACGTCGACGCCGTCATCGAGCAGATCCTGAGCGAGCTCCCCGAGATCGACCGGCGGCGCGTCTCGCGGCCGGAGACCAGGGCGGTCATGAAGGAGTCGTTCACCGAGGCCGTGCGCCAGGGCTCGCGCGGCTGGGCCGACGACGACCTCGCCTTCGCGAAGCCGTGGGGCTTCGACCTCGAGGACGTGAACGTCGAGACGCGCGTCTGGCAGGGCGAGCTCGACGTCCTCGCTCCGCGCCCCCACGGCGAGTACGTGGCCTCGCGGCTTCCGAACGCCCGCTTCGAGCTGCTCCAGGGCGGCGGTCACTTCCTCGACGACGAGTGGGCGGTCGTGCTCGGCTGGCTCGCCGCCGAGGCGGGCGCGACGGCCTAGCGGGGATCCGTACTTCGGCGCACCGAGTCTGCGCGCTTTTCCGGAAGCGCCGCGCCGGGCGAGGGCGTACGTTGGCGCCGTGGAAGCCGGCGGCCTGCATCTTCCGCACGGGTTGCGCGCACATCTCACGCCGCACCCCGAGGCGCAGCCCGAGACCTGGGCGACGCAGCTGCACTGGTTCACGATCGCCGCCTTGGTCGGCTTCGCGGTCCCGTTCGTCGGCTCGAGCATCCTCGGCCTCCAGCACGACCTGTACCTGGGCATCTACTTCGTCGCGGTCCTCGCGCTCCTGTGGGCCTACGCGACCGCGACCCGCCTGGACGTCCGAGCCGTGGTGCTGCGCAACTGGAAGCTCGGCGTGGCGCTCGGCGTCGTCGTAGGCGTCCTGCTGGTCCGGAACGTGTTCTCCGAGGACGCCACGCCGCACCCCGGCGGCGCGTACTACTGGTTCGAGCTCTTCTGGCGAGGCGGCGTCTACGGGGCGGTCGACGCGCTCCTGCTCACGGTGCTGCCCTGTCTGGTCGTGTATCGGTCGCTCGGCGGGCCGCTTCGCTCCTGGCGGCGGCGGGCCGGCTACTTCGGGGCGTCGCTCGCGCTGATCGTGGCGCTGACCGCGGTCTACCACCTCGGCTTCGCGCAGTACCGCGACGACGGCGTGCGCGCGCCGGAGACCGGCAACACGATCATCTCGCTCCCGATGCTGCTGAGCACGAGCCCGATCGGGTCGGTCGCCGACCACATGGCCATGCACATCGCGGCCGTGAAGCACACCTACGAGACGGACGTGCGGCTGCCGCCGCCGGCGAAGGCCCGCTAGCTCAGCGGAGGAGGCGGGAGAGCCGCCGGTCCTTGAGCAGTCTCCCGCCGGTCTGGCACTGCGGGCAGTAGAAGATCGTGTGCTCCTCGAAGTCGACGCGCTCGATCGGCGTGGCGCAGACGTGGCAGGGCTCGTGCAGCCTGTTGTGGACGCGGTAGACCTTCGCGTCCTTCGCGCCGCGCTCGCGCAGGGCGAGGCCGCGCTCGAGCTCCGAGTCGATCGCCTCGGCGAGCTGCGAGACCTGTCCCGCGGACAGGCCCTGGGCCGGGGCGAAAGGAGACAGCTGCGCGGCGTGCAGGATCTCGTTCGCCCATGCGCGTCCGATCCCGCTGATCACGCGCTGGTCGCGCAGGAGCGAGTGCAGGCGCCGCGGCTGCTCGGCCAGGATCGCGCCCAGCCGCTGCGCACCGAGGCCGAGCGCCTCCGGGCCGAGGTGGTCTAGCTCGGCCTCCGCGTCCTCCGGCGTCAGCAGCCAGACGCCCGCGCGCTTCTTCGCGCCGGCCTCGGTGAGCACGAGGCGGCCGCCGCCCTCGAAGCGGAGCTGGAAGGCCGGCGACTTCGGCCCGTTCTCGCCGGCTTGCAGGTAGCGCACCCGCCCGGCGGACATCAGGTGGACGAGCAGTACGAGCTCGCCGTCCTCGGTCGGGAACAGCAGCCGCTTCGCCCTCCGCTCGGCTCCCGTCAGCCGCCGCCCCTCGAGCGCCGAGAGCGGCGGGTCGAACGTCTTCAGCGTCGCGATGTGCGCCGGTCCGGCCTTCTCGACCGGAAAGGCGCTGACGGGGTCGTCCAGCGCGCGGCGCCAGGCTTCGACCTCCGGTAGCTCAGGCATCTAGGGTCTCCGCCATGGCTGAGCCGCTCAGGGTAGCCGTGCGGCGCGGCGTGTTCCTCGAGTGCGTCCACGAGGTCCACGCCGTCGCCGTGCGCGACCGGACGATCGTCGCGTCGGCCGGCGACCCGTCGCTCGTCGCCTCGCTGCGCTCCGCGGCAAAGCCGCTGCAGGCCCTCCCGGTCGCGCGCGCCTACCCCGAGCTCGGCACCGAGGAGCTCGCGATCGCCTCGGCCTCGCACTACGGCACGCCGCTGCACGTCGAGGCCGTGCGAAGCCTCCTGGCGGCGACCGGCGGCCGCGAGGACGAGCTCGACTGTGGCCTGCAGCCGGGCCGGCCGCCAGACTCGATCTTCGACAACTGCTCCGGCAAGCACGCGGGGATGCTCGCCACCTGCCGCGCCCACGGCTGGGCCCGCGAGGGTTACCGCCATCCGGATCACCCGCTGCAGCGGCTGCTGCTCGGGGAGGTCGCCGCCGCGGCCGACCTGGAGCCGGAGGAGGTAGGGACCGGGATCGACGGCTGCGGCGTGGTCGCCTTCGCGATCCCGCTCGAGCGCGCCGCCCTCGCCTTCGCGCGGCTCGAGCGGCTCGAGGGCGGTGCGAGGATCGCTGCCGGGATGCGCGCCCACCCCGAGCTCGTCGGCGGCGAGGGCGCGACCGACACCGAGCTCATGCAGGCGCGCCCCGGGACGGTCGCCAAGGGCGGCGCGGAGGGCCTGCTGTGCGCGGTGCTCCCCGACGGGACGGGAGTCGCGCTGAAGGTCGCGGACGGCAACTCCCGCGCCCTGCGGCCGGCGCTCGCGGCCTTCGCCTCCAGCCTCGGCCTCGAGGTCCCCGCCTTCGAGGAGGTGAGCGTCCCGAACCGCCACGGGGACGTCACCGGGGTCGTTTCGCTCCTGTGAGGAAATTGTTTCGATTTTGCGACATCGCGTGTAACATCCGTGTCCGCGCAAGAGGGTGAGCCGGGGGATGTGAGAGACCGGCTCTTGTCGTTTCTAGGTAGTCCGCAGGCAGCCGCAGACAAGCCGGGAGGTCAAGTGCTCACCGTCGACATCTCCCTTCCCGACGTCGAGGAGCTTCACAAGCTCGTTCAGGACGGTCTGGAGAAGGGCTTCCTCACCTATGACGAGATCGTGTCCGGCCTCGAGGAGGTCGAGCTCACGAAGGAGCAGATCGAAGACTTCTACACGTACCTGATCGACCACTCCATCGAGCTGATGGAGGGCGAGACGCACAAGCACCCGCCCCACGAGCAGCCCGCGCTGGCCGAGGAGGAGAAGGGGCCGAAGCTCGACCTGACCGTCGAGCCCTCGCTCGACTCGCTCAGGCTCTACCTGCGCGAGATCGGCAAGGTGCCGCTGCTCACGGCCGACCAGGAGGTCTACCTGGCGAAGCGCATCGAGCGCGGCGACATGAGCGCCAAGACGCAGATGATCGAGGCGAACCTGCGGCTCGTCGTCTCGATCGCCAAGTCGTACCTCGGCCGCGGGCTCAGCTTCCTCGACCTGATCCAGGAAGGCTCGCTCGGCCTGATCCGCGCGGTCGAGAAGTTCGACTACCGCAAGGGCTACAAGTTCTCCACCTATGCGACGTGGTGGATCCGGCAGGCCGTGACGCGGGCGATCGCCGACAAGGCGCGCACGATCCGCATCCCCGTGCACATGGTCGAGAAGCTGAACAAGGTCGTGCACATCGAGCGCCAGCTGGTGCAGCGCCTCGGGCGCGAGCCGCGGCCCGACGAGATCGCCTCCGAGCTGGAGATGACCACGGCGGAGGTGCGCGACATCCTGCGCATGGCGCAGCACCCGGTCTCCCTGGAGAAGCCGATCGGCGAGGAGGAGGAGTCCGAGCTCGGCGACTTCGTCGAGGACGAGCAGGCCGAGTCGCCGTTCGACACCGCCCAGGTCTCGCTGCGCCGCGAGGACATCGAGAACGCGCTGGCCTCGCTCCCCGAGCGCGACCGCAAGGTGATCGAGCTCCGCTTCGGGCTCTCGGGCGCGCAGCCCTGCACGCTCGAAGAGGTCGGCCGTGCGTTCGGCGTCACCCGCGAGCGCATCCGCCAGATCGAGAACAACACGCTGAAGAAGCTCGAGTCCCTGCCGGAGGCGCAGGGCCTCAAGGACTGCGTCTAGCAGCCCGGCACGGGGTCAGGTCTTGCATTAACACAGCGACGCCGCAACGCGCTTGACGGGGTGCGGCGATTGCGTGACGCGTCCTCCACAACGGCGGCCTGTGGAGAAAATCTCGCGAAGTCGGTTCAGGATTGTGGCAGTGCAAGACCTGACCCCGAGGGGCCGCGTGAGCCCCCACCGCAAGCCGGCCGAGGCGCGGCCCGGGCGGCGGCTCGAAGCACCGTAGTATCGTCCGGGCCATGGCCGCGGAGCCTCGTCAGGCGATCCCGATGATCTCCTACGAAGACGTGGCGGCCGCAATCGAGTGGCTGCACGAAGCGTTCGGCTTCCAGGAATCCGGCCAGCGGTTCTCGGACGACGAGGGGCGCGTTGCGCATGCCGAGCTCTCGCTCGACGGCGCAACGGTGTTCCTCGGTTGGCCCGGCCCCGAGTATCGGAGCCCGAGGCGGCACGCCCAGGAATGCGAGCAGGCGGCGCGCTGGCTCGCGACACCGTGGGTGATCGACGGCGTGCACGTCGAGGTCGACGACCTCGACGCCCACCACGAACGCGCGCGCGCAGCAGGCGCGACGATCATCCGCGAGCCCGAGGACTTGCCGTTCGGCCGGCTCTATTCGGCGGAGGACCCGGAGGGCCACCGCTGGATGTTCATGCAGCCGGCCTGAGCGGCTACCGCCTCCGGTCGACGCGGACTCGGCGTCGTGCACGCGTACGAACCGGCTGCCGTCCCGGTGCAGGACGAAGCGGTGACGGAAGCTCGGGCAGCACACGCTGTCGTTCCCCGCGTACCACGCCTCGTCGAAGCTAGGCGGCGGCCGTCGGCGTCGCCGTGCCGCGTTCGTGGCCGTCGAACGTGGGCGTCGCCGCACGCACGCTGACGGGTGTGTCGTCGGGCTGCAGGTAGCCGATGCGGCTCGAGTGCCAGCTCAGGGTCCACGGGCGGCGGTAGTCGACCTTCACCGTCACGACGCGGCTCTGGCCGGGCGAGACGGCCACGCGGCGGTCGACGCCGGGACCCTGGAGCCGCAGCACGGTCCGCTTCGTCCCTGCCGGCAGCGAAAGCGGCAGCCGCAGCGTCCCCTCCACGCGGCCGTCACGGCCGGGCCAGACGGTCACGTGGCCCGCCGGCGCGAGCCAGCCGTCGTGGTAGAGGCCGCCGACGAAGAGGGCCATGCGCGGGGTTCCCTGAGGGCGCCAGAGCTCGTAGTCGGTGCCGCCGGCGACCACGGCCGCGCCCGTGAGCCGGACGCGCACGGCGAAGTTCGAGATCGCGAGCGGCCCGCGCAGCGTCCTGCCCCCCAGCAGGAGCCGGCCGTCGTCGGCCACCGTCACGTGCTGGTGTCCGAAGGCGTCGATCGGCGAGGCCTGGTCGAGGAACGCGAGCCGCGTCAGCGAGCGGTTCCAGAAGAGCTGCTCGTGGGCGCGCGCGTGCGGGGTGGCGGGAGTCTGGATCAGCGTCGCGTCGCCGACGCGCGCGTGGTCGACCCAGCTCGCGTCTGGCGGTAGGAAGGTTGCGCGCACGTTGGCGGCGACCCGGTGGTCGAACGACACGGCCGCGATCGAGACCGCGCAGGAGGCTGCGAGCGTCGCGCCCACCGCCGCCCAGGCGAGCCGCGAGCGGAAGGCGGCGCCGGCCGCCAGGCAGGCGAGCGCGGCCGCGGCGAGCGCGATGAAGAGCGAGCCGTCGCCGACGCCGACCGCCTTCTCGAGCCGGAAGACGCCCATCAGGAACGGCGAGTCCTGCTTCGCGTCGCCGACGGTGTAGCCGGAGAGCGGCACGCGGGCCGAGAGCGCGACCAGCCCGATCGCGACCAGCGCGACGACCAGCCGGGCCGGCCGGCCGCGGCGCAGCCAGAGCCAGAAGGCGGAAAAGGCGAGCGGCAGCAGCACCATCAGGTAGCGCTCCTGGAAGCGCCCAGAGCCGTTGGTCGCGTACAGGGCCGCCTCCACGAAGAGCCCGAGCAGCAGGCCGACGGTCAGCGCCGCGAGGCCGCACTCCTCGCGCGACCGCGGCCG
>DATIFC010000053.1:0-4752 GCA_035455445.1 Gaiellaceae bacterium | reverse complement strand
GCCTCCGCCTCCCCCGCCCCCACCGCCGCCGCCCCTACCCCCGGGGCTGCCCGCGCCTGCCGACCTGGACACGGCCGACCACGGCCAGGCGGGCATCCCCGAGACCGGTGACGAGATCCTCTTCACGTTCTCAGGAGCCGTCGACCCTGCCCTGATCATCGCCGGCTGGGACGGCTCGGCAACCGCCGTCACCGTGCACATCGAGGGGCCCGCCAGGAACGACGTCCTGACCGTCCTCGATCCCTCCGACGGCTCTGTCCTGTCGGAGCTCGGGAGTGTGCAGACGAACAGGGACTACGCCGACAGCGCGGACTTCACCGGCTCGCAGATGAGCCTCAGCGGAGACACGATCACGATCGTGCTCGGCACCGTCACGGGAACGACGCGACGCGATCCCGCCGCCAAGGAGCTCGTCTGGACGACACCTCAGGGCGCGGTCGCCGAGTCGGGCGGCCCGGACTCGGACTTCTGACGTGCCGTTCGGCTCAAGCGCTCGCCGCTCCGGGCCGATAACGGACCGATGAGCCCTGCGGCCAACCCGGCTGTCGACCGGCAGGCCTCCGTGCGCCGGCGTCGCCATGCCGGGCCGCCGGTCACCAGACGCTCGGCGTTCCAGCTCCTCGTCGGCGTCCTGATCGTCGGCGCGATCCCGATCGTGTCGACCGTCCGGATCCTGCAGGCAAACGCCGTCCGCAGCGAGCATGCCCGCGCGGACGCAGCGTTGCGGGCCGAGGTCCAGGGCGGCCTCCGCGAGCTCGTCCGCGTCGGGGACGACGCCGCCGCGCGGGCCGACAGGCTGGCCCGCTCGCCCGCAGTCCAGCGAGCGGTGATCAAGGGCGACGTGCCGGCCCTGAGGCGGACCGCCGCCGCCCACCCGGGCGTGTCGTTCTCCCTGCGGGGGAGGCTCGTCGCGGGCCGCCGCTGGCCCGGGTCGCTCGGGCGCTCCGTGTGGCTGACCGTCGACGGCAGGCGTGTCGCAAAGGTGGTCTCGAGCGTGCCGCTGAACGCGGCGCTCGCGCGCCGCCTGACCCGTGACGCTCCGCGCGACCGCGGCGACCGCCTGGTTCTCGCCAGGCATGGGCGCGTGATCGGCGGGGACAAGCTCGTCACCTCGGGCGAGACCGTCGTTCTCGGCGGCACCAGCTTCCGCGGCGCACCCGCGCTCGTGCCCGACTCCGCCGGCGTGCGCCTGCTCGCGCTGCGGCCGCAGGACGCAATCGACTCGAACGTGCGCCCGTACCTGCAGCGAGTGCGGTACGCGGCGTTCGGCTCGTTCGCGCTCCTGATCCTCGTCGCGTTCCTCTTCGCGGGCCCGATCATGCGCGTGCTCGGCGACTTCCGCCGTGTCGCGTCGCAGGCGGCGACCGACAGCCTCACGGGGCTCGCCAACCGGCGCACGCTGGACGAGGAGCTGGCGCTGGAGTGGCGCCGCGCCGACCGCGTCGGCGACTCGCTCGCGTTCGTGCTGCTGGACCTCGACAACTTCAAGGCCGTCAACGACAGCCACGGCCACCAGGCCGGCGACGCCGTCCTGCGCAGGGTCGGCGAGATCCTCGGCGCGGGCGTCCGCCAGGTCGACCTCGCGGGCCGCTACGGCGGCGAGGAGTTCGCCCTGATCCTCCCGGAGACCGACCTCCCCGGAGCGCTGAAGCTCGCCGAGCGCCTGCGCGCGAGGCTCGAGGCGACGGCGGTCGAGCTCCCGAGCGGCGAGACCCTGCACGCGACGGCGAGCTTCGGCGTCGCGGTCAAGGAGGAACTGGCGGCCCCGGAAGACCTGGTCGCCGTGGCCGACGAGGCGCTCTACGCCGCCAAGGCGGCCGGCAAGAACTGCGTCTTCCCGCGGTCGGCGGGTGGCAACGGCGCGGAGCCGAAGCTCGAGCGTCGCAAGCCCAAGAGGGACACGCCGAAGCGCAAGCCGAAGCCTGCACAGGGCGAGATCTAGCCCCGGTTAGATTTCGCCTGCATGCGCGTCTCCGCCAAGGTCGACTACGCCCTGCGCGCGGGCGCCGAGCTCGCCGCCGCCGCAGGCACGGGCCCGGTCAAGGGCGACACGATCGCGAAGGCGCAGGGGATCCCGCTCAAGTTCCTCGAGAACATCCTCCTGGATCTCAAGCACGCCGGGCTCGTGCAGAGCCAGCGAGGTGTGGAAGGCGGCTACTGGCTCGCCAAGGGCCCGGCGGAGATCTCGCTCGCCGACGTGATCCGGGCGGTCGAGGGGCCGATCGCCAACGTCCGCGGCGAACGGCCCGAACAGGTCGAGTACGCCGGTGCGGCGGGGTCACTGCGCGAGGTCTGGATCGCCGTGCGCGGGAGCCTGCGCGCCGTTCTCGAGAGGGTCACGCTGGCGGACGTCGCGTCCGGGCGGCTGCCGGTCGAGGTCTCGAGGATCGCCGCCGACCCGGAGGCGTGGCAGCCCCACTAGGCGAAGACGGTCTCCCGGCTCGGGCGCACGTAGACGATCTGGCCGCGCTCGAGCTCGAGCTCCTGCGCCTCGTCCTGGGTCAGCTGTGCGAGCAGGTGCTGGTCGTCGTCGCGGACGAGCTCGACACGCACCTCGAAGCCGAGGTGGACAACGCGCTCGACCATTGCCTCGGCGGAGCCGTCGTCGGGCTCGAGCAAGAGGTTGACGTCGTGCGGCCTGACGAACGCCTCGCCGAGGCGGTTGACCGGCCCGATGAAGCTCATCACGAACTCGTTCGCCGGCTGCTCGTAGAGCTCGCGCGGCGAGCCGACCTGCTCGACACGCCCCTCGTTGAGGAGGACGATCTGGGCCGCGACCTCCATCGCCTCCTCCTGGTCGTGCGTGACGATGATCGTCGTCACGTGCACCTCGTCGTGCAGGCGGCGCAGCCACGCGCGCAGCTCTTTCCGGACGCGCGCGTCGAGGGCGCCGAAGGGCTCGTCGAGCAGCAGCACGCTCGGCTCGACGGCCAGCGCGCGGGCGAGCGCCATGCGCTGCCGTTGGCCGCCGGAGAGCTGGGCCGGGTAGCGCGTCGCGAGCCCGTCGAGCTGGACGAGCTCCAGCAACTCGTGGACGCGACGACGGATCTCGGCACGGGGCCGCTTCCGGACCGTGAGCCCGAAGGCCACGTTGTCGTGCACGGTCATGTGCTTGAAGGCCGCGTAGTGTTGAAACACCATGCCCACGCCTCGCGCGCGGGCCGGCCGTTCGGTGACGTCCTCCTCGCCGATCAGCACCTGGCCGGAGTCCGGCTGCTCGAGGCCCGCGATCACCCGCAGCAGCGTCGACTTGCCGCTGCCGCTCGGCCCGAGCAGCGCCGTCAGCGACCCTTCCGGAATCGCGAGCGACACGTTGCTCAGCGCGACGAAGTCGCCGAAGCTCTTCGTCACGTCGACGACGGCGATGCCCATCTACCCCACCTCCTGTCGTGGCTGAAAGACCCTGAGCGCGACGACGGTGGCGATCGCGATCAGGGCGAGCAGCACCGAAGCGGCGTACGCGCTCGAGGTGTTGAAGTCGAAGGCGTACTGCGACTGCACGTAGATCGGAAGCGTCTCGGTCTTGCCCTCGATCCGCCCCGAGACGATGCTCACCGCGCCGAACTCGCCGATGCAGCGCGCCGTCGTCAGGACGACCCCGTAGGCGACCGCCCAGCGGATCGCCGGCAGCGTGATCCGGCGGAAGACCTGGAACGGCTTCGCTCCCAGCGTCTCGGCCGCCTGCTCCTGGTCGGTGCCGATCTCGCGCAGTACGGGCACCACCTCGCGCACCACGAACGGCAGCGAGACGAACATCGTCGCGAGCAGCATCCCGGGCACCGCAAACAGCACCTTGATCCCGTGCTCCGCGAGGCCGCCGAGCCAGCCGCCGCGGCCGTAGAGCAGGTAGAGGGCGAGCCCGACGACGACCGGTGACAGTGCCAGCGGCAGGTCGACCACCGCGTTCAGCAACCCGCGGCCAGGGAAGCGGCCACGCACCAGCGCGAGGGCGAGGATGATCCCGACGACGGTGTTGACCGGAACGGTGATCGCCGTCAGCAGCAGCGTCAGCTCGAGCGCGTGCACCGCGCGGCCGCTGCTGACCGCCTCCCACGCATGGCCGACTCCCTCGCTGAACGCGCGGTAGAAGACGAATCCGACCGGCACGAGCAGCAGCAGCGTCAGGTAGCCGAGCGCGGTGACGCGAAGCGCCCACCTAGACATGGTCGTGGCGGGTCCTCCACCGCCGGAAGGCACCGATTCCGAGCAGTACTGCGAGCGAGATCACGAGCAGGAGCACCGAGACGGCGGCCGCGGCGGCGCCGTTGTCCGACTCGACCTGCTGGAAGATGTACACGGACGAGACCTGGGTCTTGAACGGGATGTTCCCGGAGATGAGCACGACCGCGCCGAACTCGCCGATCGCCCGCGCGAAGGCGAGCGCGACGCCCGAGAGGATCGCGGGCAGGAGATTCGGGAAGACGATGCGCCGGAAGATCGCGAACGGGCGCGCCCCCAGTGACGCCGCCGCCTCCTCCATCTCCGCGTCGAGCTCCAGCAGCACCGGCTGCACTGCGCGCACGACGAAGGGCAGCGTCACGAACAGGAGCGCGAACAGGACGCCGACCCGCGTGAAGGCCACGTCGACCCCGAACGGGCTGCCGGGGCCGTAGAGCGCGAGCAGCGTCAGTCCGGCGACGATCGTCGGCAGCGCGAAGGGCAGGTCGATGACCGCGTCCACGAGCCCCCGCCCGGGGAAGCGGTCGCGCACGAGCACCCACGCGATCGTCGTCCCGAAGAGCGCGTTGACGA
>DATIFC010000052.1:0-4273 GCA_035455445.1 Gaiellaceae bacterium | reverse complement strand
ACTGGAGCGTCGTCGACTGGATCCAGAGGTCGTGGTCGGGGTTCTCGACCGGCCGCCCGGTCAGCTCGTCCTTCACGGCGACGGCGCTGTCCGGCGTCGGCCTGCCGCCGGCGTCGAGGTAGGCGTCGACCTCGGCGTAGGTGCGGCCGCCGGTCGCCTCGAGCGTGTTGCGCCTGATGAGCTCGGCCAGCGACCGTGCCGCAGGGCCGCTCGTCACCTGCGTCTCGTCCAGCGGACTCGAGATGCGCTCCTGGGCGAGGGCTCGCGCAGCCTCGCGGCGTGCCCAGAGGCCGACTCCGACGAAGACGAATCCCGCCAGGCCGACGGCGGCTCCGGTCGCCGTCAGCAGCGGCGATCGTCCGCTGTCAGCGCGAGCGATCATCCGTCTCCGAACGCAAGCAGCGGCCTCGCCCCGGCCGCATCCGGGGAAACCCTGATGTGGCTCTAGCCGCGGCCCGTGCTGCGGCTCGCGGGCGACGACGACGCGAAGAGCGTGATCCCGATCGCGGCCAGCGCGACGGCGACGAGGAACCTCACCAGCCAGCCGGCGTCGAAGATGTTCGCCAGCAGGCCGCCGAGGAGGCTCGCCGCGATCCCGACGAGGGCGGTCGTCAGCAGGCCGATCTCCTGCCGTCCCGGGAGGACGAGCCGCGCCAGGCCGCCGATGATGAGCCCGGTGGCCGCCAGCCAGATCAGCTCGAAGGCCAGGCCCACGAGCCAGCCTCCCAACAGCAGCGCGAGGATCACGACGATCAGGACGACGACGACGGTCATGTGCGGACGCTACTCCTTCGGCGGCAGGGTGCGCGCGAACGTCACGCCGCGCTCGACCCACTCCGAGAGCTCGGCGTCGTCGTCCACGGCGGACGACTCCAGGCGCAGCCACCCCGCCATCGTTCGGCCGCGCATCTCCATCTCGGTCGCAGACGTGCTCGCCACGAGATCGGGGGACTCCTGCGGGTCGACGCGGACGAGCAGCCCGCCCTGGCCGCTCGCCGCGACCGCCATGTTGCCGTCGACGAGGAAGGAGAGCCCGCCGAACATCGCCTTCTCGGACACGCCGTCCCGGCCGCCGACGAGGTCGCGGATGCGAGCGGCGAGGTGCTCGTCGTACGCCATCTCACGGCGATACTAGATCCCGTGAGCACGATGGCCGACCTCGACGAGCTCGCGCTCGGGCTCCCACAGGCGACCAAGGAGGTCTCGGACGACGGGCGCCCGGCGTACAAGGTGCACGGCAAGCTCTTCTGCTGCCACCGCGGCCGCCGCCCCGACGCGCTGGACGCGAACGGCGAGCGGCTGGGCGACGTGCTGATGTTCCGCGTCGCCGACCTCGACGAGAAGGAGCTCCTCCTCTCGGACGCGCGGGGGATCTACTTCACGACGCCGCACTTCGACGGCTACGCCGCGGTGCTCGTCCGGATCTCCGACCTCGAGCGCCTCGACCGGGACGAGCTGCACGACCTCGTCGCCGAGGCGTGGCTGACCCGCGCGCAGAAGCGCCTCGCGAAGGCCTGGCTCGCAGAACAGGATTCGACCTAGGGAGGGCCTGGTCAGGCCGTCGTGACCAGGCCCTCGCGATGGGCGAGGGCGACCGCCTCGAGCCGCGAGTGCACCCCGAGCGCGCCCAGGATGTTGCGCACGTGGTTGCGGACGGTCTCGCGACTGAGCTGGAGCTCGGCGGCGATCAGCTCGGTCGAGGCGCCCTCGGCGAGCAGCCCCAGGACCTGGAGCTGGCGGGGGGTGAGCCGGCGCGACGCGGCGACGTCCCGTGCCGGGCGGGTGACCCCCAGGCCGAAGATCGCGTGGCTGCTGTGGCCGCCGGGGATCGGCACCGAGCTGATCTGGGCCCGCTGGCGCTCCCCCTCGCGCGTGAAGACGTCCACCTCGTAGTCGGTCACCCGTGCTCCGCGGAGCTTCAGGCCGATCTCGCGCTGCACGCGCGAGACGTGCTCGGGCGCGACGACGCTCGTGAACGGCTCTCCCTCCAGGTCGCCGACGGTCGCCCGGGCCGCGTCGTTCAACCACGTCACGCGTCCGTTCTCGTCGGCGATCACGCACGGGAAGCTGACCCGCTGCAGCGTCTCGATGAGATCGATCGGCCGGTGCCGGCGCGGCATCGCCCCTTCATTGTGCCTGGGCTGGATCGCTGCGCAAACCTGCAGATCGCTGCAGGCGATGCCGAGTCAATCGACGAGCTTGCGCTCCATCGCGTGGATGGCGATCCGCCAGAGGACGACCCCCCACACGACGAGCACGGAGGCCCGCAGCAGGTCGACCGAGCTGAGATTCATGAAGACGGCGTCGCGGACGAGCTGGACGCACTGGTGCAGCGGGTTCAGCTCGCCGAGGATCTGCGCCCAGCGCGGGAGCGCGCTGAGCGGGAAGAAGGTGCCCGCGACCAGGAACAGCGGCGTCAGCACCGCGCTGACGACGTAGTTGAAGTTCTCGAAGGACGAGGCGAAGCCGGCGATCATGATCCCGAAGCAGCCCCAGCCGTAGCCCGCGAGCCAGCCGATGAAGGGCACGAGCAGCATTCCCCACGAGGGATCGAGCCCGAAGAACATCGCCACGATCATCGGGACGCAGCCGTAGACGCCGGCCCGCGTTGCGATCCAGATCGCCTCCGCCGTCACCAGCTCCTCGGTGTCGACGGGCGCCGCGAGGATGGCGTCGTAGGTGCGCTGGAACTTGTACTTGACGAAGGTCCCGAACATGGCGGGGAACGCCGACGAGAAGAGCACGGCCGTCGCCACGGTCCCCGTGCCGACGAACTGCACGTAGGGGTAGCCGCCGACCGTGCTCACGATCGAGCCGAAGCCGAACCCGAAGGCCAGCAGGTAGATCGTCGGCTCGACGGTCGAGGAGAACGTGCTCGCCTTCCAGTACGAGGAGAAGTTGACGATCTCGCGCACCAGCACGCCGGTCAGCGCGGACCGCTCGAGCCGGCCGGGTGGCGGGGCGGCGCGCTGGGCGGCGCTCACTCGATCTCCTCGCCGGTGAGCAGCACGAAGACGTCCTCGAGGTTCGCCGGCCGGCGCTCGCCGTCGAAGGGGTGTCCGTTCCGGTCGACGCCGAGGATCGAGATGCTCGTCCCCGTCCGCCGTGTCCGCAGCCCCGCCGCCGCCGCCTCGGCCTGCACCTCGGCCAGACGGGTGGGCGGGCCGTAGACCTCGAGCGCTTCTCGGCCGGCGTACTCGAGCACGAGCTCGGAGGGCGCTCCCGAGGCGACGCCCTTCCCGTGCGACATGATCAGCACCGTGTCGGCGAGGCGCTGCGCCTCCTCGATGTAGTGCGTCGACATCAGGATCGTCGTCCCCTGCGTGCGCAGCGCGTCGATCAGCGCCCAGAGCTCCTGCCGGACCTGCGGGTCGAGCCCGACCGTCGGCTCGTCGAGGAGCACCAGCCGTGGCTCGTGCACCAGCGCCCGGGCGATCAGCAGCCGCCGGCGCATGCCGCCGGAGAGCTTGTCCACCTTCTCGCTCCGGCGGTGGACGAGGTTCGCCATCTTGAGCGCGCGCTCGATGGCCTCGTGCCGGTAGCGCCGGTCGATGCGGTAGAGGTGCGAGAAGACGAGCAGGTTCTGCTCCACGGTGAGCGTGACGTCGAGGTTGTCCAGCTGGGGCGCCACGCCGCACTCCGCCCGGGCTGCCTTCGAGTCCTGCGGCAGCCGGTGGCCGAGCACCTCGAGCTCGCCCTCGTCGGCGATGGCCTGCGCGGTGAGGAGCCGCATGGTCGTCGACTTGCCCGCGCCGTTCGGGCCGAGCAGGCCCACGCAAGTGCCCACGGGCACGTCGAGGTCGAGGCCGTCGACGGCCGTGATCGGGCCGTAGCGCTTGACGACCCCGCGCAGGCGGATGGCCAGCTCGCTCACGATCGCAGTCTGCCTCAGAGGATCACGCGCGGGTACACCCTGGCCGCGACGGCGGCGGTCACCGCGACGAAGGCGGCGGCGACGGTGAAGTCGAGCCAGAGCATGCCGCCGGCCGAGATGCCGAGCACGTGCGCGACGACGCTGAGCCAGACCGGCATGATCGCGAGCGGGTAGAGGGGCTCGAGGCAAAGAAGAGCGGCATCACGACAAGCTGGCCGATGCCCATGAAGCGCTCGCGCGTCCGCACCAGGCGGCGAGGCTCATCGCCGGGCACGCGAAGGCGCCGGTGCCCAGCAGCAGGAGCACGATCGCGCCCACGACCCGCGGCACGCTCCAGCGGATCGCGATCCCGGTCAGCTCGACCACGCTCGCGCGGCGGTCGCCCTGCGCGCCTCGCCG
>DATIFC010000051.1:0-11610 GCA_035455445.1 Gaiellaceae bacterium | reverse complement strand
GGGCCGCCGGTCACCAGCAGCAGCCGGACATCCGCGTGGTGCATCAGCTCCTTCGCGCTCTCGACGGTCGGCTCGGGGACGGCCGTGACGAGATTCTGCGGCCCGCCCGCAGCGACGATCGCCCGGTTGAGCAGGCGGATGTTCTCGGCGGAGACGTGCTTCGCGTTCGGGTGGACGTTGAAGACGACCGCGTTCCCGGCGGAGACGATCGCGATCGTGTTGTTGATGATCGTCGAGGTCGGGTTCGTGGTCGGCGTGATCGCCGCGACGACGCCGAAGGGGGCGAACTCCGTCACCATCATGCCCTCGTCACCCGTGACCGCCTCGAGCTCGAGGTCCTCGGGCCCGGGCGTCTTGGTGGTGACGAGCCGGTTCTTGACGATCTTGTCCGCGACCCGGCCCAGGCGCGTCTCGGCGACCGCCATCTCGGCCAGGCGCTCGGCGTTCTCGAGCATCGCCGCGCGCATCGAGGCGACGATCGCCTTGCGGCCCTGCAGGCCGATTCGCTCGTAGTCGGCGAACGCGCCCGTGGCGGCCCGGACGGCCTCGGCGATCGACGGGAAGATGCCGTCGCCCAGCTCCGCCTCCTCCGCGGCCGAGAGCTCCGCCTGGGCCCGCAGCCCGGCTCCCGCGTCCGCCCCGGCCTCGCCCAGCCGGCGCCGGACGCGCTCGATGATCTGCTGGATCTCTTCCTGCGACAGCGCGCTCATCTCGCCCTCACTTGTGGAACTTCTCCTCGCCGCCGACCTCCCACGTGTCGACGATCGCCATGATCACGGCGTCACACGGGCGGTCCCGCGTCGCCTCGGTCTGCCGCGCCGAGCTGCCGGTGGCGACGAGCACCACCTCCCCGACGCCCGCGCCGACGGCGTCCGCAGCGACCACGAACGACGCCAGGTCGTTGTTCTCGACGTCCAGGTGCCGGACCACGAGGAACTTCAGCCCCTCCATCGTGGGCTCCTTGCGGCTGGCCACCATCGTCCCGGCTACGCGTCCGAGGACCACGCTCCGTCTCCTTTCACCTCGGCTGCCGGGCCGGAAGAGCGCGGAGCTCCCCGGCCCGGAAGCCGGCGCTTTACGAGATCGCGGCCTGGCCCATCTCCTCGGCCTCTTCCTTCCGGCCGAGTGGCAGCACCAGGTCGATGTTCACGTGCGGCCGTGCGATCACGTGGCTCGCGATCAGCTCGCCGACCTTCTCGGCGTTCTGGACGCCGGCCTGCACCGCGGCCTTGACCGCGGCCACGTCGCCGCGGACGACCGCCGTCACGTAGCCGCCTCCGGTCTCCTCGAAGCTCACCAGCTCGACCTTGGCCGCCTTCACCATGGCGTCCGCGGCCTCGACCATCGCCGGGAAGCTTCTCGCCTCGATCATTCCCAGGGCATCAGCCATCTGTCCGCGCTCTCCTTTCGTCCTGACCTCTGCGGTCTACTTGCCGGCCTCCCGGCCCTCCAGTCCTTCGATCGCCGCAACCGCCGCCTGCCAGCCGACGTCGATGTCCTGCTCCTCCCCACCCAGGTACACGCGGCCCATCGAGCCGAACGCCCGCACCTCGAGGATGTTGATGTTCGCCGCCTTCTCCGCCTCGTTCGCGGCCAGCGCCGCGTAGGCGGCCGGCTCGCACTCGAGCACGTAGAGCGTCTGGCCGGCCATGATCATCTGGCCGTGCCGCGTCCGGTTGATCAGCTGGGTGTGGTGGTCGTCCAGGCGGCGGACGATCTGGCTCGAGAGGATCCGCGGCTTGATCCGGTCGGACTCGGTCAGTCCGACCGACTCGAGGATCGCGGCGCCCGCCGCGCGCGTCTCCGCCTGGTCGGCCGAGTGCACCTCGAGCAGGCCGTAGTACCGCTCGATGATCTGCATCCCCGGGCGGACGTTCGTCGACTTCAGGGCGACGTCCGTGAGCCGGTTGATCTCGATGCCGGGCGAGATCTCGACGTACAGCGACGCATCGCCCGCCAGGGGCAGGAAGCCCTGGGCGATCGTGCCCAGGAACGCCGCGTACTGCGGTTGCAGGCTGTCCAAGAAGCAGTACGCACGAACCTCTACGCCGTTGCTCATCCGAGCTCGCCTCCCATGTTCAGTAGCGGCCTTCGCCTTCGCCGCCGGTCACGATCTGCACGCTCGCCGAGGCTCCGATCCGCGTCGCCCCGGCCGCGATCATCTCGCGGACGTCCTCGGCGCTCCGGATCCCCCCGGCGGCCTTGATCCCGAGCTTCGGGCCCACGGTCTCACGCATCAGGAGGACGTCCTCCAGCGTCGCCCCGCCCGGGCCGAAGCCGGTGGACGTCTTCACGAAGTCCGCCTTCGCCAGCCGCGCCAGGTGCGACGCGACGACCTTCTCCTCGTCGGTGAGGAGGGCGGCCTCGATGATCACCTTGTTGATCGCGCCCGCCTCGTGGCAGGCGTCGGAGACCTTCTCGATGTCGCGCCGGACGAGCTCGTGGTCGCCGCTCTTGAGCGCGCCGACGTTGATCACCATGTCGATCTCGCGGGCGCCGTCACGGATGGCGCGGCGCGCCTCGAGCGCCTTCACCTCGGGCGTGCTCGCGCCGAACGGGAACCCGACCACCGACGCGACCTTGACCTCCGAGCCGCGCAGGCTCTGCGTGCAGCGCCGGACCCAGGTCGGGTTCACGCACACCGCGGCGAACCCGCACTGGCGGGCCTCCTCGCACAAGCGGTCGATGTCGGCCGCCGTCGCCTCGGGCCGCAGCAGCGTGTGGTCGATGAAGCGGGCGAGGTCGCGGGGGACGTCGGCGCCGTCGCCGGAGTAGCTGATCCGGCCGGCGCCGTTCATCACGACGCCGCGCACCCTGTCGGCCGAGTGCGCGGCGCAGGCGCCCTGGCAGGCGGGATCCGAGCAGTCGCAGAAGCCGAAGCCCCGGCCGGCGAGCGCCGCCAGCACCTCGCGAGTGACGGCGTCGATCAGGGCCTCGGTCGTGCTCATCGCGCCGCCCCCGCCTCCACCGGGGCCAGGTACCGCCGCTCGATCTCGGTGATCTTCTCGACCCGACGCGCATGCCGGTCGCCGCCCCAGGGGGTCGAGAGCCACGCGTCCACGATCTGCAGCGCCAGGCTCTCGCCGAGCAGCCCCGCTCCGAGGACGAGGACGTTCGCGTGGTTGTGCTCGCGGCTGTTCCGGGCGGAAGAGACGTCCCAGCAGGTGGCCGCGCGGATCCCGGGAACCTTGTTCGCGACCATGCACGACCCGATCCCGGCGCCGTCGACGACGATCCCGAGGCGAGAGCTGCCGCGCGCGACCGCGCGCGCAACTGCGTGGGCGAAGTCCGGGTAGTCGACCGACTCGGTGCTGTCCGTCCCGCAGTCCTCGACCTGGAGGCCCCGCCCGCGGAGCTCGGCCGCGATGCGCTCCTTCAGCCGGTAGCCGCCGTGGTCGGCCCCGACGGCCACGTCTGCCGGGGTACCGGAAGGCGTCGAGGACGGCTCCTCGCCCGGGCTCGCGTGCGGCGCCTCGTCCTCGTCGGCGGTCACGGACGCGATCACCGCGGCGACCAGGGCGCGCACCTCCTCCTCCGACGGAGCGGTCCGGTCGAGACGGCTCGTGGGCACGCTCACAGCGGCCCTCCGGGGCGGTGCAGGTCGACGCGGTACTCGTACCGGTCGCCGACGAACACGAGCCGTGTCGACTCGACGGCGTGCCCGTCGGGCGCGAAGCTCAGGCGGCGGATCATCAGCACCGGCGTCGCCGGCTCGCAGCCCAGCAGCTCCGCGCTCTGGGCGTCGACGACTCCCGGCGAGATCGTCTCCGTCGCGTGGTCGAGCACGAGCCCGATCGGCTCGCCCTGCAGCACCTCGTACATCGACCCGCTGTCGAGCCGCTCCCGCTCGAACAGGTCGTCGTGCCCCGCGAGATCGCCGACCGGAAGCCAGGTCTCCGCGAGCCCGACGGCGTTGCCGTCTGCAAGGAAGAGCCGGCGCAGGAAGCGACAGGGGGCGCCCTCGTCGAGGGCGAGCTCGCGCGCGACGTCCGCCGGGGCGCCGGCCGCGGATGAGGCCAGCACCCGGTGGGACGGCTCGAACCCCTGGCTGGCGGCCAGCTCGCTGAACGACGTCAGCAGCGGCACGTGCCGGATCTTGGGGACTGCCACGAACGAGCCCAGGCCCTGGACCCTGCGGATCACGCCTCGCCGCTCGAGGTCGGCGAGGGCCTGCCGGACGGTCGCGCGGGAGACGCGGAAGCGCTCCTGGATCGCGGCCTCGGTCGGGAACCGGTCGCCCGGCTCCAGGCCGCCGTCGCGCACCTCCGCCAGCAGCGCATCCCGAAGCTGGGCGTACAGCGGAAGGGCGGCCCCGCGGTCGAGCCTCGGCGGCAGCTCGGCGGCCTGCGCCGTCGCGGTCACCGAAGCATCCCTACGTCAGTCCGGTCATCCGGACGACCGTACATGGGACGCATTAAGCCACGGACTGCGTCGGAAAGCAAGGGCGAGCTTGCTAGCCGGCCCAGGCGAGGAGCCGAGTCGCCGCCTCCCGGAGGTCGGCGCAGACGGCATCGGCGTCCCCCTCGCCGCCGGCGCGAGCGCCCGCCGGGCCGACGAGGATCGAGCGGACGCCCGCGGAGCGGGCGCTCGCAGCGTCGCGGCCGGTGTCGCCGACCTCGACCGTCGCCGCCCGGGGCCAGTCGCCCGCGCGGGCCCGTGCCAGGTCGATCAGCTCGGCCCGCGACTCGGCCTCGCAACCGAACGCCCCCTCTTTCGGCGGGAAGAAGCGCCCGAGCCCGAGCCGTTCCAGGCGTGCCCGCGCGACCGGCTCGGGGTTCCCGGTGAGGAGCGCGACTCGCAGCCCGGACCCGACCAGGCGCGCGAGCGCCTCGGCCGCGTCGGGTGCGGCCCGCCAGCCGCTCGTGTCGGCGCCTGCGAGGAGCTCGAGGTACCGCGCCGCGAACCGCGCGCACCAGCTCCCGAGGGCCGCGTCGATCGTCGGGTCGTCGAGGCCGGCGGCGCGCAGGACGAGGCGGCCGATCCGCAGCGAGGTCTGCCCCGCGTGGTCGACGCGCTCGATCGCGTCCTGGGGAAGCTCGACCCCGTAGCACTCGCGGAGCGTCTCGCGCAGCGCGCGGCCCAGGAGCGGATCGTCGGTGAGGAAGAGCGTGCCGTCGAGGTCGAACAGGACGAGCAGGCGCGCCGGCCTCACAGCCCGAGGCGCTCGAGCATCGCCTCGTCCCGCCGCCAGCTCGGGCGCGCCTTGACCTTCAGCTCGAGGAAGACCGGGTGGCCCAGCAGCAGCTCGATCTCCGGGCGCGCGCGGGTGCCGATCTGCCTGACGACCGAGCCGCCCTTGCCGATCACGATCTGCTTCTGCGAGTCGGTCTCGACGAAGATCGTCGCCCGCACCACCTTCTCGCCGAGCTCGTCGACCTCGACGGAGATCGCGTGCGGGATCTCCTCGCGCGTCAGCTGGAGCGCCTTCTCCCGGACGAGCTCCGCGACCTGCAGCTCGGGCGCGGCGTCGGTGCGCGCCTCGGCGGGATAGTAGGCCGGGCCCTCGGGAAGCAGCGCGACCAGGTCGTCGCGGAGCCCTGCGATGCCGTCGCCCGTGAGCGCGCTGACCGGATGGAGCGAATGGAAGTCCCCGAGACGGGCGGCGTTCTGCATCTGCTCGGCGATGTGGCCGGGCTTGAGGCGGTCGACCTTGTTCAGCGCGATCACGACCGGGACGCCGAGGGCGAAGACGCGCTGGGCGATGAAGCGGTCGCCCGCGCCGATCCGCTCGCGGGCCGAGAGGACGAGGAGCACCGCCTCGACATCCTCGAGCGACTGGTCGACCGTGCGCTGCATCCGCTCGGTGAGTGGGTCGCGCGGCCGCTGGAAGCCCGGAAGGTCGGCGAGTACGAGCTGGTGGTCGGGCCCGTTCGCGATCCCGATCACGCGCCGCCGGGTCGTCTGCGGCTTGTCGGAGACGATCGCGACCTTGCCGCCGGCCAGCGCATTCACGAGCGTCGACTTCCCGACGTTCGGCCGGCCGGCGACGGCGACGAAACCGCTCCTCAAGGGCCCACACCCCCACCCAGGGTGGGGATGACTGCCCGCCGCCCTCGGCGGTGACGATAGCGGCCGTGGGCGCACGCGTCTGTCACCGCTTCGTGACGATTCCGGAACTTCTGCGCCGGCGGCACGAGGGCTGCTCCCGTCAGTCCAGCTCCCACGTCTCCGGCAGCAGCTCCGCGGGTGCGTAGCTCACGACCTCGCCTTCGCGGTTGCGGAAGGTGACCCGGTCGAGGCGGAACTCGTACAGCCACTGCCGGCAGCCGCCGCAGGGCGACGCCGTGATGCCGATCGCCTCGAGATCGCCGGGCCGGCAGCCCGCGACCACCGCATTCGAGATCGCCACCTTCTCCGCGCACACGCCGAGCGGGTAGGCGGCGTTCTCGACGTTGACTCCCTCGAACACCCGCCCGTCACGCGCCCGCACCGCCGCCCCGACGAGGTAGCTCGAGTACGGCGCGTACGCCCGCGCCGCCGCCGCGACCGCGCGCTCGTACAGCTCGTCGCTCATATGGCAACCGCGACAGCGGTTCGTTGCGGTGCGCGACGATGACCGACTCGAGATCTCCAGCCAAACCGGACGCGCAGCGTGCTCATGCCAGCACCTGGAAGACGACCAGCGTGATCAGCGCGCCGAGCACGCCGCCGTAGGCGACCTCGAGCGCCGAATGGACGCCTGACTCGACCCGCGTCTGCGCCACCAGGAGCGCCATGATGAAGGTCAGCGACGAGATCAGGAAGCGGTGCTCGTCGTTGATGATGTACGTCGCTGCCATCCAGCCGGCGAACGCCACCGCGGCGTGGCCCGACGGCAGCCCACCGCGCAGCGGCGTGCCGCGCCCGGTGTACGCCTTCGTCGCGATCACGACGATGATCGTGAGCACGAGCGCGATCAGCGTGATCTGCGCAGGAGCGTCGCGGATGCGGTCGAGCAGGCGAGAGCTGCGGTCGGCGACCTGGCCGGAGAAGACGAGGTAGCCAACCGCCACGGCGTTGACCGTCGCGATCAGGACCGCACCGGCGGCGACGTCCTTCGCGAGCTTGGCGAGCGGGTCGAACGACGTGGTCGCGACGTCGATCGCCTGCTCGATCGCCGAGTTGATCATCTCGGTGATGAAGACGAAGGCGATCGCCAGCAGCAGCGCGATCAGCTCGAGCTTCGAGACTCCCACTGCGACCGCGGCGACGAGCACGATTACCGCGGCGAGGAAGTGGATCCGCATGTTCCGCTGCGTGCGGAGGACGTGGATGATCCCCTCGAAGGCGAAGTTGAAGCTCTCGAGGAGGTTCTGGGCCCGCCGTCGCGTCACGCGGTCCATCGCGCCTCCTTCGCCTCCATCTCCGCGCCGTGGTCGTGCCCGAGCAGGTGGAGGAGGCCGTGCACGAGCGGCGCTTGCCACCCCTCCCCGACGACCTGCGGGCAGAGCACGGCGTCGCCGAGCTGGCGCGGAAGGCCGGGCGCGAGCTCGTCGCGGCGGTCGATCGGGAACGAGAGCACGTCGGTCACCTCGTCGACGCCGAGATGGTCGCGCTTGAGCATCCGCATCTCCTCGGCGTCGACGAAGTGCAGGCCCAGCTCGCCCTCCTCGACGCCCTCGCCCGCGAGGACGCTGCGCGCGAGGTCGGCCGCCCCCCGTTCGTCGACCTCGACGCCGCTGCGGTTCGACACCTCGATCGAGATCATCGCCCTACCGGCTGCGCTGCGTGCCCGTCTCCTCGGCGTGGTGCTTGTACGCCTCGACGATGCGCTGGACGAGCTTGTGGCGGACGACGTCCTCGTGGCCGAAGCGGATGAAGGCGATCCCGTCGATCGCGCCGAGGATGTCCTGCACCTGGATCAGGCCCGACGCCTGCTCCCGCGGGAGGTCGATCTGGGTGACGTCGCCGGTGACGACGACCTTGGAGCCGAACCCCAGCCGCGTCAGAAACATCTGCATCTGCTCGGGGCTCGTGTTCTGCGCCTCGTCGAGGATGATGAACGAGTCGTTCAGCGTGCGGCCGCGCATGAAGGCGAGCGGCGCCACCTCGATCGTGCCCTTCTCCATGTACGCCGCCAGCCGGTCGGGGTCGAGCATGTCGTAGAGCGCGTCGTAGAGCGGGCGCAGGTACGGGTCGACCTTCTCGAGCAGGTCGCCGGGCAGGAAGCCGAGCCGCTCGCCGGCCTCGACCGCGGGGCGCGTGAGGATGATGCGGCCGACCTCGCGGCTCGAGAGCGCCGCGACCGCCAGCGCCATCGCGAGGTACGTCTTGCCCGTGCCGGCGGGCCCGATCGCGAACGTCACCGTGTGGTTGCGGATGGCCTCGACGTACCGCTTCTGCGTGACCGTCTTCGGCGAGATCTTCTTGCCGCGGTGGCGCCAGACGACGTCCTCGAACACCTCGCGGAGGTCCTCGGCCTGGTCGAGCGCGGCGAGCACCGCGTCGACGGTGCTCGGACCGATCTCGTGCCCACCCTCGACCAGCTCGGCGAGCTCGTCGACGACGGCGCGGGCCTGCGCGACGTTCGGGTCGTCGCCTTCGATGGTGAGCCGGTTCCCGCGGAGGAGAAGTGTGATCCGGAGCCGCTCGCGCAGCGCGTCGAGGACACCGTCGCCGACGGTTGCGAGCTCGGCGGCGACGTCGTTGGAAACCGAGAGAACTTCCTGCACTCGGCCTCAGTGTAGGTGCTGAGCCGACTCTCCCTGCCTGCGCGAGGCTGCCGTCCGTGGCCCTAGCGTGGCAGGCCGTCCCCGAGCACCGGCGCGCGATGACGCACGCCGGTGCGGATGGAGCCGTACGCGAGCGTCGAGCCGGCGGCGAGGCGCAACCTCCAGCGGACCGTGCCGCGGAACTGCCGCGTCGTCCGGCGGATGGTCCTCCCGGCGACGAGGCGGAGCCCGTCGCCGGAGCTGCGGTCGGTGGCGACGATCGTGTAGATGCCCGCGCCGAGCGCGTTCACCGGTGCCCCGGCGGAGCGAAGGCCGACGCCGCTCGCGTCCAGCCGGAGACCGAGCGTGAACGGCGTCACGCCGAGGGCTCGGGCGTACGCGTCGATCCGGTACGGCGACGACGGGCACCTGCGCCATGTGCCGCCCGGCGGATGGCCGGTCATGAGCGGCCACTCCAGCACCTCGAGCACGCGCCGCCGAGAGGTGCGCAGGAACTCCGCGATCCCGCGGGAGGCGCCGATCGCGTTGTACGCCTCCTCGCCGATCAGGATCGGCTGGGGGAGATGCTCGGCGTCCAGGACGGCGTCGGCCGCTCGCAGGTCGCGCAGGGCGCCGTCCCGGCTCCACGACGGGTGGACCTGGAAGGCCGCCGGCATCGCGCGACCGCTGCTGCGCAGCGCGGCGATCAGGTTCGTCAGACGGGAGGTCGTCCCTCCCTCGTCGCTCTTGACGATCGTCGAGACGAGCGCGTCCTCGGTTCCGAAGGCATCCGCGTAGCGGCGCCAGAGCTCGGTCACGTAGTCACGCAGGATCGGCTGCCAGTCGTCCGGCGCACCCTCGTTGATCAGGTCGATCCACGTCGTGCGCGGGCCGTGCTCCTTCACCAGCGGCCGGATGTCGGCGATGAAGCGCCAGTTCTCGTCGAGCTTGGCCGGGTCGTACGGGACCGGCGTGTAGCCGATCGGGTCGTTCTCGAACCACGGGTTGAAGGTGAGCGTGAAGCTCGTGAAGCCGGCCGCGCGGACGTCGTCGAGGAAGTCGGCGAGGTTCGTCCGGAACGGCTCCGGCAGACGCCCGCCCGCCGACGGGACGAGCCACACCCCGTCGCCTGCGGTCGAGTGGTAGACGAACAGGCGGAGCGCCTTCATGCCAGCCGCGCGCATCGCGGCCATCTCCGACCGGAGCCGCCGGCGGATCCCGGGCTCGTGGTAGTGCAGGAGGATCGGCGGCCCCGCGCAGGACGGCGGCCGCTCGTCGTAGCGGATCCAGTCGGCTCCGAGGAGCGGCTTCGTCGCGGCCGCGGCGCGGGCGGTGCTCGGCGTGGGCGAGCGCGCCTGCCGGCCGGCCTCGCCGAGGGGCGCCGGCGCCGCGAGCGCGACGAGCGCCGCGATCGACGCCGCACCGACGAGCCACCTCGCCGTCATCACCTCCTCGTCCGAGAGGGTGGTCTGGCCCTGCACCTCCGAGATTGACTCCTGGCGGGCCGGGGGGCATCCGCGAGCACGCGGATGCTGCGCGAGCTGTCAGACGTCGGTCAGGCGAGCTTCTCGCGCACGAGCTGGCTCACGGCGGAGCCGTCCGCGCGGCCCGCGACCTGCGGCATCACGTCCGCCATCACGCGGCCGATGTCGCGCATGCTCGTCGCGCCGACCTCGGCGATCGCGTCGTCGACGATCTCCTCGAGCTCCTCCTCCGACAGCGGCTCGGGCATGAACTCCTCGAGCACCGCGAGCTCGCGCTGCTCCGACTCCGCCTGCTCCTCGCGGCCGCCCGCGCGGAACGCGTCCGCCGCCTCCACGCGCCGCTTCCGCTCGCGCTGGAGCACCTGCAGCTCCTCGTCGTCGTGGAGCGGGCGCTGCAGCTCCTTCTCCGCGGAGCGCAGGCTGGCCAGGATCAGCCGCAGCGTGTCCCGCCGCTCGCCGTCGCGGGCCGCCATCGCCTGCTTGAGCTCGTCCTCGAGTCGCGTGATCAGGCTCATCCCGCGAGCCCCCAGACGCGACCGCCGAGGACGTGCCAGTGGAGGTGGAAGATCGTCTGGCCGGCCCCCTCCCCCACGTTGACGACCACCCGGTAGTCCTCCAGGCCTTCCGTGCGCGCGGTCTCGGCGACGAACTCGAGCATCCGCTTCGCTTCCTCCGCCGGAAAGTCCGAAACCTCGCGGAAGCTGGGCACGTGCCGCTCCGGCAGCACGAGCAGGTGCGTCTCGGCCTTGGGCGCGATGTCGCGGACCGCGACGAAGCCGTCGGCCGAACGCACGTGGTCGCCCTCGCGCACGAGGGCGCAGAAGAGGCAGTCGTCAGGCAGCGCGGATCCCCTCCTCCGTGACCTCCTCGCCGCGGACGCGAACGAGCTCGCCGACACTCCCGTCCACGAGCCACGGCGAGTAGTCGTCGCCGTAGCCGCGACCGGGCCGGTCGACGAGGACGACGTCCTCGTGCCCGAGCTTCGCACGCCAGCGCGCGAGGCTGGCGAGCCGCGACGCCTCGCGCAGGCGGGCCCCGCGCTCGCGCTTCACGTGCAGAGGCACGGTGTCGGCCGCCGCGGTCGCCGTTCCGGGCCGCGGCGAGTACGGAAAGACGTGGACCTTCGTCACGCCGGCCGCGCCGACGACCTCCAGCGTCCGCCGGAACGCGGCCTCGTCCTCGGCAGGGAAGCCGACGATCACGTCGGTCGTGAGGTTGAAGTCGTCGAACGGCTCGAGGCGCCGCAGGAAGGTGGAGGAGGAGTACCTTCGCCCCATCGCCCGCAGCACGCCGTCGTCGCCGGACTGCAGCGGCACGTGAAGGTGGCGGGCAACCGTGGGCGTCTCCCGCAGCGCGGCCTCGAGCTCGCCGGTGACGTGGTTGATCTCGATCGAGGAGAGCCGCAGGCGGGCGAGGCCCGGTACGGCGCCGGCCTCGCGGACGAGGCGCGGCAGGTCGAGGCCGGCGGCCCGGTCGCGGTAGCAGCCGAGGTTGAT
>DATIFC010000050.1:0-5008 GCA_035455445.1 Gaiellaceae bacterium | reverse complement strand
CCGACCTCGCGGAGATGGCGGGCATCGAGCTGCTCGTGATCGACGCCGAGACGACGATGGCCTCGTTCGCCAAAGAGGTGCGCTGGAACCATGCCTACTTCCGGGGCGCCCGGGAGACGTGATGGCTCACGGCGAGCTGCGCGAGCAGGCCCTCCTGGCGAACCGCGAGATCGTCGGGGCGGGCCTCGTCGTCCTGACCTTCGGCAATGCGAGCGCGGTCGATCGCGCGGCCGGCGTGATGGCGATCAAGCCGAGCGGCGTCCCGTACGACGAGCTCGACCCCGAGTCGATGGTCGTCGTCGACCTCGAGAGCGGCGAGGTGCGCGAGGGCGCGGGCCGGCCCTCGTCCGACACGCCGACACATCTCGTCCTCTACCGCGCGTTCGAGCAGGTCGGCGGCATCGTCCACACGCACTCCCCGTTCGCGACGGCCTGGGCCCAGGCCCGCCGGGAGATCCCGTGTCTGGGAACGACGCACGCAGATCACTTCCGCGGCGCCGTGCCGGTGACCCGCCTGCTCGGCCGCGAGGAGATCGAGGGCGACTACGAGCGGCACACCGGCGAGGTGATCGTCGAGACGCTGGCCGGGCTCGGGCTCGATCCGCTCGAGCGGCCGGCCGCCCTCGTCGCCTGCCACGGGCCGTTCGCGTGGGGCGCCGACGCCGAGCACGCGGTCGAGAACGCAGTGGCCCTCGAGGTCGTGGCCGAGAGCTCCTTCCGGAGCGAGCTCCTCCGACCGGGCGTCGAGCAGATCGAGCCCGGGCTGCTGGACCGGCACTTCCTGCGCAAGCACGGCCCCGGCGCGTACTACGGCCAGCCCTCGTGAAGGTCCTTCGCCTCCACGGCACGCGAGACCTACGGCTCCACGACGAGCCCGCCCCCGACCCCGACGACGGCGAGGCCCTCGTGCGCATGACGGCCGTCGGCCTCTGCGGCTCCGACCGGCACTGGTTCCTCGAAGGAGGGATCGGCGACGCCGTCCTCGACCGCCCGCTCGTCCTCGGACACGAGCTCGTCGGGACGATCGAGTCGGGGACGCGTGCGGGCGAGCGCGTGGCCGTCGACCCCGCGGTGCCGTGCGGTCGGTGCGTCGACTGCCTCGCGGGGCAGCCGCACCTGTGCCGCCGCCTTCGGTTCGCCGGGCACGGCTCGGAGGACGGCGGGCTCCGCTCGTGCCTGGCCTGGCCGGAGCGGCTCGCTCACACCCTGCCCGACCGCGTCTCGGACGCCGAGGGCTCGCTGCTCGAGCCTCTGGGCGTCGCGCTGCATGCTCTCGACCTCGGCCACGTGCGGGTCGGGTCGAGCGCCGGAGTGTTCGGCTGCGGTCCGCTCGGGCTGCTGCTCGTCCAGGCGCTACGGGCCGCCGGGGCCGGAACGATCGTGGCGAGCGACCCGCTCCCGCACCGGCAGGCGGCGGCGGTGGCGGCCGGCGCGACGCTCGACCCTCGAGAGGTCGACGTGGCGTTCGAGGTGGCCGGCGAGGACGCGGCGCTCGCCGACGCGATCGCGGCCGTCCGCCCGGGCGGGCGCGTCGTGCTCGTCGGGATCCCGGACGGCGACCGGACCAGCTTCACCGCCTCGACCGCCCGGCGCAAGGGCCTGACGCTGCTGATCTGCCGCCGCATGAAGCCGGCGGACCTCCCGCGCGCGATCCGGCTGGCGGAGGCCGGCGACGTCGAGCTGGGCGAGCTCGTCGGCGGCCGCTACGCGCTCTCGGAGTGGCGCGAGGCCTTCGGCGACCTCGTCGAGCGCCGCGGTCTGAAGGTCGTCGTCGAGCCGCAGCGGGCAGGAGACGCCCGGTGAGCGGGCGCACCTACGCAATCGGAATCGACTTCGGCACGGAGTCCGGGCGTGCCGTCATGGTCGACTGTGCCGAGGGGCGGGAGCTCGGCACGACCGTCTATCCCTACCGCCACGGAGTGATCGACGAGCGGCTCCCGGCGCCGCACGAGGACGTCGCGCTCGAGCCGGACTGGGCGCTGCAGGATCCGGAGGACTACGTCCGCACGCTCCAGGAGGCGGTGCCCGCGCTGCTTTCCGAGACGGGCGTGGACGCGGCGGAGGTGATCGGGATCGGGATCGACTTCACCGCCTGCACGATGCTGCCGACGCTGGCCGACGGGACGCCGCTGTGCGTGCTCGAGGAGCTTCGGGCCCGGCCTCACGCCTGGGTCAAGCTGTGGAAGCACCACGCGGCCCAGCCGGAGGCGGACCTCATCAACGAGGTCGCCGCCGCGCGCGGCGAGGCATGGCTCCCCCGCTACGGCGGCAAGATCTCGTCGGAGTGGTTCTTCGCCAAGGCGCTCCAGATCCTCGTCGAGGCGCCTGAGATCTACGCGCGCGCGGACCGGCTGATCGAGGCCGCCGACTGGATCGTCTGGCAGCTCACCGGCGTCGAGACGCGCAATAGCTGCACCGCCGGCTACAAGGCGATCTGGTCGAAGCGCGAGGGGTTCCCGAGCGATGCCTACTTCGCCGCTCTCGACCCGCGCTTCGAGCATGTCGTCGACGAGAAGATGTCGCGGACGGTGACGCCGATCGGCAGCCGGGCGGGCGGCCTCAGCGAGCAGGCCGCGGCGTGGACCGGGCTCCGCCCGGGGACGGCGGTGGCAGTCGCGAACGTCGACGCCCACGTGGCCGCGCCTGCGACGACGGTGACGCAGCCCGGGACGATGGTGCTGATCATGGGCACGAGCATCTGCCACATCCTCCTGGGGAACGAGCCCGCGCTCGTGGAGGGGATGTGCGGCGTCATCGAGGACGGCGTCGTGCCCGGCCTGTTCGGCTTCGAGGCCGGCCAGTCCGCGGTCGGCGACATCTTCGCCTGGTTCGCCGAGCACGGCGTGCCCCCGGAGTACCACCAGGCCGCGGCGCGCCGGGGCACCGACGTCCACGGCGTCCTCGAGGCGGAGGCGGGCAGGCTGCGGCCCGGCGAGAGCGGGCTGCTGGCCCTCGACTGGTGGAACGGCAACCGCTCGGTTCTCGTGGACGCCGAGCTGAGCGGGCTCGTCGTCGGCCTCTCGCTCGCGACGAAGGCGCCGGAGATCTACCGCGCGCTGCTCGAGGCGACCGCGTTCGGCACGCGGGTGATCATCGACGCGTTCGCAGCGGCGGGCGTTCCCGTCGACCGGATGGTGGCCTGCGGCGGGCTGCCCGAGAAGAACCGTCTCCTGATGCAGATCTTCTCCGACGTCACCGGGCGCGAGTTCGCGGTCGCCGCTTCCAGGCAGGCTCCCGCGCTCGGATCGGCGATGTTCGGAGCGGTGGCCGCGGGCTCGGAGCGCGGCGGGTTCGACTCCATCGGCGAGGCCTCCGAGCGGATGGCCCGCCTCGGCGACGAGCGCTACGTGCCGGACGCCGCCAGCGGCACGGTGTACGACGAGCTCTACGGCGAATACCGCCGCCTGCACGACCTCTTCGGCCGCGGCGGAGACGACGCGATGAAGCGCCTGCGGGCCGTTCAGCGGGCGATGATTGAAAACGACGCGACCGGGTAGGCGCGCCACGAGGCTCGAGAGGGGCCGAACGGCGCGTGCACTCTCTCACCTGCTTCCTGCGGCAGTCGTAGACAGCGAAGGGAAGGAGGAGCAGAGATGGCCAGACTGCTTCGCGGCATCTCGCTCGGAGGCATCGTGGCGGCGCTGATGCTCGCAGCGGTGGGCCTCACCGGCGCAATCGCGTCTGGTGGCAAGAGCCACCGCGGCCATCATCACCACGGCCACCACGGCAAGCCCAGCATCACACGGGAGCCGTTCGGCACGGCTCCAGGCGGGATCCCCGTCGACCGCTACACCCTCGACAACGGGAGGGGGATGGTGGTCAAGATCCTGACCTACGGCGGCATCGTCCAGGAGCTGTGGGTCCCGGACCGGCACGGCCGGTCGGCGAACGTCGTCCTCGGGTTCCCGACCCTCGACGACTACGTCGCCAAGAACAGCCCGTTCCCGGCGGGCGGCCCGTACTTCGGCGCGATCATCGGCCGGTACGGGAACCGGATCGCGAACGGCACGTTCACCCTGGACGGGGTCACGTACCACCTGCCGATCAACAACCCGCCGAACTCCCTCCACGGCGGGATCGAGGGGTTCGACAACAAGGTCTGGACCGCGACGGTCATCGGGCCGAGGCACGACCGCGTCGGGCTGAAGCTGCACTACACGAGCCCGGACGGCGAGGAGGGATATCCGGGCACGCTGAGCGTCGACGTCACCTACACGCTCACGAAGGAGAACGCGCTGTGGATCGACTACCACGCCACGACGGACAAGGCGACGGTGGTCAACCTGACGAACCACAGCTACTGGAACCTCTCCGGTGAGGGCTCGGGGGACATCTACGACCACGTGCTCTGGCTGAACGCGAGCCACTACACGCCCGTCGACTCGACGCTGATCCCGACGGGCGCGATCGACCCGGTGGCCGGTACGCCGTTCGACTTCACGAGGCCGACGGCGATCGGCGCCCGGATCCGTGACGCCAGCAACCAGCAGATCGCGTTCGGTCGCGGGTACGACCACAACTTCGTGCTCGACCGGCGGTCGTCGGGGCTGGTTCCCGCCGCCAGGGTCTTCGATCCGGCAAGCGGGCGCAAGCTCGAGGTCGACACGACCGAGCCCGGCATGCAGTTCTACTCCGGGAATTTCCTGGACGGGACGCTGGCCGGAACGAGCGGCAAGTTCTACCGGCAGAGCGACGGGTTCGCGCTCGAGACGCAGCACTACCCGGATTCGCCGAACCATCCGAACTTCCCGTCGACCGTGCTCCGGCCCGGTCAGGTGTTCGCCTCGACGACGGTCTTCCGCCTGTCGAGCGAGCACCATCACCACTGAGCAGTTGCGTGACCCCGCCCGCTCGCCGTGGTGGGCGGGGTCACGTCGTCTCGAGCTGCGCGACGATCCTCGGGAGCACGCGGGGGTCGGCGAGCGACTCGAACACGGCGTCGGCCTCGAGCTCGACGCCGATCACCGACGGCACGCCCACCACATAGAGGCCCGCGGCGCGCGCCGCG
>DATIFC010000049.1:0-23356 GCA_035455445.1 Gaiellaceae bacterium | reverse complement strand
ACGGGCAGACGTTGGCGTACGAGGTGGTGGCGATGGCGCTGATCGTCTTCGCCATCCTCGGAGCGGTCTCGCTCTTCGGCCGGCTGCAGTAGGCCTCGGGCTTGACCGCACAAAGGGAAAGCGCCTGTGTGCAGGCGCTTTCGTTGGTGGCCCCGGGAGGAGTCGAACCTCCGCACGCGGATTCGAAGTCCGCCGCTCTTCCGCTGAGCTACGGGGCCTCGCCGCTCCGGCCGTACCCGGGCCGGGAACGCGACAGGTGGCGGAGGGGACTCGAACCCCCGACCACCGGGACCACAACCCGGGGCTCTACCAACTGAGCTACCGCCACCGCGCAGCACGGACAGGATAGCCCGTCCGCTGGCGGGGCCCCGGTCGCTCAGATCACCTCCGTGCCGATCTCCTCGGCCCGAAGCAGCCCGTCGAGTGCGGGATTGTCGATCTGCGCGGCCTGCGAACGGGCGGCCTCGAGCGCTCCTGGCTGTCCGAGCCGCGCACGGTAGACCGTCGCGCGCAGCAGGAGCTCGCGGATGCCGCGTCTCGCGGTGATCGCTTCGAGCTCGTCGAGCCACCGGGGGGCGGCCTCCGCGTGGTGATCGACCGCGACCGCGCAGAGGGCGTCGAGCCCGTAGGCCTCGATCCAGAGATAGGTGTCGGGCAGGCGGCGGCAGGCCTTCGGCGCGTCGACGAGGAGGTCGAGCGCGCGCGGCACGTCGCCGCGCGCCGCCGCGACCAGGCCGAGGCCGCGCAGCCCGATGCTCTCCCAGCACGCGTCGCCGACCTGGCACCCGAGCGCGAAGGCGTGCTCGAAGCGCGCTTCCGCCGCGTCCAGGTCGCCGAGGGCGAGGTCGAGCTCCGCGCGGAACGACTCGGGCCAGGACACGAAGGCCGTCATGCCCCGCGCCTCGACCTCGTCGAGGGCCTGGTCGAGAACGTGGAGCGCGTCCTCGATCTCGCCGCGGAGGAAGTGGAACCGGCCGAGCATCGTGAGCGCCATGGCCAGCGGCTG
Source organism: Gaiellaceae bacterium (assembly GCA_035455445.1). Classification (GTDB taxonomy): domain Bacteria; phylum Actinomycetota; class Thermoleophilia; order Gaiellales; family Gaiellaceae; genus AC-32. The sequence continues at coordinate 22,350 of DATIFC010000049.1, read as the reverse complement.
ACCGGACGGCAGCCGTCTCGCCCGGTCGACCCCCGAGCGGAGGAGCGGGCCCGCCGTCGCGTGGTCGCCGGTGTCGTGCCGCAGCGCTCCGCGCGTGACGTCGACCCACGCGAGCTCCTCCTCGCGCCCCGCGGCGAGCTCGGCGGTGCGGTTCAGCGATCCCTCTGCCCGCTCGTACTGCGCGCGAAGAAACTGGACCCAGCTGATCTCGCGCCACCCGGTCGCCGCCACGTCGTCGCGGCCGAGATCCTCGGCGAGGGTCGTCCCCTCGTGCAGGGCCGCCGCCCCTTCCTCGTCCGTGCCGCGAGCGGAGTGGACAAGCGCCCCGCCGAGTGAGACGAGCGCCTCGGCCAGAGGCTCGCGGTCGTCGATCTCGCGGGCGGCGGCGACGGCTCCGCGCATGTGCTGGACGCCCACCTCGACGGCGCCTGCCGCAAGCGCGGCCTCGCCCGCCTCGATCCTCGTCAGGACGGAGGCTCGACCGGAGACGCGTGCCGTGCTCGGGCCCTCCGGCTCTGCCGCCGTGCGCAGCGCCGCCGTCGGCTCGATGCCCAGCTCGCGGCGGAAGAGCTCGGTGCACGCAGCGACGCGGAGGCCGGCCGCCTCGTGGTCTCCCGCGGCGCGCAGGCAGCGCACGAGGAGGACGTGGGCGTTCTCCTCGTACGGGTTCAGGCGGACCAGCTGCGACGCGTGGCGCGCGGCGTCCTCGGCCTCTCCCCGCGCGAGCAATGCCAGTGCGGCCTGGTGGAGGACGGCACCGGTCGTCCCCGCCACGTGGCGGCGCTCGCTCTCGAGCCACATCTCGAAGCCGGGGCTGGAGCGGAACACCAGTCCGTCCAGGAACTCCTGGCCCAGCCCGGGCAGCGTGACGGCCTCCAGCCACGAGCCTCTGCCGAGCACGTCGACATCGACGAGCGTGCCTGCGCGCAGCGTGAGGCGGACTGGATCGCCCCCGAGCTCGGCGTCCTGGCGGAGGCTGCGCCGAAGCTCCGAGAGCGTCCAGCGCAGCGTCCCCAGCGGGTCGTCTGCCTCGGGGAAGAGCAGCCCGGCCACCGACTCGCGCGAGGGCGGGAGGCGGGTGCGAAGCAGGTACGCGAGCAACCCCCAGGCCTTCTGGCCGCGGGGCGCGTCGGCCGGCTCGCCGCCGCGCTCCATCGTCGGTGGGCCCAGCAGCTGGATGCTCAGGCCCGCTCCGCTCCTCACACGCTCCCTCACACGCCTCAATGTGACCGTCGCGGCAATCGAGTGCAATAGACGACCGGAAGGAGCAGAAATGCGTACGAGGACGACCGTGGCGTTGCTGGCCGCGCTCGTGGGCGTCGCGACGCTCGCGGTTGCGGGCCAGGCCGGGCGGTTCTCGGCGTGGGAGCCCGCCCAGAAGATCGACGAGGTCCCCGGCAACAGCCCGGAGCTGAACACGCCGTACCTGGACGGATGTCCGATGCAGTCTCCCGACGGCCTCAGTCTCTACCTGGCCTCGACCCGACCGGGAGGGATCGGGCTGCTCGACATCTGGGTCGCCCACCGGCCGAACCGGCACGCGCCCTGGGGCGCGCCCGAGAACCTGGGGGAGCCGGTCAACTCGGCCTCGGACGACTTCTGCCCGACGCCGATCCGCGGCGGGGGGTTGTTCTTCGTGAGCCGCGAGGCGCTCCCGGGAAGCTGCGGGCTCGGAGACATCTACTTCACGCGGCACTCCGGGAGGCATGGCTGGAGCGAGCCGCAGCACCTCGGCTGCGCCCCGGACGGGCCGAACAGCCCGCTCGACGAGCAAGGCCCCTCCTACGTCGAGGCGGGGCCGGGCGCGAGGCTCTACTTCTCGCGTAGCTCAGCGAGCGTCGCGGGCGACATCTACGTCAGCGCCGGTCTCGCCGGATGGAGCTTCGGGCCGGCGGCGCCCGTCGCCGAGCTGAACGACGCCGCGGCGAACGACATCCAGCCGAACGTCCGCAAGGACGGTCGCGAGGTGGTCTTCTCCTCGAACCGAACGGGGACGCTCGGCGGCCAGGACATCTGGGTTGCGACGCGGAGGAGCGTCCACGACCCGTGGTCGGTGCCGCTCAACCTCGGCGGCGCGGTCAACACGGCGGCGTCAGAGTCGCGTCCCTCGCTCTCGCGGAGCGCCCGGACGCTCCTCTTCGGGCGCACGCCCGGGCCCGAGGGGATGTCGGACATCTTCGTGTCGACGCGGAGCAAGGTCGACCACGGGCACGACTGAGCCGGCGCCGGACCGGTTGCGGAGAGGGCTCGCGTAGCCCGTGGGCCCTCTCCTCCCGCGCCGGAACCGCGCGGCTTGGCCGTCGGGCCGGACCTAGGCCGCGTTTGCGGGAAGGTGCCGCCGGATCAGGGCGTTGACGAGCTCCTGCTGCAGGCGGACGAGCTCGGCGCGGTTGCGCTCCAGCTCCTCGCGCCCGGCGCCGACCGCGCGCAGGGTCTGGCGTTCGAAGACGACGCCGCGGATCTCGTCGCTGAGCGACTCGACGGTGGGCAGTTCGACGACGGTGGCAGTCATGACCGAGGTAGAGACTCGACCCGGCCGTATTAGTTAGGCGCCGGTGTTCTCCTCTTCTGACGGGGCGGCTCCGGCAGCCGCCCGGCGGCCTCTGAGACGGCTTGCTCGGCTCTATCCTTCGTCGAACGCGGGCGTGGCGGAACTGGTAGACGCGGCGGGTTTAGGTCCCGTTGGGGCTTCGGCTCCTTAGAGGTTCGAGTCCTCTCGCCCGCACTAGGCGTAGATTCTCACCTGCGGCGGTGCCTCTCGTCCGCCGGCCTCGGGAAAGGATGGCCGATGCTCTTTCACGTCACCTGGGAATTCATCGACACGAGCGAGGACGGCATTCGTCGGTCGCTCGAGGTCTTCTCGAAGTGGGAACCGCCGGCCGGCGCGGAGTTCAAGGGTTTCTACGGCTTTGCGGACGGTGGCGGGGGTGTGGCGCTGATCGAAGCCGACAGCGCCGCGGCTCTTGCGCGCACCAGCGCACCCTGGGTGCCGTGGCTGCGTTTCACGTCGACCCCGATCGTGCCGATCGAGGAGTCGTCCGCGATCGCCGGAGAGGCAGTCGGCTTCCGCGACTCGGTCGGCTAGGCGCAGCATGTGAGGGCGTCCTCCGGCTTCGCCGAGCTCCGCGAGCGACGATACTGGCGCGGTGACGCTGGCGCACTGGGACGAGGTCGAGCAGGTTCGCCGCGAGAAGGGGCCGATGGCCGCGAGCTGGCAGCGGCTCGGGGACGCGGCCGGGGCGAAGGGGATCGGCGTCAACCGCGTCCGCGTCGAGCCGGGACGACTGCCGACGCCGCCGCACTCGCACGGCCGCTCGGAGGAGATCTATCACGTGCTCGGCGGCTCCGGCCTGCTCTGGCAGGACGAGGCGGTCTGCGAGGTCCGCGCCGGGGACACGATCGTTCAGGTCGCCGACCACTTCGAGCACACCTTCAGGGGTGGCCCCGACGGCCTCGAGTACCTTGTCTTCGGGACGCGGCACCCGGTCGAGTACGGCTGGCTGCCTCGGTCGAAGGCGGTGCGGCTGAGCTGGCCCTGGGTCGAGGGGCGCGTCGACGACCCCTGGGACGTCGAGGCCGAGGTGGGCGAGCTGGAGTTCGCCGATCCGGGCGAGCGGCCCGCAAACGTCGTCGCCCTGGAGGACGTGCCGAGGGACGAGGACGGCGACCGGCTGCTCGGGGAGGCGGCGGGCTCGGAGCGCTCCGGCCTGAACTGGATCCAGCGCGAGCCCGGGCGGCGGGGGGTCGTCCCCCACTGCCACTCGCTGGAATCGGAGGCGTTCGTGATCCTCGAGGGCGGAGGCACGCTCGAGCTCTGGCCGACGCCGGTCGCCGCGGCGCGCGGGGAGCAGCGCGAGGATCACGAGCTGCGGCCGGGCCACGTCGTCGCGCGGCCGCCGGGCACGCGCATCGCCCATTCGGTCGTCCCCGGCGACGAAGGCATCACCTACCTCGTGTACGGGACGCGCGAGCCAAACGACATCGCCTACTACCCGCGCTCGAACAAGGTCTACTTCCGAGGCGTGGGGCTGATGACCCGGCTCGAGCACCTCGAGTACGGCGACGGCGAGCCCGACGACTTCTGACGGACGCCGTCGGTGGGCCTCGGCCCCTTTGCTTGAATGGACCGTGGCATGGCGACGCAGGTCGAGGAGCTGCCGGACAACAAGGTCCGGCTGAGGGTCGAGGTCCCGCAGGCCGACCTCAGGCACGCGGTCGAGCACGCGACCCACGACCTGGCGGAGTCGGTCAAGGTGCCCGGCTTCCGCAAGGGCAAGGTGCCGCCGCAGGTGCTGCAGGCTCGCATCGGCCGCGAGCGGATCTTCACCGAGGCGGTCGAGAGCCACATCGGCGGCTGGTTCCTGAACGCGGCCGCCAGCACGCGCATCCGGCCGATCGCCGCACCCGAGTACGACTACGACCTGCCGACCTCCGAGGAGGACGAGTTCAGCTTCACGGCGACCGTCGCGGTGCAGCCCAGGCCCGAGCCGGCCGACTGGTCGCAGCTCGAGGTGCCGTACGCGGAGCCCGAGCTCCCCGAGGGCGTCGTCGACGAGGAGCTGGAGGCGTTGCGCGAGTCGGTCGCCGAGCTGGCGCCGGTCGAGAGCCGGTCCGCACGCACCGGCGACGTGCTCGTGATCGACGCGCTCGACGAGAACGGCGAGGGCCAGCGCGACCTCGTCGTCGAGCTCGGCTCCGGCCGCCTCGTCGAGGAGATGGAGCGCGCGCTGACAGGCGCCGCCGCGGGCGAGACGAAGCAGGTCGAGTTCGAGGCCGCGGACGGCTCGACCGCGAAGGCGACCGTCGAGGTCAAGGAGATCAAGGAGAAGGTGCTGCCCGAGCTCGACGACGACCTGGCGCGCGCCGCGAGCGAGTTCGACACGCTCGAGGAGCTGCGCGCCGACATCGAGCAGCGCATCCGCGACGTGCTCGAGGAGGAGGCAGAAACGCAGTACCGCGCCGCAGCCGTCGACAGGCTCGTCGAGGCCTCGAAGGTGCAGGTCGGCGGCCCGCTCGTCGAGGCGCGCACGCGCGAGCTGCTGAACGGCCTCGGGCGCTCGCTCGAGAGCCGCGGCATCAGCGCGGAGACCTACTTCCAGCTCTCGGGCCAGACCGCCGAGCAGCTCGTGCAGCGGATGAGCGCCGAGGCGGCGCTCTCGGTCGCGCGCGAGCTCGTGCTGGAGGCCGTCGCCGACCAGCTCGGCATCGAGGTCGACGACGGCGAGATCGAGGAGCTGATCCGCGAGCAGGCCGAGCTCGCAGGCGACGATCCCGACCAGGCCGTGAAGCAGGTCTTCGACGCCGGCCGCCAGGAGGTGCTGCGCGGCGACCTGCGCCTGCGCAAGGCGCTCGACCGCGTCGCCGCCGAGGCGAAGCGCGTCCCGGCCGAGGTCGCGCGCGCCCGCGAGGAGATCTGGACCCCCGACAAGGAAACGAACCCGACAGAGACGAAACTGTGGACCCCCGGCAGCAAGGAGCCAGCATGAGCCCGTTGATCCCGATGGTGATCGAGCAGACCTCGCGCGGCGAGCGCTCGTTCGACATCTACTCCCGCTTGCTGAACGAGCGGATCATCTTCCTCGGAACGCCCGTCGACGACCAGATCGCCAACCTGATCATCGCGCAGCTCCTCCACCTCGAGTCCGAGGACCCCGACAAGGACGTCTCGATCTACATCAACTCGCCGGGCGGCTCCGTCTACCACGGGCTGGCGATCTACGACACGATGCAGTTCATCAAGCCCGACGTGCAGACGATCTGCGTCGGCACGGCGATGTCGATGGGCGCGCTGCTTCTCGCGGGCGGCGCGAAAGGAAAGCGGATGGCCCTGCCGAACGCCAAGATCCTCATCCACCAGGTCTGGGGCGGCTTCCAGGGGCAGGCGACCGACATCGAGATCCACGCCCGGGAGACGATCGCCCTCAAGCGGCGACTCGAGGAGATCATGTCGGAGCACACCGGCCAGGACATCGAGAAGGTCTCGAAGGACATGGAGCGTGACTACTTCATGACCCCGCAAGAGGCGCAGGAGTACGGCATCATCGACAACGTGATCATTCACAGAGACGCCGCCAAGGACGGCGCGAAGGCCTAGCACTCCGGGCCGATCCGAGGTAAAAGGAGACTGAGGTGGCTCGCGCATCGGATGGCAACGAGCAGCTGCTCTGCAGTTTCTGCGGCAAGAGTCAGCGGCAGGTCAAGAAGCTCATCGCAGGACCAGGGGTCTACATCTGCGACGAGTGCATCGACCTCTGCAACGAGATCATCGACGAGGAGCTCACCGCTCCCGCACAGCTCGACCTCGACAACCTGCCTCGCCCGCGTGACATCTACGCGGTCCTGAACGACTACGTCGTCTCGCAGGAGGAGGCGAAGCGCACCCTCTCCGTCGCGGTCTACAACCACTACAAGCGGGTGCAGATGGCCGCGGAGGACGACGACGTCGAGCTGCAGAAGTCGAACATCCTCCTGCTCGGCCCGACCGGCTGCGGGAAGACGCTGCTGGCGCAGACGCTGGCGCGGATCCTGAACGTGCCGTTCGCGATCGCCGACGCGACGGCGCTGACCGAGGCCGGCTACGTCGGCGAGGACGTCGAGAACATCCTGCTGAAGCTGATCCAGGCGGCCGACTTCGACATCAAGAAGGCCGAGACCGGGATCATCTACATCGACGAGGTCGACAAGATCGCCCGCAAGGCGGACAACCCGTCGATCACGCGCGACGTCTCGGGCGAGGGCGTGCAGCAGGCGCTGCTGAAGATCCTCGAGGGGACGGTCGCCTCGGTTCCCCCGCAGGGCGGGCGCAAGCACCCCCACCAGGAGTTCCTCTCGATCGACACCACGAACATCCTCTTCATCTGCGGCGGCGCGTTCGCCGACCTCGAGACGATCATCGGCAAGCGGATCGGCAAGCACGCCGTCGGCTTCGGGGCCGACATCCGCTCGCGCAACTCGTTCGAGGCCTCGGAGATGCTCGCGAAGGTGATGCCGGAGGACCTGCTCTCGTACGGGTTGATCCCCGAGTTCATCGGCCGGCTGCCCGTGATCTCCGCCGTGCACCAGCTCCAGCGCGAGGACCTCGTCCAGATCCTGACCGAGCCGAAGAACGCGCTCACGCGCCAGTACCAGCGCTTCTTCGCCTACGACAACATCGAGCTCGTCTTCACCGACGAGGCACTCTGGGAGATCGCCGACAAGGCGCTCGCCCGCGAGACCGGCGCCCGCGGCCTGCGCTCGATCATCGAGACCGCGCTGCTCGACGTCATGTTCGAGCTGCCGTCGCGCAAGGACGTCGTCAAGTGCGCGATCACCAAGGAGACGATCGAGAAGGGCCTCAAGCCGACGCTCGTGACGAGCGCCGGCGCCGACGACGAGCCGGCCGAGCTCGCCGAAGAGTCCGCCTAGACGGCCTACGGCCCAACCCGCGCAGACTCCGCGCCTTCGGCGCTTCGCCGCACGCTGGGTGGCGAAGAGAGCGGGGTGGGCAGGTCGCACCCAGCGAGCGAAATGTGCGGTTCCTAGCCTGTCCGCTCCTGCGCGGCCTTGGCGCGGCCGAGGATCTGGCCCAGCCGCAGCGTGCGCAGCATCACGAGGAGCGCGATCGCGCCCGCGACGACGTTGAAGATCGTGACCGCGGCGTACATGCCGACGCTGAACGCGAGCAGCCGCGAGGCCGACGCCTGGCCCTTGAGCACGTAGACGAGCAGCCCCTGCTTCGTGCCCGCGCCGCCGGGCGAGAACGGCAGCAGCGTCGCGAGCGAGTCGACCACCTGCGCGAGCAGCGCGTTGTGCACCGAGGGGTGGACGTGGAAGGCGCGCAGGAACCAGTACAGGGCGGCGATCCGGCACACCCAGCTGAGCACCTGCCAGCTCACGACCTCGCGCAGGTAGCGGCGGCGGTCGCGCAGGATGGCGACGCCGCGGCCGACCCGCTGCTTGAAGTCCTCGACCTTGTGCGCCGTGCGCCAGGTCAGCCAGAGCGCGCCGACCGTCAGCAGCGCTACCGCCGTCGCCGTCAGCTTGCTGTGGCGGAAGAGCCAGCCCCAGTCGAAGGAGGGCAGGTTCGGCAGCACGTGCAGGCTCGGCAGCACGCCCTGGGTCAGCGCCCAGAGGAAGATCGCCGTCGCGAGCACGATGTCGAGCAGCGTCTCGGTGAAGAGCGTCGAGGCGAGCGTCGTGTAGGTCGTGTTCGGGACGCGCCGGTGGACGAGGTAGAGCTTGACCAGGTCGCCGCCCCGGCCGGGGACGATCGAGTTCACGCCGACGCCGGCGACGTAGGCGCCGAACACCGGCGGCCACGGCACGCGTTCCTCGGGGTAGGCGGCCTGGAGGATGTTGCGCCAGGCGAAGGTGCGGAAGACGACCTTCAGGAAGTGCAGCCCCAGCGCGATCGCGAGCGCGAGCCAGCCGACCGAGGCGAGCTCGTCGCCGAACACCCGGAGCGCGTGAAAGAACTCGCCCACGTCTTCGTAAACTTGCCCGAATGGAGCCGCTCTACAAGCCCGAGGGCGTCGAGGAGCGCTGGCAGCGCACGTGGGAGGACGAAGGACTCTACGCCGCCGAGCCCGGCAGCCGCCGGGAGACCTTCGTCGTCGCCCATCCGCCGCCGAACGTCACGGGCGCGCTCCACACCGGGCACGCGCTCCAGATCGCGCTCGCCGACCTGCTCGTCCGCTGGCACCGCATGCGCGGCTTCGAGACCGCGTTCCTGACAGGCTACGACCACGCGGGCATCTCGACGCAGAACGTGGTCGAGAAGCACCTGCTCGAGCAGGGCACCTCGCGCGAGGAGGTCGGGCGCGAGCGCTTCGTCGAGATCGTCTGGGACTGGCTGCGGGAGTACGGCGGCACGATCATGGGCCAGTTTCGGCGCATGGGCGCCTCGATGGACTACCGGCGCGAGCGCTTCACGATGGACGACGCCTACGTGCGCGCCGTGATGCGCTTCTTCGTCCACCTCTACGACAAGGGCTGGATCTACCGCGCCAACCGGATCATCAACTGGTGCCCGCACCACGAGACCTCGCTCTCCGACCTCGAGCTCGTGCACGAGGAGGTGGACGACGCGCTCACGTACGTGCGCTACCCGTTCGCCGACGACCCGGCCGACGGCGTCACGATCGCGACGGCGCGGCCGGCGACGATCCTCGCCGACGTGGCCGTCGCGGTCGGACGAGGTGATGGACGCTGGCGCCACGCCGTCGGCCGCGAGGTGGTGGTGCCGTTCGTCGAGCGGGTGGTGCCGGTGATCGAGGACGAGCGCGTCGACCCGGAGTTCGGCACCGGCGCGCTGAAGGTGACGCCGGGCCACGACCCCCTCGACTTCGACATCGGGCGCGACCACGACCTCCCGGAGCTGACCGTGATCGGCCCGGACGGGCGCATGAACGGCGAGGCCGGCGAGCTCGCAGGCCTGAACCAGGAGGAGGCCGAGGAGCGGATCCTCGCCTGGCTGCGCGAGCGCGACCAGCTGATGAAGCGCGAGGCCTACCGGCACTCGATCGCGCTCTGCGAGCGCTGCAAGTCGCGGATCGAGCCGCTGATCTCGCTGCAGTGGTGGTGCCGCATGGACGAGATCAAGCAGCCGGCGCTGGCCGCGCTGCGCGAGGGCCGCGTGCGCTACGTGCCGGAGTCGCAGCACCGCTACGCGATCGACTCGCTCGAGAACGCGCCCGACTGGAACATCTCGCGCCAGCTCTGGTGGGGCCATCAGCTGCCGGTCTGGGAGTGCCCCGACGGCCACCTGACCGTGCGGGAGGAGGAGCCCGGCGCGTGCGCCGAGTGCGGCTCGGCGGAGCTCAAGCGCAGCGAGGACGTGCTCGACACCTGGTTCTCCTCGGCGCTCTGGCCGTTCGCGATCCTCGGCTGGCCCGAGCGGACGCCCGAGCTGGACGCGTGGTACCCGGGGACGCTGAACACGACCGCCCGCGAGATCATCCGCCTCTGGGAGAACCGCATGATCTTCTCGGGGCTCGAGCTGCTGGAGGAGATCCCCTTCAGCCGCGTGATCATCCACACGACCGTGCTCGCCTCGGACGGGCGGCGGATGTCGAAGAGCCTCGGCACCGGGCTCGACCCGCTCGACCTCGTCGCCGAGCACGGCGCCGACGCGACCCGCTACGGACTGCTGAAGCTGACCTCCTCGCAGGACGTGCGCTTCTCCGAGGGCGCGATCGAGGAGGGGCGCAAGCTCGCGAACAAGCTCTGGAACGTGTCGCGCCTGATCCTGGCGAACGTCGGCGACGCGACGCCGGAGCTTCGCCCGCGCGCGCTCGAGGAACGCTGGATCGCGTGGCGGCTCGACCAGGCGCAGGCGCAGCTCGAGGAGCAGTTCGGCGCGTACGAGTTCTCGTCCGCGATGGGCGTCCTCTACCACGTGACGTTCGACGACTTCTGCGACTGGTACGCGGAGGCCATCAAGCCGCGGCTCTACGACGGCGACGAGGACGCGCGCGCGACCGCCCTCGCCAACCTCGAGCGGCTGCTGAAGCTGCTGCACCCGGCGATGCCGCACGTGACCGAGGAGATCTGGTCGAACCTGCCGGGGCGGGAGACGCGGCTGATCGTCTCGCCCTGGCCCGAGCCCGTGAGCGCGGAGGACGCCTCGGCGGAGTTCGAGCCGATCCGGGTCGCCGCCGAGGTCTTCCGCCGCGCCGGCGTGCGCGCGCCGCTCGACGAGGAGCAGCAGCGGATCTTCGACGCGGTCGTGAAGCCCGACCGCGCGAAGGTCGACGGCGGCGACCTCGAGGCGGAGGCGGAGCGGCTCCGGGGCGAGATCGCGCGGGCGGAGAGGATGCTCGCCAACGAGCGCTTCGTCCAGAACGCGCCCGGCGAGGTCGTCGAGGCGGAGCGCGAGAAGCTCGAGCGCTACCGCCGCGAGCTGGATGCGCTGGGCGCGTGATCGAGTGGCTCGAGTCGCTCTCGCCCTGGCCGGAGGAGTTCGGCCTCGGGCGGATCCTGGCGCTGCTCGCGGAGCTCGGCGAGCCGCAGCGCGCCTACCGCGCCGTCCACGTCGTAGGCACGAACGGCAAGTCGACCGCGACTCGCCGCGCGGCGGCGTTCCTCGCGCGCGAGGGCCTGGGCGTGGGCGCCTACACCTCGCCGCACGTGACCGGCTGGAGCGAGCGGGTCCAGGTCGACGGCGATGACGCCGACCTCGAGGCCGCGCTGGCGCGCGTGCGGCCGGCGTCCGAGCGGCTCGGCGCGACGCAGTTCGAGGCCCTGACGGCGGCGGCGCTCGCCGAGTTCGCGGCCGCCGCGGTGGACGCCGCCGTGGTCGAGGCCGGCCTCGGCGGGCGCCTCGACGCGACGAACGTGCTCGACGCCGAGGTCGTCGCGCTGACGAACGTCGCGCTCGACCACACCGAGGTGCTGGGCGAGACGCGCGAGGCGATCGCGGCCGAGAAGCTCGCCGTCGTCGCGCCCGGCGCCACCGTCGTGCTGGGCGAGCCCGAATGGGAGCCTCTCGCGCGCGCGCACGGGGCCGGGCGCGTCGTGCACGCCCGGGACGTCGGCCGCGCGGCCGCCGAGGCGCTGCTCGGCCGGATGCTGGAGGGCGAGGTCGACGCCGCGCTGCCCGGGCGCTTCGAGCTCGTCGGGGAGGACGTCTTCTCCGGCGCGCACAACCCGGCCGGCGTCCAGTGGCTCCTGGCGCGCCTGCCGCGGCGGGACTACGTCGTCGTCGCCTCGATCCTCGCCGACAAGGACGCCGACGCGATGCTGGGGCTGCTCGCGCAGGCCGGCCGCACGCTCGTCGCGACCGCCTCGCACAGCGCGCGGGCGCTGCCGGCGGAGGAGCTCGCGCGCCGCGCCGCGCCGCTCTTCGCCGAGGTCGAGGCGGTCGGCGATCCCGCGGCGGCGCTTACACGCGCACGCGAGCTCGGCGGCGACGACGGAGCCGTCCTCGTCACCGGCTCGCTCTACCTCCTGGCCGACCTCACCGTCCGACTCCAGGGCGTACCATGGGGCAGCTCGGCGAGCGCCTGAGCGTCTTCGCGGTCGCCGTCGTCGTCGTCCTGGCGATCGTCGGCCTCGCGTTCGGCGCCGGCTACCTCGTCGGGAAGCTCCTTCTCTGAGGAGAACGCGTCGTTGGCCCCACTCGCAGCAAACGGAATCTTCGACTTCTTCAGCCACAGCACGTGGATCGTGATCCGCAACCTGACGGCGTTCTTCGTCGCGGTGTTCTGGCTCTCGGTGGCGTTCTGGGTCTACAAGGACGCGCGGCGGCGGATCGACGACCCGTGGCTGGTGGGCATGGCCGTCGTGCTCGGCCTCGTGCCGCCGTTCCTCGGCGCCCTCGTCTACATGCTCTTCCGGCCGCCCGAGTACCTCGAGGACCGGCGCGAGCGCGAGCTGGAGATCAAGGCGATGGAGCAGCGTCTCTCGCGGCGCGACCTGCACTGCCCGGTGTGCCGCGCGGAGGTCGATCCCGCGTTCCTCGTCTGCCCGGTGTGCACGACGCGGCTGCGCCAGTCGTGCCGCAACTGCAAGCAGCCGCTCGAGGCGCTCTGGCAGGTCTGCCCGTACTGCGAGACGCCGGTCGAGCCGGCGGCGGTCGAGTCGCTGGGCGACACGCAGGCGCTCACCCCGCCTCGCCGCGAGCGCCGCGCGTAGACTCAGCCGCCGTCATGGCGGTTGAGCGCACCCTCGTCCTGATCAAGCCCGACGCGATTCAGCGCGCGCTCGCGGGCGAGATCCTCGCGCGCTTCGAGCGACGCGGGCTCGCGATCCGCGAGGCCCGGCTCGTCCAGGTCGACCGCGAGCTGGCCGAGAAGCACTACGCCGAGCACGCGGAGAAGCCGTTCTTCGGCGAGCTCGTCGAGTTCATCACCTCGGCGCCGACGCTCGCGCTGGCGCTCGAGGGCGAGTCCGCGATCTCCGTCGTCCGCACGACGATGGGGGCGACGAACCCGGCCGACTCCGCCCCCGGCACGATCCGCGGCGACCTCGCGCTCGCGATGCCCGACAACCTGGTGCACGGCTCGGACTCGCCGGAGTCCGCCCAGCGCGAGCTGCAGCTCTGGTTCGATGACTGAGCCGGATTACGTCGCCGTCAACCGCGAGGGGTGGACGCGGACGAACGCGGACTACACCGACCGGCAGGCCCACGGCGCGTGGTCCCAGCGCGAGATCACCTGGGGCCAGTGGTCGCAGCCCGAGAGCGAGATCCGGATCCTCCCCGACGTGACGGGTCTCGACGTGGTCGAGCTCGGCTGCGGGACGGCCTATTTCGGCGCCTGGTTCAAGCGTACGGGCGCGCGGCGCGTCGTCGGCGTCGACGTCACGCCGGCGCAGCTCGAGACGGCGCGCCGGATGGACGAGGAGTTCGGCCTCGGGCTCGAGCTGATCGAGGCCAACGCCGAGGAGGTGCCGCTGCCGGACGGATCGTTCGACTTCGCGTTCTCGGAGTACGGCGCCTCGATCTGGTGCGACCCGGAGAAGTGGATCCCGGAGGCGGCGCGCCTGCTGCGGCCGGAGGGCGAGCTCGTCTTCATGCGCGGCACGACGCTGCGGATCCTCTGCGCGCCCGACGAGGGCAAGACGGGCGACCGCCTCGCGCGGCCCCAGCGCGGCCTCTACAAGCTCGTCTGGGAGGACGACGACCCCGGCGTCGAGTTCCACCCGGGCACGGCCGACATGCTCGCGATCCTGCGGCGCAACGGCTTCGAGCTGGTCGACTTCCGCGAGCTGTTCGCGCCCGAGGACGCGGACGAGCACGAGTACTACGACGACCCTCCGGTCGCCTGGTCGAAGCAGTGGCCTGCGGAGGAGATCTGGCGGCTCCGCCTGCGCCGCCGCTGATCCTCGCCTCGACCTCGCCGCGGAGGCGGGCGATCCTCGAGCAGCTCGGCATCCCGTTCGAGGTCGTGCCGCCCTCCTACGACGAGGCGGAGGAAGATCCGGTGGCGCACGCGGTCGGCAAGGCGCGCTCGGTCGCCCCGGGCGCGGGCGACCGCCCCGTGCTCGGCTGCGACACCGAGGTCGTCTGCGGCCGCCGCGTCTACGGGAAGGCGGAGACGGAGACGGAAGCGGAGGAGATGCTGGAGAGCCTCTCGGGGAGGACGCACGAGGTCGTCTCGGGCCTCGCGCTGCTGACGCCCGGCTGGGAGGAGGTGCACCGCGAGGTGACGCTCGTCACCTTCCGGGCGCTCACCCCGCGCGACCTCGCGCGCTACGTCGCGAGTGGCGAGTGGGAGGGACGAGCCGGCGCCTACGCGATCCAGGGGCTCGGCGCCTCCCTGGTCGAGCGGATCGAGGGCGACTACCTGAACGTCGTCGGCCTGCCCGCCGCGCTGCTCGTGCGCCTGCTGGCCGAGCGCTTCGCGGGCGTGTACGGCTTCGGCTGAGCCAGGGCTCGGCCCCCGGCCGTGAAGACCGGGAGCCGAGCGTGGGTCGGGGTTGCTACGGAACCGGCACCGGGCAGGTCGTGGCGCCGGTGCAGGCAATGCGACCCTGGAGCGACGGGCTGACCGGCGTGTGCGCCGTGATGTAGTCGGCCACGTCCTGATCCATGATGTTCTGGGTCGTCCCCTGCGAGTAGACGACGGGGTAGCCGTCGCCTCCGGTCGCCATGAAGTCGTTCTCGACCACCTTGTAGGTCGAGGCCGAGGTCAGGTCGACCGCGGCTCCGGTGCAGCTGCCGTCTCCGGCCTGCCGCACCGCCCCGGTCACCCGGCTACCCACCGGGGCCGTGATGTCGTAGGTGAAGCAGAGGCCGGAGACCTGCGGGAACCGGCCGTTCGCCGCCGGCATCTGCGACACCCCGTTCTCGAGCATCGCCTTCACGACGTCGCCCTTCACGTTGACGGTGAAGCTGAGGTTCCCGAACGGCAGCACGCCGAGCACCGAGCCCCGTGTGATCGGGTACGGCGGAGGCGTGAACGCCGGGCAGAAGTCGCCGGCGACGTCCGGGAACGGACACGTCATGTCGGCACGCAGGCCGCCCGAGTTCGTGATGGCGAAGTCCGCGCTGTAGGTGGTGCGCAGCGCGTCCGTCGTCAGGTCGCCGATCAGCGACTCGCACAGCCGGCCGTCGGCGCGCCCGCACGAGTCGGCCCGCGGGATCTTCACCGTCGAGTTGCCGATGACGGTGCTGAAGATCGGCGCGAGCTGCGTGTTTAGCTCGTCGATGTAGGCCTGGATCTGCGGGTCCGGCGTGATGCCGATGTTCCACGGCTTGTGGAAGTCGGCCGTCTTGTAGACGACGGCCTTGGTCGCCGTGTCGATCGTCAGCCGGATCCGGTCGAAGCGCTGGCCGCTGTTCGGAGCCTCGCCGACGAGGATCCCGTTCCGCGTCCCGATGAACTGCGAGTGCGTGTGGCCGCCGAGCAGCGCGTCGACGCCGTGGAGGTTGTCGGCGACGAGGGTCAGCAGCTCGCTCGGCGGGATGACGCTCCCGACGCCGTCGACGTTGAAGCCGTCGACGCCGAGGTGGCCGACCGCGACGATCGCGTTCAGGCCGCCCTTGGAGGTCAGCTTGGCAGCCTCGGCGTTGATCGCCGTTGCGGGATCCGTGACCACGAACGGGTCGAGGTTCCCGGGGAAGATCAGCGTCGCCAGCTCGGGCAGCGTGAAGCCCACGACGCCCAGCTTGAAGCCCTCGAAGTTGAAGACCTGCGACGGCTTCCACTCCGCCGGGTACCCGCCGCCCGAGGCGAACACCGTGTTCGCGCTCAGGTACGGGAACTGCGCGATCGGGATCAGGACGTTGCGCAGGTATGCCGAGCCCCGGTCGAAGTTGTGGTTGCCGAGCGTGTCCGCGCTCATGCCGAGCATGTTCAGCACGTGCATCGTCGGCGTGTCCCCGAAGAAGTTCGAGATCGGGGGCGTCGCCCCGACCGCATCACCGCCCGAGAGCGTGATCACGCCGTTCGGAGCCTGAGCCCGGTACCAGTCGAACCACGGCTTGAGGAACGCCGCGCCGCCGATGCCGAACGACGGGCCGATCGTGTCGGCCGTCTGCGAGAGCGGCGTGAGCTGCCCGTGGAAGTCGCTGATGTAGAGGATGTCCGCTTCCTTCCAGCGGCCGGGCTCGGGGAACAGGCTGTAGAGGATCGAGCCGCGCGCGTTCTGCGGCCCCGGGATCCCCATCAGGAAGGAGATCGTCGGCGCGACATCGATCGCGCGGATGCCTCCGACAGGCCCCTGGTGCCGGATGCCCGGTCCGGACGCGACGAACGTGGCGTGCATGTTGACGTTGTTCGCCAGGTCGACCGTGTCCGGCAGGTAGCCGTGCTGGCCGAAGAACTGCGAGAACGCGATCGTCTGGCCCGGCGTCGCCGCGTCGAACTGGTACGGCGGCTTGAGCACGACGACCACGTCACCGCTGCGGTTCGGATGCAGCGCGTCGACGCCCTGGACGTTCCGGAGGTCCTCCTTCTTCATGATTTTGAGCACGACCTGCGCGCCCGGATGGGCCGGGTCGGTGAGGTTCTGGAACGCCGCGATCACCTGGTCGCGGACGCCCTCGTAGGTGACGCCGGACGGCAACGTCGTGTTGACGTAGATCTGGGCGGTGCCGCCTGCCCAGCAGGCCTTCGCCAGGTTCACGGCGCCCGCACCCGTCGCCGCGCGGCAGTTGCTCGGCTGCTCGGGGGTCTGGATCCCTGCGTCGGCGAGCACCTTGCCCGCCTCGACGGCGAGCCACTGCGCGCCGAAGCCGTGGTCGGAGGTCGCGAACGTCGTCGGCGAGCCGCCCACCAGGCTGTGGGCGAGCGTCAGCGTCGCGTCGGCCTCCTCGTAGGCCTGGCGGATGTACCCGTCGTAGGTCGGCGCCTTGGCGGCCGAGTAGTACGGGTTGACGATCCCGTTGACCGACGGCGAGCCCGCGAGCGCCAGGAACTGGTGCTGGAACTCGTCCACGGTGGGGACGCCGGCCATCAGCAGGTCGGGCTTCACGCCGAGGTTGCCCTGGGCGGTCGGGCCGAGGATGTACCGCAGGTACGCCCACTGGGCGTCCTTCCACATCAGGCCCTGCTGGACGTAGGTCGCGTCGTCGACGATCCCGGCCTCCTGCGGCGCGAAGTCGGCGCCGGTGGCGCTCGGGAAGGTTGCGTTGAGGTAGTTCTCGAACGCGGCCGAGCCACCCGGATACGCCGGATAGCTCGCGTTCGACCGGGCGATCGAGGTGAAGTAGACGCGGAACTTCGACAGGTCGGGGGCGATGTCGATCGCCTTCACGTAGAAGCCGGCCGTCTGGCCCGCCCTCGCGCCCGTCAGCGTCACCTTCACGTCCTGCCAGTCGCCCTGCTTCAGGTCGCCGACCTCCTGGCTCCCGTCCTTGGCCGCGGTCGACGGGACGACGAGCACGTGGTCGTAGTTCGTCGCCGAGTCGTTCGTCGAGTCGTAGACGTAGAGGTCGTAGAAGCGGTCGACGTTGTCAGTCGCCGGGAAGGCCGTGTTCGTGACCTTCAGCTGCTCCTGCTCCGCCGGGCTGTATGAGGTCGGAACGTTCGTCCAGCCCGCGGCGGGGTCGAGGTCGACCCGCTGGTAGGAGACGCCGAACGCGTTCGCGCCCGCCGGCTGCCCTGCCAGGTCGTAGTTGAGCAGGATGCCGCGGTTCGAGAAGAACGTGCGGTAGTCGACCACAGGCCCCTCGAGCGTCGGAACGAGGTTGCGCCCGCCCGACCACTCCACCGAGACGACGGTCTTCCCCGCCCGCTCGGCGGCCTGCGGCAACGAGTCGGCCTGCAGGATGCCGTTCGTGAAGGCGGCCGTCCTGTCGTTGAAGTTACTGCTGCCTGTCCGGAAGAACGTGTTGTTCGTCGAGCCGTGCTCACTCGGCCACGTCCCCGTGGCGAGCGTGTACCAGCCGACGCCGGTGTTCGGCGGGAAGCCCTGCTGCATGCCGTTCGCCCCGCGGACGCCGGTGTCCATCAGGTTCTTGTAGGTGGGCATGGCGCCTGCGGCCGCGTACCGCTCCATCAGGTCCGGCCGCATGCCGTCGGCGTTGAAGAACACGACTTGCTGGGCGCTCGGCTTCGCGCCGGGCCCCTTCGCCGGGCTCGACCCGGCGGCGCCCGCGCCGAAGAGCGCTAGCGCGACTGCGGCGGCGACGGCAAGCAGTGCCGGCGCCGCCTTGGCACGTTTCATGTGTGATCCCTCCCCTTGGTTGGACACGTCAGGTCTACGGTTCCGGGAGGCAGGGCGAATCCGAGGAGTCTCGGAACCTCTATCGGGGCTAACTACCGAGTGGCCTCGTAGCCTCCCATCGTCAGGGCGAGCAGCGCCTTGCCCGTGTGGAGCCGGTTCTCGGCCTCGTCGTAGACGACCGACTGCGGCCCGTCGATCACCTCGTCGGTGACCTCGTTGCCGCGGTCGGCGGGCAGGCAGTGCATGTAGAGCGCGTCCGGCTTCGCCAGCGCCAGGCGCCTCTCGTCGCAGATCCAGTCGCGGTGCTCGCCGGACTGGGCGAGCGCGGCCTGCTCGTCGGCGAAGGCGTCGATCCTGCCCCAGGACTTCGGGTAGACGACGTCGGCGCCGTCGAAGGCCTCCTCCATCTCCTCCGCGTACGTGATCGAGCCGCCGCCGGCGCTCGCCGCGGCCTGCGCGCGCTCCATCACCTCGGGCATCAGGTCGAAGCCCGGCGGGTGCGCGAGCACCACGTCGATGCCGAAGCGCGGCAGCAGGGTCGCGAGGCCCTGCGGCACCGAGAGCGGCTTCGCGTACGAGGGCGCGTACGCCCACGTGACCGCGACGCGCAGGCCGCGCAGGTCCTCGCCGCGCTGCTCGCGCATCGTCATCAGGTCGGCGAGCGTCTGCGTCGGGTGGTCGACGTCGCACTGCAGGTTGATCAGCGGGATGTCGGCCCACTCCGCGATCTCGCGCATCCAGGCGTTGCCCTCGTAGGGCGCGAGATCGTGGCGGATCGCGAGGCCCTCGCCGTAGCGCGAGAGGATGATTCCCATGTCCTTCGGGCTCTCGCCGTGGGCGACCTGGGTCTTGTCGGCGTCGAGGTAGTGCGCGTGGCCGCCGAGCTGGGTCATCCCGGCCTCGAAGGCGTTCCGCGTCCGGGTCGAGCGGTCGAGGAAGAGCATGAACAGCGTCCTGTCGGGCAGCAGCCGGTGCGGCCGGCCGCCCCGGTAGGCGTCCTTCAGCTCGCCGGCGACGGCGAGCGCCTCCTCGATCTCCTCGACCGACCAGTCGAGCGTCTCGATGTAATCCCGGCCGGTGAGCGTGCTCCTGTCGACTGCGAGCTTCATGTCGTCCTCTCCTTCATCAGTTCCTGCTGGCCCAGGCCGAGGCCCAGGTACTCCGGTACGGCCTGCTGGCCCGGGACTTCGGGGATCGGAGCCGGGCCCTCCGTGGTCGCGGGCGGCCGCAGCGCGACGAGGTCGTCGGGGGCGACCGGCACGCGGTTGAGCGTCCTGCCGGTGGCGTCGCGAAGCGCGGAGACGATCGCCGGTGCCGCCGCCACCGTCGCGAGCTCCCCGATGCCCTTGACGCCGTAGGGCGCTCCGGGCTCGGGCTCCTCGACGAGCTCCGAGACCACCGGAGGCACGTCCAGGATCGTCGGCACGAGGTAGTCCGTGAACGACGGGTTGCGGATCACGCCGTCCTCGAGCTGCACCTCCTCCATCAGCGCGAGGCCGAGGCCCATCGCGGCGCCGCCCTCGATCTGTCCCTCGGCGCCTTGCGGGTTGATCACCCGGCCGGCGTCCTGCACCGCCGCGAGCTGGACGACCCGGGCGAGGCCGAGCTCCGTGTCGACGTCCACGACCGCGCGCTCGGCGACGAAGGCGAAGGAGGCGTGGATGTCTCCCTGCCCCTGCTCGTCGAAGGTCTCGGTGGGGCGGTGGTGGTACTCGCGCGTGCAGGAGATCGGCTCCGAGAGGTCGCCTTCCCGCTCCCAGAGCTCGGCGCTCACCGCGCGGCAGGCGGCCAGAACGGCGCCTCCTGCCATCGTCGTCTGGCGCGAGGCGGAGGTCGAGCCCGCGAACCCGGCCGCGGTGGTGGCCGGCAGGACTCTTACGTCCTCGACGTCGAGCTCGGTCCGGACGATCTGCGTCAGGACGGTGTAGAGCCCCTGGCCGTAGTCGACCGCGGCCGTCTGCACCTCGGCGCGCGGCCCCTCGGGGCCCTCGAGCAGCGTCACCGTCGCCTGCGCCGCGTCGTCGAACCCCTCGCTGTAGGCGACGTTCTTGAAGCCGACCGCGAAGCCGACGCCGCGCCTGAGCGCCTCGCCGTGGTTGACGTTGCCGGTGCCGCCCGGATACGCGTCGGGGCCGGTCTCGGGCTCCGGCAGCGGGATCGCCGCGCAGCGCTCGATCACCTCCCGGAGCGGTGCGCTTCCCTCCAGCACCTGGCCGGTGGGGAGGATTGAGCCGTGCGCGACCGCGTTGCGCAGCCGGAGCTCGACGGGGTCGAGCCCGAGCCTGGCGGCGAGCTCGTCGAGCGCGGACTCGTAGGCGAAGCACACCTGCGGCGCGCCGAACCCGCGCATCGCTCCGCAGGGCGGGTTGTTGGTGTAGACGACGGTGCCCTCGATGCGCACGTTCGGGATCTCGTAGGGCCCGGCCGCGAAGGTCGAGGCGTTGGCGAGCACCGCCGGCGACGAGGAGGCGTAGGCGCCGCCGTCGAGCAGCAGCCGCACGTCGGCGGCCACGAGCCTTCCGTCGGCCGTGGCGCCGTACCGGATCCACGTGCGCGAGGGGTGGCGGTGCGGGTGCCCGTGGAAGGACTCCTCGCGCCCGTACGCCATCTTCACGGGGCGGCCCGTGCGCAGCGCGAGCAGCGAGGCGTGGATCTGGACGTGGACGTCCTCGCGCGAGCCGAACGCCCCGCCGACGCCGGCGAGCGCGATCCGGACCTTCTCCTCGGGCAGGCCGAGGCAGGGCGCGAGCTGCTGCCGGTCGACGTCGAGCCACTGCGTGCTGACGACGAGGTCGACGCCCCCGTCCGCGGCCGGGACGGCCAGGCCCCCCTCCGGGCCGAGCGCGGCCTGGTCCTGCATGGCGGTCTCGTAGTAGCTCTCGATCCAGACGTCCGCCTTCGCAGCCTCCGGATCGCCGTGCTCGATGTGGACGTGGCGGAGCACGTTGCCGAAGTCGTGCACGCGTGGCGCGCCGGGGCGCAGGGCGGCCTCCATGTCGGTGAGCGGCTCCAGCGGCTCGTAGTCGACCTCGACGAGCGCGGCGGCCTCCCGCGCGAGCTCGCGGGTCTCGGCGGCAACGAGCGCGACGGGCTCTCCCTCGTACCGGACGACGCCGTCGGCGAGCACCGGCTGGTCGGAGTACTCGAGCCCGAAGGTGCGCGCCGCGGGGAGGTCGGCGGCCGTCAGCACGCTGTGGACGCCCGGCGCGTGCGCGGCTGCCTCCGTGTCGATCCAGCGGATTCGCGCCGCTGCGTGCGGGCTGCGGATCGCGATCGCGAAGAGCATCCCGTCGGCGCGCAGGTCGCTGCCGTAGACGTAGGCGCCGGTGACCTTCGGCAGGCCGTCCACGCGCCGCGCCGACTCGCCGATGCCGCCGCGCACGCGCTCGCGGAGGGCGCTCATCGCTCTTCCGAGGCCAGGCACACCGCGTCGACGACCTTGCCGTAGCCCGTGCAGCGGCAGAGGTTCCCCGCCAGCGCCTCGCGGACGACGGCCTCGTCCGGTTCGTCCCCACGCTCGAGGAGGTCGGTCGCGACGACGACGAGCCCCGGGGTGCAGAAGCCGCACTGCACCGCCCCGGCCTCGAGGAACGCGTCCTGCACCGGGTGGAGCGCGCCGTTCGCTGCGAGCGATTCGACGGTGCGCACGTGGCACCCGTCGACCTGGGCGGCGGGGACGAGGCAGGTGCAGACGACCTCGCCGTCCAGCCAGACCGAGCAGGCGCCGCACTCCCCCTGCTCGCACGCGTCCTTCGCGCCGATCAGGCCGAGCTCGTTGCGCAGCAGGCCGAGCAGGCTCGTCCAGGGCTCGACCTCCGCCGAGCGCTCGCGCCCGTTGACGACGCATTGGATCAGCACGGCGCGGCCCTCCAGTCCTCCAGCGCCCAGCCCAGGGCGCGGGCGGCGAGCACCTCGACCGCGTGGCGCCGGTAGGCGGCCGAGCCGCGGCGGTCGTCGATCGCCCGCGTCTCCACGGCGGCCAGCCGCCCGAACTCGGCCAGTGCGCCCGCGGGGCGCTCCCAGTCGAGCGAGGCGGCGAGCTCCTCGGCGCGCGGCGCGCGCAGCACGGTCGGCCCCACCGACCCGAGCGCGAGCCGCACGCGGTGTTCGGCCGCGTCGAGCTGCACGCAGACACTCGCGACCGCGATCACCATCGCGTTGCGCACGCCGAGCTTCGAGAACGATCCCGGCCCCTCCAGCGGCCGCCACTCGACCCGGGCGACGAGCTCGTCGGGCCGGAGCGCGTTATGCTTCGGGCCG
>DATIFC010000048.1:0-20587 GCA_035455445.1 Gaiellaceae bacterium | reverse complement strand
AGATTGCGTCGTCGCAGGTGCGGCGCACGAGCGGGCGCAGCCCCTTGCCCTCCGCGCCGAGCACGAAGACGGCGCCGCCCGCCAGGTCGGCGTCCCACAGCGACGTCTCGGCGTCGCCGGCCGCGGCCCAGATCCACAGGTGCCGGCCCTTGATCTCGCCGAGGTAGCGGGCCAGGTTCTTCACCACCGCCACCGGCACGTGCTCGACGGCGCCGGCCGACGCGCGGGCGACCGCGGGCGTGACGCGTGCGGAGTTGTGCGCCGGCAGGACGATGCCGTCCGCGCCCGCGCCGTCGGCGCTGCGGATCACGGCGCCGAGGTTGCGCGGGTCGGTGACGGAGTCGAGCACGGCGAGCAGCGGCACAGCCCCGGCCGCCAGCTCGTGCGCGTCGGCGTAGCGGTACGGCTCGACGCGCGCGACCACGCCCTGGTGGTCCTGCGTCCCCGCCTCGGCGGTCAGCTCCCGCTCGAGCCTCACGTGCACGCGCGACCCGGCCTCGCGCAGCGCCGGCTCGGCCTTCAGCGCCCGCTCGGTCGCGAGCAGCTCCAGCACCTCGCGCGGCCCGCGCAGCGCCTCGCGCACCGGGCGCCGTCCGTAGACGAGCTCGGAGATCACCGCTTCGGCACGAGCCGGTACCCCGGCTCGGCGTCCACGTCGCGCACCTCCCACCCGGCCGCGGCGATCTCGTCGCGGAGGCGGTCGCCGGTGGCGAAGTCCTTTCGCGCGCGGGCCTCGACGCGGGCGCGCGCAAGCTCCTCGAGCTCGGCCGGCGGCGCCTCGCCCTCCGCGAGCGACTCGAGGCCGAACACCTCGAGGCCGCGCCGCAGCAGGTCGTGGTCGCGCCAGCCGTGCATCACCGCGAGCGCCTCCGGCGTGTTGAAGTCGTCGTCGAGCGCGGCCTCGAACGCCGCCCAGTCGCCCCCCTCCCCGGGCTCGCCTCGGAAGACGTTGCGGAAGCTCTCGGCCTGGGCCGCCGACTGCTGCAGCACCTCGTCTGAGTAGTCGATCGGCTTGCGCCAGTGGCCGCCGAGGAAGTAGACGAGCAGCGTCTCGCGCCCCCACTCGTCCAGCGCGTCTCGCAGCGAGACGATGTTGCCGAGCGACTTCGACATCTTCTCGCCGGCGAGCCGGAGCATCCCGTTGTGCATCCAGAGCCGGGCGAACTCGTGGCCTAGCGCCCGCGACTGCGCGATCTCGTTCTCGTGGTGCGGGAAGACGAGGTCGATCCCGCCGCCGTGGATCTCGAACACCGGCCCGAGGTGCGCCTCCGCCATCGCGGAGCATTCGATGTGCCAGCCCGGCCGGCCGCGCCCCCACGGCGACTCCCACCACGTGTCCTCGCCGGGCTTGTGCGCCTTCCAGAGCGCGAAGTCGCGCGGGTCCTCCTTCAGCTCCTCGGCCTCGGGCTCCTCGGACGGGTTGCGCGTCGCCTCCTCGTCGCCGTGGCGCCCCGACAGCCTGCCGTAGTCGGGGAAGCTCGCGACGCGGAAGTAGACGTCGCCGCCGGCGGGGTACGCATGACCCCCGGAGACCAGCTGCTCGATCATGGCGACGATCTCCGGGATCGACTCCGTCGCCTTGGGCTCCTCGTCGGGCCTCCCTAGGCCGAGGTCGCTCGTGTCCTCGACGTACCAGCCGCTCGCGTCTTCCGCGAGCCGCGCGCTGGCACCCGGCGCGGCGGCGTAGATCTTGTCGTTGACGTCGGTGATGTTCTCGACCAGCGTCACCTCGTAGCCGGTGCGCTCGAGCCAGCGCCTCAACCAGAGCGAGATCACGAAGGGCCGCGCGTTGCCGATGTGGATGCGCTGGTAGACCGTCGGGCCGCAGAAGTACATCCGCACGGGCCCCGGCGGGGGCGGCAACTCCCGGAGCTGCCGGGCGGCGGTGTCATAGAGCCGCACTGCGGCCTCCTCGGGCTACGCGGGCGCGACCTCCGAGGTGCAGAACGCGCACCGGCGGGCCCCGACGGGAATCTCGCTGTGACACTCCGGGCACTGCCTCGTCTGCTCGTCGACCGGCGGCTCCGTCCGCCTGCGCGCCATCAGCGCGTTCACCGGCTTCACCACGAAGAAGAAGATCACCGCCGCGATGATCAGGAACGCGATCAGCGTGTTGATGAAGGCCCCGTAGAGAAAGTGGCTGCCGTTGATCGTGAAGCTGAGGTTGTCGAAGTTGGGCTTCCCCCCGATCGCGGCGATCAGCGGGGTGATCAGGTCGGTGACGAAGGCCGTGACGAGCGCCGCGAAGGCGACGCCGATCACGATCCCGACCGCCATGTCGACGAGGTTGCCGCGCAGCAGGAACTCCTTGAAGTCCTTCATCGGGCCGCTCCTTTCGGTCGCGAGCTGTCGGCGCCGATCGTCTCATCGTTCCGCCCGCCGCAGGAGCTCTTCTCGTGGGAGCGCCGCGAGCACCGTCCACAGCTCGGGGCCGCGGTCGCGGCCGGTCAGCGCCAGCCGCAGCGCGCACAGGTCGCCGCCGACCGCCTTCAGCTCCCGCAGGAGCGCCTTCGGCTCGGCGTTGCCGTTCCCGCGCTCGACCAGCTCTCGAAAGCGCTCGAGCGTCTCCGGCGCGTCGACCCCGACACGCACGGGGTCGAGGATCGCCTCGGCGTAGTCGCGGGCCTCGTTCAGGTCGCGTGCGCCTCGCAATGCCGGCGCGAGCTCGACCGGCGCGCTGACCCGCTCGGCCAGCTCCTCGTCGTCGAAAGCTCCGACGGCGTCGATCGCGAGGCGTCGGATCCGCCGAAGGTCGTGGTGGACGTCGTGCCTGGGCAGCCCGAGCTCCTCGAGGTAGCGCCGCACGGCCTCCGCAGGGATCCCGGCCTCGCGGAGCGAGGTCACGGTCGCGTCCTCGGCCCGCTCGGAGAGCTTCCTGCCGTCCGCTCCGAGGATCAGCCCGTGGTGGACGAACTCGGGCGGCTGCGCGCCGAGCGCCTGGAACAGGCGCCGGTGCAGGGGCTCGTTCGGCCGGTGGTCGCTGCCGCGCACGACGTGCGTGATGCCGAAGTCGACGTCGTCCACCACGCTCGCGAGGTGGTGGGTCGGAGTGCCGTCCTCGCGGACGAGCGTCGTGCCGTCGAAATGCGCGCCGAGGAGCGCCGCCGCCTCGAGGTGGCGCTCGCGCCGCTCGCTCTGGCGCACCGGCCCCTCGTCCCAGGCGAGGCCGAGCCACTCCAGGTCGTGCAGCAGCGCGTCCTCGCCGCCGGGGACGGTGCGCGCCGGATCGGTGTCGTCGATTCGCAGCAGCAGCCGGTCGCCCAGCGACCGGTTCGCGACCGCGCTGAGGGCGTTGCCGACGTGCAGCGAGCCGGTCGGGCTCGAAGCGAAGCGGGTCCTGACCATCCGCCGAAACCTACTCGCTTTGCCGAACCTTTCCCGAGCCCGAACCGTGCCTTGGCCCGCCCGTCGCCTGCCGGTAACCACGCGCGCGCTAGAACGAGGGAGACATGAACGAGACGCAGAGTCATCTAAGCCGCCGCCAGGCCTTCGCCCTCGCAGCCGCGCTCGCGCTGACCGTCGTGACGGGCGGCGCCGCGGTCACGGGGCTCCGGCACGCGCCGGCACCGTCTCACCCGGCGACGCAGGTCGTGCAGGTCGCGCCGGCCCCCCAGGCGCCACCCGCCGCTCCGCACACGGAGGAGCTCGACTGATGCGCCGCGTCTGGGCGGCAGTCGCTGCGACGTGGGCGCTGCTCGCGATCGTCGCGGTGCTCGCGTGGTCGCATCCACCGCTGCAGTCGGCCCCGACCGGCGGTACGAAGGTCGTCGTCGTCAAGGGCAAAGGCGGTAAGGCAGTGCTCCTGCCGGCCGCCGTCGCCACGCACACGACGACTCACAGCTCGCCGCCGCCCGGGGGCTAGATGGTCGCGCACGGCGTCCCGGTCTTCTGGCTCCTCGCACGCGCCTCGGGCCTCGTCGCGTTCGGGCTGCTGACCCTGTCGGTGTGGCTCGGGCTGGCGATGAGCACCCGGCTGCTGGGGCCGCGGCGGCAGAAGGCGCTGCTCGGCTGGCACCACACGCTGGTGTGGACGGCGCTCTCGATGGTCGTCCTGCACGTCGCCGCGGTGCTGCTCGACCCCGTGCTGCATTTCGGCCTGCCGGCGGTGCTCGTCCCGCTCGCGGCGCCGTGGAAGCCTGTCGGCGTGGCCGCGGGAGTCGTCGGCGGCTGGCTGACGCTCGTGCTCGCCCTGTCGTTCAAGGCCAAGCGCTGGATCGGGCACCGCGGCTGGCGGATCCTCCACTACGCGAGCTTCGGCGCCTTCGTGCTCTTCCTCGGTCACGCGCTCGCGGTCGGCACCGATCTGAAGGGCCTGGCCGGGCCGATCTTCGTGGCCCTCTCGGCAGGTCCCGTGGTCTGGCTCGGCCTCGCGCGGATGCTCCTGCCACGCAAGGCGCCGCAGCGGGCCGCGGTTCCCGCGACCGCCTAGCGGCGGTAGGCGAGAGCGGCGGCCAGAACCGGGTCCTTGCCGCGGAAGAACGCCCTCGAGCCGAGCGGCACGGAGACCTTCGGCTCGATCGCGACGCGCGGGTCGCCGGCGTAGCTCTTCTGCCAGTAGACGCCCGCGATCTCGACGTCGAGGCCCGCGCTCGGCAGGTCGACCGGTACCGCGTCTCCGTAGAGGTTCGGGCTGCCGCCCGAGGTCTCGCCGACGAACACGGCCCTCGTCTTGCGCTCGAGCTCCGTGACGAAGTTCTCGGCCGCCGAGAACGTGCTGCGGGAGATCAGGACGACGAGCCGGCCCCGGCGGTTGACGGCCTTCGAGCGCAAGGCGCGGAGAAGGTCGACGTACGTGTGGTTGTCGCCGCCGGGATTGAGCCGCACGTCGACGATCACGCGGCGCACCGTCTTCCGCTTCGCGAGCCGCAGCACCTGGCGCGCCTCGGCCCAGGTCGAGCCGAGGGTGAAGTTGTAGCCGACGAACACGACCCGCCCGTGGTCGATCGTGGTCACGTAGTGATCCTGCCCGCGGCGGCGCAGGTACAGCGGGGCTGCCCGGCGCGGCAGCGCGTACACGAAGCCCGGGAAGGCGGGCTCCATCAGGCGGAGGTACCTCGCGGCGGTCACGGGTGAGAGCGTGACCTCGCTCGCCGCCGCGCCGGGCTTCTGCAGCGTGAACCGTGCGGGGCCGGTGCCGCTGCGCAGGCCGAGGCCGTGCAGCACCTCGGCGGTGAGCATGAAGCTCATGAAGCGGTCGGTGCGCGTGGCCTCGTTGTCGCGCGGCACCAGGGGGCGCACCTTCTGCTCGAGCTCCCCGGCGGAGAGGCCGTCGATCGCGAGCAGCTTCGAGCCCACGAGCGCGCGGTGCCCCGGCGCTGCGACGACGAAGAGGCCGTCGCTGAACTTGTAGAGGTAGAGCGGGAAGAGGTGCAGCACGCGGCGGTGCGCGGAGTCGAGCGGGAAGATCCCCGAGTGCCCGTCGCGCTCGCCGAGAAGCGTGGTGAAGCGCATCAGCTCGACGAGCAGCCGGTCGGGCGACAGCGTCGGTGCGCTGGCGGCGAGGTCGTCCGCGGCGGCCCGGAAGACGGGCTCGGGCGTGGCGTGGAACGGGCTCGGGTGGATCTCCCGGATGCGCTGCATCAGCAGGCGAACGTCGTCCGCGCCCGTCGCGGCCGCGGGGGTCGCCCGCTGGGCCGAGCCGGCGGCGACGGCAAGTGCCGCTGCGAGAATCGCGAGGACGATCCGGTGCATGGGCAGACTTTACCAATACTAAAATCCGTTTGACTAGGCTTACATCGTGAGCGCTCCCCGGACCGGCGAGCTCCGTGTCGGAGCGAGGCTGAGGGCGCGGCGGCTCGAGCGCGGCCTCACGATCGCCGAGGTCGCCGAGCGGGCAGGGCTCACCGCGGGGTTCATCAGCCAGCTCGAGCGCGACCTCACCTCCGCCTCGCTCTCATCGCTCTACCGGATCTGCGCGGTGCTCGGGATCCGCGTCGGCAACCTCGTCGACGACGTGCCCGCCGGGCGGCTCATCCGGCGCGACGAGCAGGCCCGGCGCTCGCTCGCGATGGGGAACGCCGAGCACCTGCTGCTCAGCTCCCGCGACGAGCGGCGCTTCCACGTCACCGAGTCGCACATCCCGCCCGGCGGCAGCGCCGGCGAGGAGCCCTACACGCTCCCGGCCGACGTCGAGCTCGTGTACGTGCTGCGCGGCTCGCTCGAGCTGCGCGTCGGCGAGGAGACGCACCGGCTCGAGGAAGGCGACACGTTCACGTACTCGCCGCGCGACCCGCACACCTGGCGCAACCCGTCCGAGTCGGAGGAGGCGGTCGTGCTCTGGACCGCCCTGCCGAACCCCTACGCCGTCTGAGGCCTAGAGCTCGATCGAGTAGCCGACGTCGAGGGGGTGCGGCGGAAAGGGCACCGCTCGCGTCTCGCCGTTCCCGCGCCAACCGAGCCGCTCGTAGAAGCGGCGGGCGCGGGCGTTCTCCTCGAGCACCCAGAGGCTGCAGCGCGCTACGCCGCGGGCGCGCTGCCGTGCGAGCACCTGGTCGTGCAAGCTGCGGCCGGGGCCGCGGCCCCACCACTCCGGCACGACGTAGAGGCCGTCGAGCCACTCGGCGCGCGAGCCGGCGACCCCGACAGCGACGCCGCCCTCCTCGAACACGAGCACCTCGACGGCCGGATCGTCGAGAAAGCCCTGCCAGCGCTCCGTGACCTCGGACAGCGGGAACGGGTAGAGCTCGGGCGGGAAGATGTGAGCGTTGGCGGCGAGCGAGGCGTCACGCTGGATCGCCGCCAGCAGGTTCGCCTCGTCGCGTCTTGCCTCCCTGATCACGCGGCGTGCCGCTCGACGAAGTCGAGCACCCGCGCCCAGGCGTCCTCCGAGGCGGCGACGAAGTCCTCCTGCTTGCGGTCGAAGAAGCCGTGCGGCGCGCCCTCGTAGACCACCAGCTCGTGCTCGACCCCCGCCTCCGAGAGCGCCCGCCGGAACGCCTCGTTCTGGTCTGCGGTGATGTTCCGGTCGGCGCCGGCCTGCAGCGCCAGGATCGGCGCCTCGATCCTGCCCGCGAGCTGCTCGGCGCCGGGCTTGCCGTCGGCCGACTCGCCGGGCCGGCCGTAGAAGCCGACCGCTCCCGCGAGCCCGTGACCACCGGCGGCCGCAAGCCACGAATGGCGCCCGCCGAGGCAGAAGCCCACCGTCAGGAACGAGCGGACGCCGAGCGAGCGCAGGCGCTCCACCGCGGCGGCCACGTCCGTCTGGATCCCCTCCGGCTGCAGCGCCTCGACGTGCGGCCGGTAGTCGAAGTCGTCCTCGCGTCTCCCGGCGCCGGCCGTGCGTCCGAAGTAGTCGAACGCGAGCGCCGTGTGCCCTCGCTCCGCGAAGCGCAGCGCCAGCTCCTCGTAGAAGCGGTACAGGCCGCGCACGTCCGGCAGGATCACGACGCCGGCTCCCGACGGCTCCTCGGGTGTCGCGAGGAAGGCGGCGAAGCGGTTGCCGTCGGCCGCTTCCAGCACGAGCTCGTCGTGCGAGACGGCCGCTCCGGAGATGACCGGGACCGGCGGCGAGGAGTCGGGCTCGAAGCACATCCGGTCACGGAGTCTAGGACGAGCTCGGAAGAGGTATCACTCCGAGGCGTGAGCGCCACTCGCCTCGACCAGGCACTCGGACAGGGCCTCGAGCGGACGATCGCCGCCCACCACCGGCGGAGGCTCCGCCGCCTCGGACGGCTGGATGCGCTCGACGCCTCCGGCGGCCTGGCCGCGGGCGTACCGCCCCCGCGGGCCGGCAACCGGCTCGACGTGCTCGTCGACGGGTCCGACGCTCTGCCCGCGATCGAGGAGGCCGTCGTCGCGGCGAGATCGCACGTGTGGCTCGCGGGATGGCACTTCACGCCCGAGCTGCGGCTCCCGTCGGGCCTGACGCTCCGTGAGCTGCTCGCGGGGACCGCACGCCGCGCCGAGGTGCGCGTGCTCGCCTGGGCCGGCGCCCCGCTCCCGCTCTTCCGGCCCTCGCGCCGCGACGTCCGGGACGTGCGCGAGCGGCTCGTCCGCGGGACCGAGGTCGTGTGCGCGCTCGACGACCGTGAGCGCCCGCTGCACTGTCACCACGAGAAGCTCGTGATCGTGGACGGAGAGGTGGCGTTCGTCGGCGGCATCGACCTGAGCCTGCTCGGCGGGGACAGGCGGGACGAGCCGTCACACCCCCGACGGGGAGGGCTCGGCTGGCACGACGCGACGACACGCCTCGAAGGGCCGGCGGTCGGCGACGTCGCAGAGCACTTCGCCTTCCGCTGGCGCGAGGTCACGGGCGAGCGCCTCGAGCGCCCCGCACCCGGGACACGCGAGGGTGACCTCGAGCTCCAGGTCGTGCGGACCGTGCCGAACGACGTCTACCGGTCGCTGCCCCAGGGCGACTTCCGCATCCTCGAGAGCTACGTGCGTGCGCTGCGCTCGGCGGAGCGGCTCGTGTATCTCGAGAGCCAGTTCCTCTGGTCACCGGAGCTCGCCGCGATCCTCGAGGAGAAGCTGCGCCGCCCGCCCCGCGACGACTTCCGCCTGGTCGTCCTGCTTCCCGCGAAGGCGAAGAACGGCCAGGAGGACACGCGCGGCCAGCTCGGCGTGCTCGCCGCGGCCGACAACGGTGCCGGACGGTTTCTCGCGTGCACGCTGTGGCAGCCCGGGCCGGGCGGGCAACCCGTGTACGTCCACGCGAAGATCGGGATCGTGGACGACCGCTGGCTGACGGTCGGCTCGGCGAACCTGAACGAGCACTCGCTCTTCAACGACACGGAGATGAACGTCGTGACGCGAGATCCGGAGCTGGCGCGCGAGACACGGCTGCGGTTGTGGGCCGAGCACCTCGAATGCGAGCCGGGCGACCTGTCCGGCGACCCGGCCCGGACGGTGGACGAGCGCTGGCGCCCGCTCGCCGAGGAGCAGCTCGAGCGCGCCCGCCTCGACGGCCACGGAACACGGAAGCTCCGTCTTCTGCCGCATGTCTCGCGGC
This sequence comes from Gaiellaceae bacterium, assembly GCA_035455445.1. Lineage (GTDB taxonomy): Bacteria > Actinomycetota > Thermoleophilia > Gaiellales > Gaiellaceae > AC-32. The sequence continues at coordinate 11,637 of DATIFC010000048.1, read as the reverse complement.
GATCGAAGGCGGTGCTCGGGCCGCTGAACGGCTTGCTCGTCGACGGCTAGCCTCGGCGCTCCGCCGCTTTGGCACGGTCGATCGCGCGCGTGACTTGTACGAGTGCGAGGTCTATCCTGGTCCGGCCGCCATGCTCTTCGTAGGGTGCAGCTCCTGTAGGTCGATCGGGCCTCTGTGGTGCGCTGGCCAGTTGATGCCGCACATGCCGGTTGCGGCGGAGCCGTCGCCGTACGGGCCCGCGTGCGGGTACTGCGGTGTCATGAATCCGTACTTCAGGTGCATGCAGTGCGGAGCGGTGCAGCTGATGTACCTCGCGGGAGGGGCGCCGCCGCAGGCCCAGGGACAGCTGGTGGCGCCTGTCGTGCAGGCGCCTCAGCACGCGGGCGAGAGCGACGTCAAGCATCTGCTGATCGAGTTCGCGACCGCCGTCGTGAAGGGCGCGGGCGACCAGGTCGGACAGCAGGCGATGGCGGCCTGGACGTGACCGGCGCGGCCACCACCATGCTTGCTGACGCGCTGGCCGGGCGATCCAGCGCGGGAGAGATAGAGGCGGCACTGCTGTCCCAGGCGCAGGACCTTCCGCGCGAGAGCATCCCCGAGCTGTCGACCGTCCTCGAGGGGTACTTGAACAGCCTCGGCGGAGGCGTCGCCGCGCTCGCGGCGATGGCCAAGGAACCGCAGATCGGGCGCGGGGTCGCCTTCGCCGCCGGCAGCGTGCTCCTCTATCTCGTGGACGAGGACGACTTCCTCCCGGAGAGCGAGGCCGGCGTGCTCGGGCTGCTCGACGACACGTACCTCGTGCACCGATGCGTCGCCGCGCTGCGCGCAGCCTTTCCGCAGCTCGGCGCGCCGGACGGGTACGAGCCGCCGGACGAGCGGTCGGTCGCGGTGGTGCGCTCCCTTCTTCCGGCGGGCGTGTCCGACGCGCTCGACCGCACGTGCGAGAACCTCGCGCGCGCGGCGGCGCTCTTCGCCGGTCGTGGCGACGGGATGGGAGTAGGCGACGCGGCGCGGCTTCCGTTGCGCGTCGCCCAGGCCGTCGCCGCCCTCGGCGGGTCGCGCTAGCACGTCTCCGGCGTAGAGTCGAGCGCGTGAAGGCGGCGCTTCTGGCCTGGCACGCGGAACACGGCCGCGACCTGCCCTGGCGGAGGACGCGCGACCCGTACGCGATCCTGGTCTCCGAGGTCATGCTGCAGCAGACGCAGGCGGCCCGGGTCGGGCCGCGCTGGCTTGCGTGGCTCGAGCGCTGGCCCACGGCCGGGGCGCTGGCGGCCGCTCCGACGGCGGAGGTGATCCGCGAGTGGCAGGGCCTCGGTTACAACCGCCGCGCGCTCAGCCTGCAGCGGGCTGCGTGGGTCGTCGCCGAGCGCGGCTGGCCCGACGACCTCACCGAGCTGCCTGGCGTGGGGCGCTACACAGCGGACGCCGTGGCCCGTTTTGCCCTCGACCGGCCGGTGCTGCCGGTGGACGTGAACGTGCGGCGGGTGCAGGAGCGAACCGGCGAGAGCTTCGACCACACCTGCGCGCAGGCGCTGATGGACCTCGGCGCGACGGTCTGCATCGCCCGGGTGCCGCGTTGCGGAGAGTGCCCGCTCGCGGCCGGCTGTCCCTCGCGCGGGCAACGCTTCGAGCCGCTGCGCAGGCAGGGCCGCTTCGAGGGCTCGTTCCGCCAGCGGCGCGCCCGCACGTTGCGCCTCGTCGCCGAGCGCCCGCGCCTGCTCGAATCGCTCGACGCCGACGCGGTGAAGGCGCTCGAGCGGGACGAGCTCGTCCTCGTCCAGGGCCGGCTCGTGCGCCTGCCCGTCTAGAGGAGGACCGACGCCCGACGCCGCGTGCGCGACCGCGAGGCCGCCCGGTGCGCGCGTCCCCACCGCGCCGGACAGCCTTGTGCAACGCCGGTGACGGACGCCGGTCCCTCGCCCGGTTCTACGGGCGCGGGCTCCGTTCGGTTCTCAGGCCGCGGGATGGCGCATCCAGACGTTCGGCTCGCGGTAGCTGCCGCGGTCGCGCTCGCGGTCGATCTCGACGGGCACGAGCGCGCCCTCGACCACGTACCTCCCGCTCTCGGGGAACTCGAGCCCGCACCAGTCCTCCAGCTCGGCGACCGTGCCCTCGGCGACCAGCGAGTCCGGAGCCGCGCCGACGAGCTCGGCGCCGGCGCGCTCGTGCGCGCGCAGCCAGGGGTCGAAGAGCAGGCCGTCGTCCCGCCGCCAGCGAAGGTAGCGCTCGATCGGGGTCAGCGGGTAGCGGTGCTTGAGCGTCGGCCGCACCGGCGCCACCAGGTCCCAGCCCCGCACCGAGGCCAGGCCGCGCATGTGGTCGAGCATGATGCGCGAGAGACCCTCGCCCTGATGGTCGGGATCGACCAGGATCGCGAGCGCGCAGAGACGGTCGGGCTCGGCCTCCCCGAAGCCGTTGAGGAAGGCGTCCCGCCAGCCGGGCGGGAGGCCGGAGACGGGAATCGAGTTGCCCTCGGCGAGCACACGGCCGTCGTCTGACACGAGCGCGAACTGGAACTCGGGCCGCTCCCCGTAGAGCCGTCCCCAGTACGCGTTCGAGATCGCGTCGTGGAAGACGATCTCGGGCCACGCGCGGCGCAGCTGCAGGAAGCTCTCGCTGCCGCGAACCTCGGCGCCGACCGGGACGATCTTCATTCGAGCAGCGCGACGGCGAGCGCCGCGAGGCCCTCGCCACGGCCGGTGAAGCCGAGGCCGTCCGTGGTGGTGGCGCGCACGGTGACGAGGCCGGGCTCGACGCCCATCGCCTCGGCGAGCCGGGCCTGCATCGCGCCGCGAACAGGGGCGATCCGCGGCTCCTCGCCGACGAGCACGCAGTCCGCGTTCGCGAGCCGGAAGCCCGCGTCGCGCACCTGGGCGAAGGCGCGCGAGAGCAGGTCGAGCGAGGACGCGCCCCGCCACTGCGCCTCCCCGGAGGGGAAGAGCGAGCCGATGTCGCCCAACCCGGCCGCGCCGAGCACCGCGTCGATCAGCGCGTGGGCGATGACGTCGCCGTCGGAGTGGCCGGCAAGGCCGCGCCCGGACTCGAGCTCGACCCCGCCGAGCACGAGCGGCACGCCCTCGACAAGGGCATGCGCGTCGACGCCGAGCCCGACCCTCACCTCATCACCTCGTCGAAGTCGGCGGCGAGCCTCGGCAGGAGCGCCCGCCAGGCGATCGTCTCGACGACGAGCAGCACGCAGGCGCCGAGGAAGAGCCAGTGGCCGACCGACGCGGAGCCCAGCGCGCCGAACACGAACGCGAGCGCGACGACGAGCCAGGCCGCCGCGCGCTCGACGACGAGCAGCCAGAGCGCGCGCGGGGCCCGGTCGCCCTTGCGCCGGAGAACGCGGACCGTGCGGACCAGCCAGGCGATGCCGAAGACCGCAAACCCGGCCGCGACCGCGAGCAGGACGACGTCGCCCGTGCTCATTGCTCCGCGAGCCAGCCTTCGACGAGCGCCAGGTCGCCGGCATCCGTCACCTTCCGCAGCCTCGGGTCGCCCTCGACCCATCTGACCCGGCCGCCCCGCGCCTCGACGAGCGAGGAACAGTCGGTCGCCGACGCGAGGTCGCCCGCCACGGCGCGGCGCAGCACGTCCGCGAGGAACGCCTGCGGCGTCTGCACCGCCACGAGATCCCTCCGCGACACCGTCTCGATCACCCGCTCGCCCTCCACCCGCTTCACCGTATCCGCCAGCGGCAGGGCCGGCACCACGCCGTCCCAGCCCTCGGAGAGGGGCGCGAGCACGCGCTCGATCACCTCCTCCTGCAGGAGCGGCCGCGCGGCGTCGTGCACGAGCACGACGGCGGCGTCATCCGGCACGTCCTCGAGGGCGAGGCGCACTGACTCGGAGCGCGACGCGCCGCCGGTCACGGCCGAGCTCACCTTCGTCGCCGCGATCTCCTCGGCGACGAGGATCGATGGCTCCTCCCAGCCGGGCGGAGCCGCGATCACGATCTGGTCGATCCACTCGGAGCCCTCCAGCCGCTCGAGGCTCTCCGCGAGCAGCGGCCTGCCGCCGAGGCGCGCGAACGCCTTCGGCCGGTCGGAGCCGAGCCGCTCGCCGCGTCCTGCCGCGGCCAGAACGGCCCAGACGGACACGTACTAGGCCGTGGCCGGGACCTTGGCGGTCGTCTTCTTCTTCTTGCCGCCGCGGGCGAGGACGCCGTCGAGCCACTCCGCGGCCTCTTCTTCGTCCATGTCCTTGGCGTACATCAGCTCGCTGGCGAGGATCTTCTTCGCCTTCACGAACATCTGCTTCTCGCCGGTCGACAGCCCCTTCTCGTGGTCGCGGAGCGAGAGGTTCCGCACGACCTCGGCGAGCTCGAAGATGTCCCCGGTCTTCATCTTGTCGCGGTTGTGCTTGAAGCGCCGGTTCCAGTTCTTCGGCATCGTCGTGCCGTTGCCCGTCAACGCCTTCAGCACCTTGGAGACCATCTGCTCGTCGATGACCTTCCGCAGCCCGACCCGGTCGGCATTGTCCGTTGGGACGTTCACCGTCATGTCGTTGTGCAGGATCTTGATCGTCAGGTACTCGCGCTTCTCCCCCAGCACCTCGCGCGTCTCCTTCTTGACGACCGTGCCTGCCCCGTGGTGCGGATACACCACCTTGTCACCGACCTTGTACAACGCCGAGCCTCCCCGTGGTAGTGGCTTTCCGTAATGAAGCCGGCGGGTTCCTCTTCCGCCGGCAAGCCGCGAGAGTATACCGAAAATCGCTGGAAAACGCCACTTTTTCGGGAAAAGCCCTGCTCAGGGCTAGATCTGCAGGTAGCGGTCGACCAGATTGTGCTCCTGGAGCCGCCTCAGGCCCTCCCGGATCTCGCGCGCGCGCACGGTGCCGACGCCCTCTACCGCCTCGAGCTCGCGCTGGGAGGCACGCACGATCCCGTCGAGCCCCTCGAGGGTCGCCACCACCCGCTTCACGACGCCGTCGGGCAGCCGCGGGATGTGCGAGAGCACGCGGTAGCCGCGTGGCGAGACCGAGTGGTCGAGCGGGTTGACCGTCGCCGGGTAGCCGAGCACCGCGAGCAGCTCGAACTCCAGCAGCTGGTTGTACGGCAGCCCCGCCAGCGCCTCGAGGCCCTCCTGCGTCCGCTCCGCGCCGCCCTCGGCGTGGTAGTCGTAGACGAGCGCGGCCTTCTCGTCCGGCACGTCCGCCACCAGCTCCTCGAGCTGCATCCGGATCAACCTGCCCTCCTCGCCGAGCTCGACGCAGGCGCGCTCGATCTCCTCGGCCATGCGCGTCGTCAGCTCCGCGCGCTGCAGCGTGACGAGCACGTCGTCGAGCATGACCGCGTTCTGGAACTCGAGCGCGGTCAGCCGCGTCAGCACCTGCTCGAGCCGCGCGCGGTAGGTCTCGAGCGTCGCGAGCGCCTGGTTCGTCTTCGCGAGCACGTCCGCGATCGGCTCCAGCTGGTAGCGGCTGTGCCCGACGAAGACGGTCACGGTCTCCCGCTGCTGCGAGATCGAGATCACGAGAGCGTCCGTCTGCTTCGCCACGCGCTCGGCCGTCCGGTGGCGCGTGCCCGTCTCGTTCGACGGGATCGTCGGGTCCGGCATCAGCTGGACGTTGGCGTGTGAGAGCTTCGTGCAGCCGCCGTTGACGATGATCGCGCCGTCCATCTTCGCCACCTCGTAGAGCAGCTGCGGCGTGAACGGGACGTCGAGCCTGATCCCGCCGCTGAAGAGGAAGGCCAGGTCGTGCGGCTCCCCGATCACGATCAGGGCGCCCTCGCGCGAGCGGATGATGTCGTCGATCGCCGAGCGCAGCTCCGTGCCCGGTGCGATGCGGGCGACGGCGGCGAGAATCTTCGGGTCGAGCCGCGGGTCGTGCTGCGTGGGCTGGCGGACGATCCCGAGCGGCGGCGGGATCCGCGGGTCGGTCCTATCCTCCCTCGGCTCGCTCTGCATCGATCCCCGCCTTCGCAGCCTGCCTCAGCGTCTCGGCCTCGATCACGCGTAGTCTGCCACGAGTAGTCGTGCCGGCCGGGGCCAGCGCCGCGGCGAGGCCGAGCTTCGCGCACTCCTCGAGCCGCCGCTCCGACTGGGTCGCGGGCCGCAGCCGTCCCGTGAGGCCGATCTCGCCGAAGGCGGCTGTGCCCGGCTTCACCGGCGCGCCCTTCGCGGCGGAGACGATCGCGAGCGCGATCGCGAGGTCGGCGCCCGGCTCGTCGATGCGCACGCCGCCCGCGACGTTGACGAACACGTCCGCCTGTCCGAGCGCCACCCGCGCGTGACGCGAGAGGACGGCGACGATCATGGCCAGCCGCTTGGGGTCGACGCCGGTACCGACTCGCCGCGGCATCGCGAGGTCGGTCGGCGCGACGAGCGCCTGGATCTCGAGCAGCAGCGGCCGCGAGCCCTCGAGCACGCAGCCGACGGCGGCGCCGATCTCGCCCTCGACCGTGCGGCCGAACAGCTCGGAGGGCTCGGGCACGCCGACGAGGCCCGTTCCCGTCATCTCGAAGACCGCGAGCTCGTTCGTCGAGCCGAAGCGGTTCTTCGACGCGCGCAGGACGCGGTGCTCGTGGTAGCGGTCACCCTCGAACTGGAGGACGCAGTCCACGAGATGCTCGAGCACCCGCGGGCCGGCGACGGCGCCGTCCTTGGTGACGTGGCCGACCAGGATCGTCGCGACGCCGGCCTCCTTCGCCACCCGCAGCAGCCGCGCCGCGGCCTCGCGCACCTGCCCGACCGATCCGGGCACGGAGCCGAGCTCCGCCGAGTAGAGCGTCTGCACCGAGTCGATCACGCAGACGTCGGGCCGCTCCTGCTCGAGCGTCGCGCACACGGCCTCGAGCTGCGTCTCCGCGAGGATCTCCACCTGCTCGGCGCCCCCGAGCCGGGAGGCGCGGAGCTTCACCTGCGCCGACGACTCCTCCCCGGTGACGAGGACGGCGCGGCGCTCCTTCGAGATCGCCGCGAGGGCGCTCAGCAGCAGCGTCGACTTGCCGACCCCGGGCTCGCCGCCGACGAGCACGAGCGACGCCGGGACGAGCCCGCCCCCGAGCACACGGTCGAGCTCGGGGACACCGGTCGGGATGCGCTCGGCCTCCTCGGCCTTGACGTCGACGAGTCGCAGCGTGGGCCTCGGCGCGTGCCCGGGGGTGGGCGCCTCGCTCTCTTCGACGAGCGTCCCGAACTCCCCGCACTGCGGGCACTTGCCGAACCAGCGCCCGGCCGAATAGCCGCAGTCGGTGCACGCGAACTGGGTCGCAGCCTTCGTCACCCGTCCAGCCTAGAGGCGTCCGCGGACGGGAACTGTGTCGATTTCGGAACGACGCTCGCCGGGCTCAACCGGACGGTGCGGCTCCGAAGACCTTCCGGTAGAGCCCCTGCCAGTTGCGGGCGATGCCGGCCCGCGCCGCGACGAGGTTCACCCTGCGGGCGCAGACCAGCCGGTGAAGCTCGTTCTCGAGCCTGTCCTTCGCGTGGTAGCCGGGGTGTGCGTTCGCGCGCTCCGGGAAGAGGTTGGCGAGCGCGTTGGAGCCGCCGAGCTCGAGCGGGACGATGTGATCGATCTCGAGCGCCCTGCCGTAGTCGACAGGTGCCAGCCCGTACTCCCGCTCCACGGTGAGCTTCTCCGACCGCGGCACGTTGCGGATGGAGTTCGTGCGGAAGCCCCGCGCGCAGATCACGGCTCTGGTGAGCCGGCTGTAGAAGGCGCCCGGCGAGCAGCGCCGGTCCGGGTCGGGGCCGAGGCTGCAGCCCCGCGTCCGGGTGCGAGGCCCGAGCAGCACCGTCCGCCCGACCGCCACCCGCGTCCGAGGTGGAGAGCGCAGCCAGGCGGCAACGCCTCCGTGACGAGAGCAGGTGCCCGAGCGATGGTGGGAGAAGCTGTACGTCCCGTCGCGACAGCGGGCCGTCGCGCCCGGAGGAGGCGACGTCGCGGCCGCCGAGACAGGCAGCAGCAGGGCGAGCAGGCACAGCGTCCAGACGAGCCGCAGGACCCCCGCCATCACGGCCGTGTTCTAGCCGGACGGGACGACGACGTCAAGCATCGTCTCCCGATATACCCGGCGGCTAGTCGGCCACGCTCGCCGAGCCGGCGGCGTAGGCGGGCTCCGGCGCAGGGCGTCGCGAACGGCGCCCCGCCGAGACGATCAGGAGCCCGCCGAGCACGAGCGCCACGCCGCCGAGCTGCAGCGCCGAGGGCGACTCGTCGAGGATCGCCCACGCGAACAGCACCGAGAGCACGGGCTGGAAGGTCAGGAGCACCGAGGTCAGCGCCGCCGGCAGGCGAGGCAGGGTGATCGAGATCAGCAGCCACCCGAGCGCCTGCGACGTCCAGGCGAGCACGAACAGGTATCCCTGGGCCTGCCAGCCCGGCGTCAGGTCGAGGTCGCCGATCGCGAGGCCGATCGGGATGCAGACGAGGCCCGAGACGAGCGTCGCGTCGAAGAGCGGCCCGGCCGGCCGCCGCACGTCCTCGTTCCCGGCCCGCAGGGCCAGCAGGAAGAACGAGTAGGCCAGCGCCGTCGCGACTCCGTACGCAACGCCGAGCCCTGGGTTGCGCCCGTACGCCCCGCTCTCGAAGGCGCCCGAGATCAGCACGACCCCGACGAGCGCGACCGGGATCGCCGCCAGCGAGCGGTTCGACGGCCGCTCGCGCAGGATCAGCCACGCGAGCACTCCGACGAGCACGACCTGCAGGTTGCCGAGCACCGTCGCCAGGCCGGCTCCGACCTGGCGGATGCCCTCGTGCCAGGCGATCAAATCGACCGCGAAGAAGACCCCGGCGAGCCAGGCGAGCGCCCGCTGTCGGAGCGGCCGCGGCCCGTAGCGCCGCTGCTCGAGCCACGCGAGCGGCCAGAGGACCGGGAGCGCGTAGAGGCAGCGCAGCACGGCGCCCGTCGAGGGCGAGACGTGGGCGACGCGGAACAGGATCCCGGAGAACGAGATCGCGAGCGCGCCCGCGAGCGCAGCCGCGATCGGCCGGTCGTGCAGCGGATCGATCACGCCGCGAGGCTAGCGGGCCGGCGCGGTGGGCAGCGCGCGCTCGTCCACCCTGCCGCCCCGCTCGACCTCGTGCAGGATCATCCGGTCGGTCAGCCACTCGACCGGGGCGCGGTCGTCGGTGAGCACCTCGCCGCGGGGACGCAGGGCCGAGAGGCGGCTGCGGAAGAGCGGCAGCAGGAGGGCCACCTTTCCGGGCGCGCGGGCCGCTCTCCGTTCCAGGGTGCCGCGGCCGACGGGCTCGCGCAGCGCGAGGAGGACGTCGTTGAAGCGCAGCGCCCGCCAGCGCCAGGCCTGCGGGAACGCCGTCAGCAGGGTGGTGCCGATCGCGTCCGAGAGCTTGTGGTCGCCCGGCGTGGCCGCGACGTTCAGCGCGATCGCGCCCCCGGGCGCAAGGTGCTCGCGGGCGAGCCGGAAGAACTCGCTCGTCGCCAGGTAGAAGGGCACGTACGGCTGGCGGTAGGCGTCGACGACGATCAGGTCGTACCGCTTGCGCGTCCGCTCCAGGTACGGGCGCCCGTCTGCCGCGATCAGCCGCAGGCGCGGATTGTCGCCGGCGCCGAACCAGCGTCGCGCGACCGTGTTCAGCTCCGGGTCGAGCTCGACGCCGTCGATCGCGACGCGGGGGTAGAACCGCCCGTAGGCGCGGCCGATCGTGCCGCCCGCGTTCCCGATCACGAGCATGCTCCGCGGAGGGCGCTCGAGGAGCGGCGGCAGCATCAGGAAGAGGTCCCAGTAACGGCCGGTGAGCACGGTGTCGGGCCTCCAGGCCGAGTGGGTGACGACGCCCTCGTTCAGCTCCAGCTCGCGGCCGCCGTGGCCGTCCGAGACGACGCGGATGTACTGGTACTCGGACTCGGTCTGGAAGAGCGCGCTCTTGATCTGCGGGGGCGGGATCGCGAGCAGCGCCGCGGCAGCCACGGGGGCGAGCAGCCAGGCGCCGCCCACGAGCAGCGCCGAGGCGAGGGCGACGAACGCCGCAGTGGCGACGAGCGTCCGCTGCGTCCCGGCCCAGGGGATCGCGACCAGGGCGGCCAGGAAGGTCCCGGTGAGGCTCCCCGCCGTCGAGAGCGCGTACAGGCGCCCCGCGACGCGGCCGGCCTCCTCCACGCCGCGAAGCGCCAGCCGCACGAGGAACGGCGCCGCGGCCCCGAGCGCCGTGACCGGGATCGCAAACAGGGCGAGGGCCGCGAAGAAGGAGCCGACGACCGAGCCGACCGCGACCGAGTCCACGCCGTGCACGGCCCAGCGCAGCAGCGGCCGTGCCGCGAACGGCGTCACCGCGAGCGCGGCGGCCGCGACGAGCAGGATCGCCGCCAGCACGCGCGGCTCGGGGCGCCGGTCGGCGAGGCGCCCGCCGAGCCAGTACCCGAGCGCGAGGTAGGCGAGCGTCAGCCCGATGATGTTCGCCCAGACGACCGTCGAGGCGCCGAAGTACGGCGCGAGCAGCCGCGAGGCCGAGATCTCGGTCGAGAGCGTGGCGCCCCCGACGAGGAAGGCGACGACCCCCAGGCGGAGGCCGTCAAGCTTCAAGCTCTAGCCCTCGTCCTCCGTCTCGTCGTCGGCCGAGTCGGTGGGCTCGTCCGGCGGGACGGTGACCTTCTCGGGCGTGATCTCGGCCGGGATGACGGTGATGTCGACCTCGTCCTCGTTCTTGCGGTCGACCAGGATCGTCGAGCCTGGGCCGAGCTCGCGCCCGAGCACGAAGTCGGCCAGCGGGTCCTCGATGTAGCGCTGGATCGCGCGGCGCAGCGGGCGGGCGCCCATCGTCGGGTCGTAGCCCTTGTCGACGAGCAGCTCCTTGGCGTCGTCGGTCAGCTCGATCACGGCCTCGTGCTCGCCCATCTGGTCGCGCAGCCGCTTCATCATCAGGTCGACGATCGTCATGATCTCTTCCTTCGTCAGCTTGTGGAAGACGATCACCTCGTCGATCCGGTTGAGCAGCTCGGGCCGGAAGACCTTCTTCAGCTCGCCCATGATCCGATCCTTCATCTCGTCGTACGAGAGGCCGGTGTCGTCGCCGACGGAGAAGCCGAGCGTCTGGTTCTTCGAGATCGTGCCGGCCCCGATGTTCGAGGTCATGATCACGATCGTGTTGCGGAAGTCGACCTTGCGGCCCTGGGCGTCGGTCAGCTTCCCGTCCTCGAGGATCTGGAGCAGGATGTTGAAGACGTCCGGGTGGGCCTTCTCGATCTCGTCGAGCAGGACGACCGAGTACGGCTTGCGGCGCACGGCCTCGGTGAGCTGGCCGCCCTCGTCGTAGCCAATGTAGCCCGGGGGCGAGCCGACGAGCCGGGACACGGAGTGCTTCTCCATGTACTCGGACATGTCGACCTGGATCATCGCGTCCTCGTCGCCGAACAGGAACTCGGCGAGCGTGCGCGCCAGCTCCGTCTTCCCGACGCCCGAGGGGCCGAGGAAGATGAACGAGCCGGTCGGGCGCTTCGGGTCCTTGATGCCGGCCCGCGCGCGGCGGATCGCCTTCGCGACCGCGACGATGGCCTCTTCCTGGCCGATGACGCGCTTGTGCAGCTCGTCCTCCATCCGGATGAGCTTCTGCGACTCGGCTTCCGTGAGCTTGAAGACCGGGATGCCCGTCCACATCGAGACGATGTCGGCGATCTCGTCCTCGCCGATCTCCGGCTGCTCCTCGTCGGCCTGGTTGCGCCACTCCTCCTCG
>DATIFC010000047.1:0-22565 GCA_035455445.1 Gaiellaceae bacterium | reverse complement strand
TCGGCGGGTCGAGCACGATGCCGTCGAAGCGCTCCTCGGGCGCGAGCTCGGACAGCACGCGGCGCGACTCCCGCCGCAGCGCGCGGTGCCGCTCGAGCGGAAGGCCCGAGCGCTCGAGGTTCGCGTCGAGCTGCGCGAGGTAGGGCCCGGACAGATCGACGCTCCACACCTCGCTCGCGCCGCCCGCGAGCAGCGCCGCGCTGACGGGCTCGCGGAGGATTGTCAGCGCGATCGCGACGGCGACCAGCGGCGCCGTCCCCATCAGGACCGAGGTGCGGGCGGCGCCGGCATCCCGCACCGCGCGCACGAAGAAGATCTGGGACACGCCCGGAGCGATCACCCCCGCGATCAGGAACGGCCACGCCTCGCCGAGGCCGCTGCCACGCGCGGCGACGAGCCCGATAACGCCGGTGAGCGCGAGGGCGACCGACGACATCGCCAGCGACCCGAGCTCAGCGTCGTCGACCTGGCGGAACGCGAACCGCACGGCAACCGACATCGCGCCGAACAGCGCGGCCGACGCGCAGGCCAGCAGGACTGCCGCCACTCAGGCGGCGCTGTGGATCGGCCCGGTGCGCTCGGCAAGGCGGCCGCCGGAGCGGCCCTCGCGCACCGCGAGCACCTCCGCGAGGATCGAGATCGCCGTCTCGGCGGGCGTGTGGGCGCCGAGGTCGAGGCCGGCCGGCCCCGTCAGCCGTTCGAGCTGCTCCTCGGCGACCCCCGCCTCGAGCAGCCGCGAGCGGCGCTTCTCCTGCGTGCGCCGCGAGCCGATGGCGCCGACGTAGAAGGCCGGGCTCGCGAGCGCGGCTCTCAGCGCGGGCGTGTCGAGCCGCTCCTCGTGCGTCAGCACGACGACCGCGGTGTCGGCGTCGGCCTCCAGCTCGTCGGGCCACGCCGTTACCAGCTGACCCGGGCTCGGCAGGCGCTCGCGCGTGACGAGCGCGGGCCGAGGGTCGACCACCGTCGTCCGCCAGCCGAGCGCGCAGGCCGCGCGGGAGAGCTCCTCCGCAGTGTCGGTCGCGCCCACGACGACGAGCCGCGGAGGCGGAGCGACCACCTCCGCGAAGACCGTCTCGCCGTCCAGCTCGAGCACGCGGCTCGGGCCGCGCTCGATCGCGTCGAGCGGCACCGTGCGCCGCTCGCCCGCGCGCTCCCCCGCGAGGACGGTCAGCGTCACGCCCTCGCCGACCCCCGGCAGCTCGCCCTCGAAACGCTCGACGAAGACGTCGATCTCGCCCCCGCACGGGAGGCCGACCGACCAGGCCTGCTCGTCGTCGATGCCGTAGGTCAGGAGCCGCGGCGTCCCTTCGGCGATCACCTCGGCCGCCTGGACGGCCACGTCGCTCTCGACGCAACCGCCGGAGACGGAGCCGAGGAGCTCGCCCCCCTCGGCGACGGCGAGCTTCGAGCCGATAGGCCGCGGCGCCGAGCGGCGCGTGGCGACGACGGTGGCCAGCGCGACCCGGTCTCCCCGGGCGCGCCAGCGCTCGATTGCGTCGGAAAGCTCGCGCACGCGCCCAGCGTACCGGGCGCGTGCGCGCTCCCTCGAAGGTCAGGCTGCGGGGTCGGAGAAGCCCGCGGGCGGGCCGTCGTGGTCGAAGCCGCGGCGGAAGCCGAAGCCGCGGTGCTCGCGGAACCGCATCCGCAGCTGACCGTTGACCAGGTCGTCGGCGCGGGCCTCGAAGTCCTTCAGGATCCGCTGCTCGTCGGCCTTGCTCAGCCGGCCGGCCTTGACGGCGGCGTCGAGCTTCGAGTTCACGTCCGCGAGCATCGCGTTCTTGAGGCCGTCGACCGACTTGCCCTCCGCCTTCGCGATCTGGGCGAGCGTCTTGCCGCTCTCGAGGCGGCTCTGCAGCTGTGCCCCGGTCAGGCCGAGGTAGCTCGCCGCAGCGTCGAGCCCGTGGAAGAACGGGTGCGGCGCGCCGAGGCCGGGCCCGAAGGCGGGCGGACCGAAGAGCGGGAACTGATCCGACTCGATCCGCTGCTTCAGCTCCTGGCCCTGCTCCTTCGTCAGGCGGCCGGCGGCGACGGCGGCGTCGATCCGGTCCTCCATCGCCTTCTTGATCGCCGCGCTCAGCTTGCTCGGCTCGATGCCGAGATTCTTCGCGGCGTCCTTCACGATCGCCTGGCTCTCGGCGCTGGGGGAGTCCGCGAGCCTCGTCGCGGCGAGCCCCGCGCCCGCGCCGCCGACGGCCAGCGCGGCCGCGGCGCCCGCGATCACCTTGCGTCTCATTGCCACTGTGTGCTCCTTTCGGTCGCCTGGGGCGAGCCCCAGTGGAGGGACATGCGGTGCACGAGCAGCGCCAGAACGAGCCAGGCCGACCCCGCGTAGAGCAGCAGCGCCCAGGTCGTGCGCGCGTCGGTGCCGGCGGTCAGGCCGTGGACGAGCGCCAGGCCCCAGACCGCGAAGTTGAGGTAGTGCAGCCGGCGCCACACCCGGTGAGGGATCTGCTTGCGATAGTGGTTCGTCATCGCCACCGCCGCGAGCAGCTCGGCGGCCACGACGCCCAGCGCGACCGCGAGCGGCCGGTACGAGGCTGTGCCCGGGACGAGCAGCTGCGTGAGCGAGAAGGGCATGAACCGGTCGACGAGCAGCGCGCCGCCGTGCAGGACGATGAAAGCGCCGGCGAGCACGCCGAGGAAGCGGTGCACGTCCTCGAGCGCGAACCGCGGCCACTGCTTCAGCTTCGCCCTGCCGGAGAGCAGCAGGCCGACGGCGACGGACGCGCTTAGGAGCAGGTAGGCGACGAGCCCGCCGGCACGGGCCGCGTACCACGTCGTGCTCGCGGCGAGCACCATCAGGACACCGTCGTCTGCGCTCCGCCGCCCGACCCGCCGCCTGGCGCGATCGTGCCCGGCGTGAGCGAGAAGCCGCCGTCGTCCTCCTCGGACTGCACGACGACGTTCGGCGCCTGCGAGGTCGAGCTCGCCCTCCCGGGGTGGCTCTGCTTGGCGAGGAGGCCGATCGCGAGGAAGCCCGCCACGGCCGCCGCGAGTGCGGTCTGCTTTGCGCCGGCGGCGCGCCGGCGGGCTTCCGCGATCCGAGAGACGCCTTCGGCCACGTGCGCTCTAGGCGCGAACGAGCCGCCGCAGCAGGCCCTGGCGCCGCCAGCCCGCGGCGGCTGCCCGCTGCTCGGCAGGGGTCGGGGGAACGGTGCTCGCGAACGGCAGTCGCGGCCTGGGCAGGGTCTTCTCGGGCTTCACGTGCATTCGGCCTCCTGGGCGTCGGGTTGGTGACCCCAGCCAACCACCTGGCCGTGAAAAGCCCCTGAGAGGAGGCTGAGAAGTGCCTAAGAGTCGCCGCGGCCGTTCAGGCGCAGGCGCATCAGGGTCCCGCCGCCGGGCGGCTGCTCGGCCGCCACCGAGCCGCCGTGGGACTCGGCGACCTGCTTCACGATCGCGAGGCCGAGCCCGGAGCCGGGCATGCCGCGCGCGTCGCGCGAGCGGTAGAAGCGGTCGAAGACGTAGGGCAGGTCCTCGTCGGCGATCCCCGGGCCATGGTCGCGCACCGTCACCTCGCCGTCGCGCACCGCGACCTCGACCCGCTGGCCGGTCGGCGTCCACTTGGCGGCGTTGTCGAGCAGGTTCGCGACCGCGCGCTCGATCGCCGACGGGGGCCCGTGCACGAGCGACTCCTGCAGGTCGGTCTCGAACTCGACGCTCGGCCGGTTGCGGCGCGTGCGCTCGACGGCGTCGGCCGTGAGCAGGTCGAGCCGGACGTCGCCGCTCGGCTCGACGACCGCGTCGGGCCTGCTCTGGCGCGCGAGCTCGATCAGCTCCCCGATCAGGGCGGTCATCTCGCCGATCTGCTCGACCACGTCCTCGAGCAGGCGCTCGCGCTCCGCGGCCGGCATGTCGTTCGCGCGTGCGAGGACCTCGATGTTCGTGCGCAGGCTGGTGAGCGGCGTCCGCAGCTCATGCGAGGCGTCGGCGACGAGCTGCCGCTGTGCCCGGTTCGAGTCCTCCAGGGCGCCGAGCATGGTGTTGAAGCTGGTCGCGAGCCGCCCGAGCTCGTCGGTGCCGGTCGGCTCGATCCGCTGCGACAGGTCGCGTGTCTCGGTGACGGCCTCGGTCGTCGCGGTCAGCCGGCGGACCGGCGAGAGGGCGGCGCGCGCGACGATCAGCCCGAGCGCCGCCGCAACGCCCATCCCGCCCGCGGCGATCAGGATCAGGAACACGGTGATCCGGTGCAGCGTCCGGTTGACCTCCGTGAGCGGGCGCGCGATCTGGATCGCGTAGCCCGAGGCCGAGATCGTGAGCACCCGGAAGTCGATGTTGTTGTAGCGCTTCTGGCTGAAGTAGGACTGGTGCCCGCCTCGCGCGGCCTCGCGGTCGCGGGCGCTGACGGGCAGGGAGTCCGTGAAGCCGCGTTGAACGAGCGGTGGCCCCGTGACCGGCACGGCCTGCACGAAGTCCGTCTGCTCGCCGACGGGCGGCCCGGCGATCTCGAGGTAGCCGTCCTCGATTCGCGGCGTCGGCCCGGTGAGGATCTCGACCGCGCGGTTCTGCAGCGTCCGGTCGACCTCGCCCTGCAGCTCGTTGTGGACGACGACGTACACCACCACCGACGCCGCGACCACGGCGATGCCCACCGCGGCCGCGGCCACGAGCGCCAGCCGGGTGCGGAAGCTCATTCCTCGCGCAGCGCGTAGCCGACTCCGCGCACCGTCTGGATCAGCCGGGGCCTGTCGCCGGCCTCGGTCTTGCGCCGCAGGTAGCCGATGTAGACGTCGAGCGAGTTGGAGGCGAAGCCGAAGTCGTACCCCCAGACGCGCTCGAAGATCAGGGAGCGCGTGAGCACCTGGCGCGGGTTGAGCATGAACAGCTCGAGCAGCGAGAACTCGGTGCGGGTCAGCTCGATCCGGTCGCCGCCTCGCGTCACCTCGCGCGTGCCGGGGTCGAGCACGAGGTCGGCGAACTGCAGCGTCTCGCCGGAGCCCTCGGTCGTGCGGCGCAGGAGGGCGCGCACCCGCGCGAGCAGCTCCTCGAGCGCGAACGGCTTCGTCAGGTAGTCGTCGGCGCCGGCGTCGAGGCCCTCGACGCGGTCCTCGACCTGCGTCCGCGCGGTCAGCATCAGGATCGGCAGCCGGCTGCCGTTGCGGCGCAGCGTGCGCGAGACCTCGAGCCCGTCCAGACGCGGCATCAGCACGTCGAGCACCATCGCGTCCGGCTCCGGCTGCTGCTCCAGCCGCGCGAGCGCCTCGGCGCCGTCCTCGGCCAGCTCGATCTCGTAGCCCTCGAGCTCGAGGGCCCGGCGCAGCGACTCCCGCACGGCGCGCTCGTCGTCGACGACCAGGATCTTCACGTGCGCATTGTCGCGTCGAAAGCTGAAGGCTGTGTGAGAACGTCCTGCAAGCAGGCGCCTCTTAGGAACTTCTTAGGCGTTCTTCATCTCGCGCTTAGGCCGGGGTGTGAGATTGACGACGTCATCGATCA
This sequence comes from Gaiellaceae bacterium, assembly GCA_035455445.1. Lineage (GTDB taxonomy): Bacteria > Actinomycetota > Thermoleophilia > Gaiellales > Gaiellaceae > AC-32. Next base: position 17,129 of record DATIFC010000047.1, on the reverse strand, counting down.
AGGGATCCCCCAACACCCTTGTGCGTGCTGAAGGCCCCGCTGCGGCGGGGTCTTCTGCTTCTTAGCCACTTCTTACCGCAGTCTCAGCCTCGTCTTAGGGGCGGTTGGTCTGATAGGGAGGCCAACGACGAAAGGAAACCTCCCCCGATGCCCCGCCGCCCGCGCCGAACCCTTGTTGCTTCTCTCCTTGCAGCCGCCTGCCTCGGCGCGGTCGGCGGGGCTGTCGCCTTCGCGACGCTCTCCGGGAACGACACGGTCGTCAAGCAGGTGACCGTCAACCGGGCGGAGCCGATCGCGATGTCGTCGGCACCGCTTTCGGTCAATCAGATCTACCGGCGCGCCTACCGCGGCGTGGTCGAGATCACCGTTACGACGAGCGGCGACGGGTCGCCCTTCGGCGGAGGCGGCGGAACGGCGCAGGCCCAGGGCTCCGGCTGGGTCTACGACACCGACGGCCACATCGTCACCAACGACCACGTCGCCGGCAACGCCTCCTCGATCGAGGTCCGCTTCTGGAACGGCAAGACCTACAAGGCCGAGCTCGTCGGAAGCGATCCCTCGACCGACCTCGCGGTGATCAAGGTCGACGCGCCCGCCTCGATGCTCCACCCGCTCCAGGTCGGCGACTCGTCCAGGGTGCAGGTCGGCGACGGCGTCGTCGCGATCGGCAGCCCGTTCGGTCTCGAGGAGACGGTCACCAGCGGGATCGTGAGCGCGCTCCACCGCGCGATCACGGCCCCGAACAACTTCACCATCAACGACTCGATCCAGACCGACGCCGCGATCAACCACGGCAACTCGGGCGGCCCCCTGCTGAACGCGCTGGGCCAGGTGATCGGCGTCAACGCCCAGATCAAGAGCGACTCGGGCGGCAACGAGGGCGTCGGCTTCTCGATCCCCTCCAACACCGTCCGCTCGATCGCGTCGCAGCTGATCTCGAGCGGCAAGGTCGAGCACGCCTACCTCGGCGTGTCGGTGGACGCCTCGGCCGCGACGGCTCGGATCGCTGCCGTGCGGCCCTCCACCCCGGCCGCGAAGGCCGGCCTGAAGGGCGGCGACGTGGTCACGGCGGTGGACGGCAAGACGATCGCCACCGGCGACGACCTCACCCGCGCGATCGACGCGCACAAGCCCGGCGAGACGATCACCCTGACGTACAAGCGCGGCGGCAGCGAGCACACCGTCGACGTGACGCTCGCGACGCGCCCGTCCTAGCCGAGCACGGACGCGCTCGGGTCGAAGACGGTCGTGCCGCCGTCGACCACGACAGTCGCGCCGTTCACGTAGCTCGCCTCGGCCGAGGCGAGGAAGCGGATCACCGCCGCGACCTCGTCGGCCTCGGCCGGGCGCCCGAGCGGGTGGTGCTCGTGCACGGCGGCGTAGGCGCCCTCGCGGTCGCCGCCCAGCCGCTTGGCCGCCGTCTCCATGTCGGCGTCGCCCATCGGCGTGCGCACCCAGCCGGGACAGACCGCGTTCGCACGCAGCCCCTCCGGCCCGTAGTCGACCGCGAGGCAGCGCGAGAGCATGATCAGGCCGGCCTTCGAGACGCAGTAGGACGTCCAGCCGGGGCCGGCGACGAGGCCGTTGATCGAGGAGACGTTGACCACGGAGCCGCGCCGCTCGAGCAGGTGCGGCAGCGCGTGCCTGGTCATCAGGAAGGCGCCGGTCAGGTTGGTGCGCAGAGTCGCCTCCCAGCTCTCGAGAGTCTCCTCGCCGAGCCGCGCCGAGTCGCCGACACCCGCGTTGTTGACGAGCACGTCGATCCCGCCGAAGCGCTCGAGGGCCGCGGCGACGACCGCCGGCCCGGCCACCGGATCGCCCACGTCCGCGGCGACGGCGTGCGCGTCGCCGAGCGCGCGGGCGACCGCATCCAGCGGCTCTTTCCGCCGCCCGACGAGCACGACGGCGCAACCGTCGGCGGCGAGTGCGCGCGCCGTCGCCGCCCCGATCCCGGTTCCGGCCCCCGTGACGAGCGCGCAGCGCGGCATCGGCGTCTTCTACACCGAGCCGGGCGGTGAGAGGGGGCTGACCACGAGCGTGAGGCCGTCCAGGCGGTCGACGCGCACGGTGTCCTCGACGTCCGCTCCCGCGGCGCAGCGCGCCTGCCAGAGCTCGCCCTGGATCCGCACCTGACCGTCCGGGCGGCACGGCGACACGACCTCGGCGTGGCGGCCGATCATCGCCTCGGCCCCGGTCGCCGGCCGCCAGCGCCGGGCGAGCCGAAGGCCCCAGGCGAGCTCACCCGTCTCGATCGCGAGGCCGCCGAGGATCACGACCAGGTTCCACGGCCACGGAAAGAAGAGCAGCGCCAGCACGATCGCAACCGTCAGGGCCACGAAGGCAAGTGAATCACGCGCCTACGTGGCCGCGGCGCCCGTCCGAAGGCGACGGGTACGAGCGACATTTGGAACAGTAGCGGGGTGGGGCTTCGCCCACGGCGTGCTCCGTGGGCCCGATGTCGGCACCAGGGGTCAGAAAGGGGAGACGAGCAGAGCCGACCAATCCAGATCGCAAAAGGGGGATTCATGAGACGACTCATCCCAGCCACAGCGATCCTCGCCGCTCTCGTGGGCGTGGCCGCGGGTCAGAACGCACTCGGAATAGGAGAGTCCGCACCGAAGACGCCCTCGGCTGCGACGCCACGGTGGGTCACCCACGTGGCGCGCTACCCGGGCGGCATCTCGAGCGGCGTGCGCGCGGTCTACGCCGCCCAGCATCAGAACGGCGCGCCGAGTGCGGCCGCGAGGGCTCAGGCGCCCGTCAAGAACGACGGTGGAAACGTTCAGATGAACGACGACAGCTACCCGCCGATGCCCCAGAACGAGACCGCGGTCGCGTACAACGTGGTCAATCCCAGGATCGCTGTCGCCGCGGCGAACGACTACGTCAGCGGCGGTGTCGTGGTGATGCGAACGACGGACAGCGGCAAGCACTGGGACAGCACGCGGATCAGCCCGCAGTTCGCCGGGACCCGGGACTTCTGTAGCGGTGGCGATCCGGGGGTCGCCTACAGCAGGCGCGACCACGCCTTCTACATCTCGCAGCTGTGCTTCTTCCGTGCGCTCCCGTTCTCCGAGGTGCAGGTGTACAAGTCCGTCGACGACGGCCAGGTCTGGACACCCGGTCGCCAGGCCGCGCGTGCGGCGTCCAACTTCGACTACGCGACGGGGGCGGTCGACGACTCGATCTTCAACGACAAGGAGCTCATCGCCGTCGACAACAACCCGGGCAGCCCGCACTACGGGCGGATCTACGTGACCTACACCAAGTTCCACATCCAGCCGAACGGGTTCAGCGACTACTGCCCGCTCCAGCTCTCCTACACGGACTCGATCCCCACCGAGAACCCCGCGCTGTCGACCTGGTCGCACACCGCGATTCAGCCGGACAACCCCGGTGGCGACGGCACCGGCTCCTCGGCCAACCAGTTCAGCGACCCGGTGGTCGAGTCGAACGGCGCGCTCGACGTCGGGTTCGTCTCGGAGAACTGCAACGACTCCTTCGACCCGCACCTGCTCTTCCAGAAGTCGACCGACGGAGGCCAGACGTTCCTCCCGAGCGCGGTCCAGATCGACAAGCCGGGGCAGTACGCGGACTTCCAGGACGCGGGGAACGACGACACGCTGCCGCCCACGCACTTCCGTGCGCCGAACACGCCGTCGCTGGCCTACAGCCCGAGCACGGGCAGGCTGCTGTTCGTCTACCAGAACAACGTCAACCGGCCCGCCTCCCAGGCCGACATCTCCTACCAGACCTCGACCGACGGCGGCCTGCACTGGTCGGATGCGAGCTTCCTCTCGACCACGTCGTCCGGCCAGCCCGCTCCCAACGACCAGTTCTTCCCGTGGGCCGCAGCGGACCAGTCGGGTCGCTTCTACGTGATCTGGTTCGACCGCCGTCTCGATCCCGCTAACGTCCGGATCAACACGTGGCAGGCGGTGTCGGGCAACGACGCCACGAGCTTCTCCAGCGCCAAGATCAGCAGCCAGGACTGGGACCCCAACCTGGGGTTCTTCACGAGCGGCGCCTTCATCGGCGACTACAACGGGCTCGCGGCCAGCACCGACGCCGTCTACGCGGTGTGGACCGACGGGCGCAACAACTCCATCGGCCAGACCGGCCTCGGCGAGACGGACGTCTTCACCAAGGTCCAGAAGAACCCGTAGAACCACTCGCATCCACTCGTGGCCCGGGCCGCACGCCCGGGCCACGACCCTCTTGACTTTGGAGCCGAAGAGCCGGATCGGCGGGCGGTACTCTTGCCTGCGCGCCCCCGTAGCTCAGTGGAAGAGCAGCGGTTTCCTAAACCGCGTGCGCAAGTTCGATTCTTGCCGGGGGCACTCCGGGCGGTGGCCGCGGCGCGGTCGGGTGGCGCCATCCCGGCCGGCTAGGCGTCGGCCGGGGTCATCCGCGGGGCAGGAGGCCGCCCGGCGGCGAGGTCATTGGCCGCTCTGCTGGTTTCCCCCTGCCCACGTCGTCACCTCGCGTACGGCCTCTTCGACGTCCTGCGCCTGCAGCGCCTGCTGGCGCTCGCGCTCCCTCAGGTACCGCTCGTGCGCCTTCCGCCGGCGACGCGAGACGAGTCGCCTCGTCAACCACATCTGTCGTGTCACCTCCCGAAGCTCTTGTCCATTCTCGCCCGCGGCTGACCCACGGACATCCGGGGCGTCACTGAGACGCATGAACGCCGGGCCCCGGCTAGTCGGGAAGCAGCGGCATCTCCACGCCCCGCCCTCTGCCGAGCAGCACCGCCCGCGTGAGGGCCTTCGAGCCGAAGCGCCGGTGAACCTCGTCGAGGGCGGCGTCGAGCGCGTCGCCGTCGCGGTCGAGCGGCAACGCGAGCTGGAGGTAGCGGCCGTCGGCGAGGTTGCCGACCGCCACGCCGATCAGCGTGATGCCCCGCCGCTCTATCACCGGGGTCGCGACCGCGAGCAGGTTCCGAGCGGCCGTGAGAACGGCGTCGGTGTTGGCGGTCGCGTGCGGGAGCGTGTGCGAGCGGGCCGCGCGCGAGAAGTCGTCGAAGCGCAGCCGGAGCACCACCGTGCGGCCCGCGCGGCCCGCCAGCCGCATCCGGCGCGTGACGCGGTCGACGAGGCCGACGAGCGCGGCATCCACCTCCTCCGGCGACCTCGGCGCCCGGCCGAGGGCCCGCTGGGCCCCGACCGAGCCGCGGCGGCGGCGCGCCCGCACGGGCCGCGGATCGTGGTTGTGCGAGAGCGCGTAGAGGTGCCGCCCCGAGGCCCGGCCCAGCAGCGAGACGAGCGCGTCCTCGGCGAACTCGGCGACCTGGCCGACCGTCTCGACGCCGAGGTCGCGCAGCCTCCGCGCCGTCACGGGCCCGACTCCCCAGAGCCGCTCCACCGGGAGCGGGTGGAGAAACGCGAGCTCGCGGCCCGGAGGCACGACGAGCAGGCCGTCCGGCTTCGCGACGGCGCTCGCCACCTTGGCGAGGAACTTCGTCGACGCGATCCCGACCGTGATCGGCAGCCCCACCCGCTCGCGCACCTCGGCGCGGAGCCGGACCGCGATCTCGCTGGGACGCCCGGCGGTTCGCGCCATCCCGCGCACGTCGAGAAACGCCTCGTCGATCGAGAGCCCCTCGACGAGCGGGGTCGTCTCCTCGAAGACCCGGTACACGTCGCGGCTCGCCTCGGCGTAGGCGGACATACGCGGCTCGACGACGACCGCTCCCGGGCAGAGGCGGCGCGCGAGCCCGACGCTCATCGGCGTGCGGACTCCTCGGGCCTTCGCCTCGTAGCTCGCGGCGAGCACCACCCAGCTCCCGACGAGCACGGGCCTGCCGCGCAGGGACGGACGGTCCCGCTGCTCGACCGCGGCGAAGAACGAGTCGACGTCGGCATGGAGGATCGTCGGCTCGCTCACGGGCGGCCCACCTCGGCGAGCGGCAGCACGGTCAGCTCCGGCGGCGGGCGGCGGACGAAGCCGTCGAGCAGGAGCAGCTCCTCGGCCTGCTCCGGGGTCAGCGGCTCGCGACCGCCCGGGCGCCGGCAGGCGGCGGCGCCTGCCGCGAGCTCGAGGCGTGCGCCCTCGCCGGGCGGCAGCGACCGGACGGCGCGCACCTCGCCGCCGCTGACGAAGAACGCCTTCCGCCACCCGGGCTCGACTGCCGGGGCGACCAGGCACGCCTCGAGCCCGCGCAGCTCCTCCAGGCGCCGCAGCCGCTCGATCACGCGCTCCAGCGCCTCGAGCCGGTCGCGCAGCCGCGCGGCCTCCTCGTAGCGCAGGCACTCCGCCAGGTGTGCGAGACGCTCGCGCAGGCGCGGCAGCGGGCCGCCGTCGAGCAGGCGCTCCCGCTCCTCCTCGGTGCCGAGCGCGAGCGCGCGCGCCGCCAGCAACGCCTGCCGCCGGCTCGTCAGCGGGCCGAGCTCGGTCGGCTGCTTGGTGACGACGAGCTCCTGGCCCCTCGGCCGCAGGTAGACGCCGCGCTCCTTCCGGCGGCTGCGCGAGTTCGCGGGCGGGCCGAGCTCCCGGATCAGGCGCAGCTCCTCGAGAGCGGCCTCGAGCTCGGAGCCGAGCACCCGCCACTCGATCCGCTCCAGCGCGAGCAGCGCCGCCTCGACCGACGGCCGCTGCCGCTCGCTGCGGAAGTACGAGCGCAGCCGGGCGCGCAGGTCGCGCGCCCGGCCGACGTAGAGCACCTGGTCGTGCCTGTCGCGGAACAGGTAGACGCCCGGCCGGCTCGGCGCGCGGTGTGCCAGCCGGCGCTTCCCGTACACGCGGCGCCGGCGCGGGGCGGCAAGGGAGCGCAGGTCCGAGAGGCGGCGGGCGCCCAGCTCCTGCGCGAGGCCGATCAGGCACAGCAGCACCTGCGCCGTCGCCTCCGCATCGGGCAACGCCCGGTGGCACGGCGTCGTGGTCACGCCGAAGAAGTGCGCCAGCGAGGCGAGGCTCACCCGCCGCAGCCGGCCCTCGAGCAGGCGCCGGGCCAGTGCGGCGGTGCAGAGCGGCGGCTCGGACAGGCGGCGGCCCTCCCGCAGGAGCAGCTCGCGCTCGAGGAAGCGCTGGTCGAAGCCCGCGTTGTGCGCGACGAGGAGCGCATCGCCGGCGAAGCCGAGGAAACCCGGCAGCACGCGGCCGAACGGCGGCGCGCGCCGGAGCTCCTCCGCCCGTAGGCCGGTGAGCCGCTCGACGGGCGCGGGCAGCGCGACCCCCGGGTTCACGAGCGACTCGAACGAGTCGGCGAGCTCGAGCGCGCGCACGCGGACCGCGCCGAGCTCGCAGATCCGGTCGCGGGCGGCCGAGAGCCCGGTGGTCTCGAGGTCGAAGACGACGAGCTCGGCCTCGTCGAGCAGCGGGTCGCGGGTCTCGCCGGTGAGGGAGACGGTCGCGCCCCGGCAGACGACGCGGCTGTCGCCGGCGGTGACGTCCACGAGCAGCGACGCGGCGAGGCCCTCCGGGATCGAGGAGGTGGCAAACAGCGACCGCGCCGCCTCGACGGTCGAGAGCGGCCCGGTCTCCTCTAGCGTCTCGACCAGCCGGTCGAGGGCGTCGAGCGCGAGCTGCACCCCTCGGATCTAAGCGAACGTATGTTCGATTGGCAAGCTCGAGCGCTACCGCTCGAGCGCGTCCCAGTCGGGGCTCAGGCGCGCGAACGAGTAGAGGACGACGTAGCTCACGAGCAGGAAGGAGGTGAAGAGCACGGTCAGCCCGAGCGGCCGCGGGTGGCTCAGCGGGTGCAGCAGGCCGGAGGCGATCTGGTGCCCGAGCGGCTGCGGGTGAGCGACGACGTCCCACGAGTTCCAGCGCTGGACGCGGCCGAGGTAGATCCCGAAGGAGCTGAGCGCGAGAACGCCGACCACGAGCGCCCACGCGTTCGCCGCGCCCAGCCGCCGCCGCACGACGGCGTGGATCAGGAACAGCGAGGTCAGGCCGAGCAGCAGGCCCGCCCACGCCGCGGTGCTGAGCAGGAGCACGTCGTACAGCAGCGGCACCCGGCCGGGGCCGAGGTGCATCAGGTCGGTCACCAGGTAGGGCGCATTCGGGAAGAAGACGAGCCAGAGCGCACCGAGCGAGACGAGCAGCCCAGCCGACGAGCCGGCCCTGGCCCGCGTGTAGATCACGAGCGAGAGCACGAACGGGATCCAGGCGAGGAAGAGGTTCCACGCCAGCCAGCTGTGACCGCGCGTACCGTTGTAGACCATCCGCGCCCCGAGCATCGCCAGCGCGAGCAGCGTCAGCAGCGCGAGCGACGCGACGATGGCGATCCGCCGGTCGCTGAAGGAGCTCCGCAGGCGCGCGACCACCAGGAGACCTTAGCCTGGCCCGGAGGTCGTGCGCAGCCTCGCCGGCCGCTCGCCGGCTTACGTGAAGACGATCTCGCCCCCGGCAGCCTTCTCGTAGAACTCGCCGACCGTGATCACGTCCTCGACCTGCTCCACGAAGTCGTCCTTCGTCAGGCCGAACATGTCGACGCTGGCCTTGCACGCGTAGAGCCGGACGCCCGAGTCCGCCGCCAGCTCCAGGAACTCGGGGACCGGCGGCATGTCGATCTTGGCGATCTGCCGCTTCATCATCCACGTCGCGAGCGACGAGAAGCCCGGCAGCGCGCCGATCAGCGTCGGCAGGTGCATCCCGGGGTTGCCGACCGTCGCCACCTTCAGCTTCGCGTGGCGGTCCTTGCGGATCGCGTCGAGGCCGAAGAACGTGAAGAAGAGGTCGGCCTCGATGCCCTCCATGCGGGCGCCGTTGGCCATGATCAGGCCCGGGTAGACGCCTTCGAGCGAGCCCTTCGAGACGATGATCGAGACCTTCTCGATCGTCTTCGGCTCGGGAGCCTCCAGCTCCGGGTGTTCGAGCACAGTCGCCATCTCGTCCTCCTTTAGATGCAGCCGCGCGGCTTCGGGATGCCGCCGATCTAGGCCGCGAGCTTCGCGGGGCCCTTGGGGAAGAGCTGGTAGAGCTCCTTCACCGGGACGCCCGACTCCTTGCCGAGCGCACGGATCGACGGCGCGGCGCCGGTCGCCAGGAAGCGGTCGCGCATGAAGCGCACGACCAGCCAGTGGCGGTCGGTCAGCTCCGGGATGCCGTTCTCGCGGGCGATCGCCTCGCCCAGCTCCTCTGTCCACTGCGACGGGTCGGTAAGGAAACCCTCCGCGTCGACGTCGACGCTCGTCTCGGCGATCAGGGTCGTGGTCATCTCGTCCTCCTTCGCTCAGACATGGGCCGGAGCCCGCTTCTTGCCGGCGGTCGGCATCGTCGGGCCGATGCCCGGCAGCTCGCGCCCGGGAAGGAGCGCGTGCCAGTAGACCCACTGGAACAGCAGCTTGCCGAGGTGGTTCAGACGCGACTCCCGCAACAGCGGCAGGCCGAGCGGCGTCGGGAAGTGGCCCGGCAGCGGCTCGGTCTCGTAGTTGAAGTCGATCAGCAGCGCCTTCTTGAACCCGGTCTCGATGAAACAGTTGGCGTGGCCGTCGTAGCCGGGCTCGAGCGCCTCGCCGGCGAAGTACCGCGCGACGTTGTCGGCCAGGACCTCGGCCTCGAAGTGCGTGACGGAGCCCGCCTTCGAGGTCGGCAGGTCGGTCGCGTCGCCGAGCGCGAACACGTTCTCGCGCGCCGCGGCCTGCAGCGTCGTCTTGTCGGTCGGAACGAACCCGAGCGCGTCGCCGAGCCCGGGTGAGCGCTCTACGTACGGCTGGCCGCCGTGCAGCGGCACGGTCACGAGCAAGTCGAAGTCGACCTCGCGCCCGTCGTAGGAGGCGAGCTTCCCGCCCACACCGTCGACCTCCCCCGCGTTGAACTCCGTCACGAGCTCGATCTCCTTCTCGGCGAGCAGGCCCGCCAGGCGCTCGGAGGCGATCGGCTTCGTGAACGCGCCGTCGAGCGGCGTCGCGTAGACGAGCTCGACGCGCTCGCGGACGCCGCGCTCGCGGAGGTGCCAGTCCGCCAGGAACGCGAACTCGAGCGGCGCGACCGGGCACTTGATCGGCATGTCGACGAGGTTCACGACCAGCCGGCCCCGGTCGAAGTGGTCGAGCGCGCCGCGCAACGCCTCGGCGCTTCCCGGCGTGTAGAAGGTGAAGGCGCGCTCGCCCCAGCCGGGGCCGGTCAGCCCCTCGGTCTCCTCGGGCTGCAGACGCGCGCCGGTCGCCACCACCAACGCGTCGTACGCAAGCGCGCCGCCGCCGGCAAGCCGCACCTGCGCGCCGTCGACGTCGACCGACTCGACCTCGCCCTCGTGGAAGAGCACGCCCGGCCGGAGCTGCCGCCTGCGCGGGCGCACGATCTCGTCGACCGAGGCGAGCCCGAACGGGACGAACAAGAGGCCCGGCTGGTAGACGTGCCGGTCGTCCAGGTCGACGACGTGGATCTCGGCCTCGTCCAGGTCGAACCGCCTGCGAAGGCGGTTGGCGACCATCGTGCCGCCGGTCCCGCCGCCGAGGACGACGATCGACCTCGCGCTCACGCCGGCCCTCCGACGGCGGCGAGGGAGGGGCGGCCGACGCGCTCGTGGAACTCGAAGCCGGTCTCGAGCGCCCGGCGTAGCGGGCACGACTCGGCGACGCGCTCCAGGCGCGCGAGCTGCTCGTCGTCCAGGTCGCCCTCGATCCGAACCTCGAGCTCGAACGACCTCGGTGTCGCCTTGTGGTCGTACTCGACGTCGACGTCCACGCGCCGCACGTCCCAGCTCTTCGTGCGCGCGTACATGACGATCGTGGTCGAGATGCAGGAGGCGAGGGCCGCGGGCAGGAGCTCGTGCGGGGCCGGCGCGCTGCCCTCGCCGCCGAGCCGCTCGGGCTCGTCGGTGACGAGGCGGTGCCCGTCGCCGATCACGACCTCTTGGCGCAGCGTGCCGGGAATGGAGCGTGCGGAGGCTGTGAGGCTCATGCGCCCAGGGTCGCCGCTGCGGCGCGGATCCGAATCCGCAGACCCCCGGACCGTGGCTGCGGAGTACTACGTCCTGCCCTGCGCCCGAACCCGGTAGACGACGCCGAGCCCCCAGTCGGCCACGAGCAGGCCGCCCCGCCTGTCGACCAGCAGCGCGAGCGGGTGCGCGAAGCCGGAGGCGAAGGTCGTGACGCGGCGCGCTGTGCCGTCGGGGCGCAGCTCGACGCGCACGACGCGGCGTCCGAAGCGGTGGCTGAGGTACTGGCCCCACTCCGCGACGTAGAGGTCGCCGCGCCAGAAGGCGATCCCGTCCGCCGAGGAGTGCGGCTCGAGGTAGGCCGCCGGCTTCGTCACGCCGCGGCAGCTCCCGCTCAGGCGCAGCGTGCGCGCGTTCGGCCAGCAGCGGGGCCAGCCGTAGAACGCGCCGCGCCGGATCACGACGGCCATGTCCGCGGGCTCGGGGTCGCCCGGCGTGCCCAGCTCGTCCTGGCCGTTGACGGAGGCGTAAAGGCGGCCGGTGCCGGGCTGGACCGCGAGGCCGTAGGGGTTGCGCAGGCCGCGAGCCTCGACCCGCAGGCCGGTCCCGTCCGGCCGCAGGGAGAGAACGGCGGCGCTGCGTGCGTCCCGCTCGCGGCAGGCGTCGCAGGTCGAGCCGCTGCCCCACCAGAGGCGGCCGCGGTGGAAGACGACGTTGTCCTGCTGGTGCTCGCCGAACGGCAGGCCTCGCACGAGCACGCGCCGGTTCGCGAGCCGCCCGTCGGTGAGGGTGAACCGCTCCAGCCGACCCTGCTCGGAGACGAACAGGCTGCGCCCGTGCCAGGCGAGCCCGAGCGGGATCCGCAGCCCGCGCACGAGCACCGTCGGCCTGCGCGTCCCGCTGCGAATCGCGACCAGCGTGCCGCCGTTCTGCGTCACGTAGATGCGCCCGTCCGGGCCGTAGGCCATCGCTGTCGGCTGGCTCAGGCCGCGCGCGAAGGTCCCGACGCGGAAGCCCGGCGGGACGTCGATGCCCAACGGCGCCGCGGCGGCCGGGAGGGACAGCGCTGCACCGGCCACGACGGCTGCGAGAAGGGCGGCGTGTAGCGTCTGCGGCGTGACCCGCTTCGTCGTCGACTGCGAGACTCTGCTCCGGATCGCGGCCGGCGAGATCGAGGTCGCCGGCGACCACCAGCTCGTCGCACCGACGCTCGTCCGCTCGCAGGCGCTGTCGGCGCTGTACGGGGCCGCCCGTCGAGGCGAGATCTCGACCGCAGACGGAATCGAGCGGGTGACGCGGATCAACTCGCTGAAGGTTCGCTTCCTCGGCGACAAGGTCCTCCAGCGGACAGCGTGGAAGGTCGCGGATCGGCTGGGCTGGGAGACGACGTTCGACGCCGAGTTCGTGGCGCTGACACAGCTGCAGGCCGACGTCTTCGTCACGTCCGACAGCGAGCTGGCGCGGGCGGTCTCCGGCCTCGTCGAGACGGCGACGACCGACGCGCTGCGCACGGCCTGAGCCGGCCTACGGGCTCAGCGAAGAGCTTCCTCGAACCGCGGGTCGTCGCGGACGGCGGCGAGGTCGTCGTCCGTGCGCGCCTGCTCCCGGAACGGCGGGAACAGCTCGACCGACCGCCTGAGGTGGGCGAACGTCTCGTCGCCGGTCTCGCCCGCGAGCGTCGCGAAGCACGCGTAGTTGTAGTTGAGGCCGGGCTGGTCCGGAAATCCCTCGAGACCACGGCGGACCGCGTCCAGCGCGTCGGCGTAGCGCTGCTCGCCGTAGGCGGTCATCGACTCGCTGTGGAGCGGCCAGGCCCCACCCCAGTCGAGCGCCCGGTACGCCTCGCCGGGTGTCCCGCCCAGGGCAAGGACCGTTCCCTCTCCGGTCGCCTTCCGCCGGGACTCCGGCCGGACGGAGACGAAGGTCCCGGCGGGCGCCTCGAACGACTCGCCGTCGACCTCGAAGGTCGCGCTCCCCTCGAGCACGACGTACAGCTCTTCCTGGCCCGACCCGGCCTCGGTGTGGTCGTTGATCAGCGTGCCGTCCTCGCCGGGCCTGTAGGCGTTGACGCCGAACGCGTGGATCCCGAAGTGCTCGCGCACCGGGATGCTCCTGCCGCGCCGCTCGATCTCGTCGAGACGCGCGACCTGCAGCTTCGGGTCGTCGTTCATCCGATCACCTCCGTGCCGGTCGTTGGCAATCGTCGATCGTAGCCGTGCCGGTCGTGTCGCCGGCGAGCGTCCTCACGCCAGCTCGCGAGCAGCCTCCTCGAAGACCTCGCTGTGCCGGTCGACGTCCGCCTCGGTCGTCGCGGGCGACATCAGCGCCATGTTGTGGAACGGCGTCAGCAGGATCCCGCGGTTCAGCGCGTAGAGGTGGATCAGGCGGTCGAGCAGGGCGTCGCCGCCGGCCGACGCCTCGCTCCCGTTGCGGGGGCGCTCCGGGCGGAAGAGGTACTCGACGCGGCAGCCGAGGCGCGTCACGTGCCACGGCAGCCCGTGCCGCTCGATCGCCCCGGCGACGCCGGCCTCGAAGCGCTCGCCCAGGGCGATCATGCGCTCGAAGGCCCCGTCCGTGAGCACCTCGGAGAGCGTCGCGCGCGTGGCCGCGAGCGAGAGCACGTTCGCGGCGACGGTTCCGCCGATCCCGCCGACGTCGGCGCGCTCGTCCGCGGGCAGCATGGCCTCCAGGCGTTCCGCGACCTCGGCCGAGAAGCCGTACGCGGCCGCCGGGACGCCGCCCGCGATCGGCTTGCCGATCGTGAGCAGGTCGGGCTCGAGCCCGTAGGCCCCCGTGTAGCCGCCGGGGCCGGAGCAGATCGTGTGCGTCTCGTCGATGATCAAGAGCGTCCCGGCCTCCCGCGTCGCAGCGCGCAGCGCCTCGTGGAACCCGGGCTCGGCGAGGACGATGCCGATGTTCGTCAGCGCCGGTTCCGCGAGCACGCAGGCGACGTCGCCGTGGGCGAGCTCGCGCCGGAGGCCCTCGACGTCGTTCCACTCCACCACGCGCGTCGTCTCGCCGAGCGGCACCGGAGGCCCGACGTTTCCCTCGCGTGAGACGACCGCCCCGTTCTCCAGCGTCGCGAAGGTCTCGTCGACCGATCCGTGGTAGCACCAGTTGAAGACGAGGATCCTCGGCCGCCCCGTCAGCTCGCGGGCGAGCCGGATCGCGAAGCGGTTGGCGTCGGTCGCGGTCAGCGCGAACTGCCAGCGCGCGAGGCCGAAGCGGCGCGTCAGCTCGCGCCCGACCCAGAGCGCGTCCTCGCTCGGCAGCATCAGCGTGATCCCCTTCGCCGCCTGCTCGCGCAGCGCCCGCACCGTCGGCTCGGGCGAGTGGCCGGTCATCGCCGCCGTGTCGCCGAGGCAGAAGTCGACGTACTCGTGCCCGTCCACGTCGGTGAAGCGCGCGCCGTGGGCCTCCGCCGCGAAGACCGGGAACCCGCCGGGCCAGCGGATCATCCAGGGCATCGGCACGCCGCTCAGCAGCGGGCCTCTCGCCTCGTCCGCCAGCTCGCGCGAGCGCGGGTGATCGCGCTCGAAGCGCTCCAGCTCGCGCTGCAGCAGCGCCTCGGCGCTCACCGCCGCACCGCGACCAGGGTCACCACGCTCACGGCTGTCCAGCCTGCCAGGTAGAGGAAGGCCGTGCGCGGGGAGACGAGCGTCCAGAGCGCTCCGGCGACGGCCGAGGCGGCCAGGTTCGCGAAGCTCTGGATCGTCGCGAGTGCGCCGAAGGCGGACCCGAGCAAATCCGGCGGGGCGAGCACCGCGACCGCCGCGCCCTGCGCGGTCTCGACCGCCCCCTTGCCCGTTCCGGCAAGCGCGAACAGCGCCGCGAGGAGCGCGACGCTCGTGCCGGCGAGGGCGAAGCCCGTGAACGCCGCGAGCGCGCCGACCGCGCCGACGGCCAGCACCGCCGTCGCCCCGCGCCGGTCGGTCACGTGCCCCGCCGGGATGCTGATCACCATCGCGGCCGCGTTGTAGACCGCGTAGAGCACGACCGCGAGCCGGACGGCGGAGTCGTGGCCGTGGCCCGGCGTGAGCAGGTTCGTCGCGCGCAGGATCAGCAGCGTCGCGGCGACGTTGCCGAGCTCGAAGGCGGTCACCGCGGCGAAAAGCCGGCCGAGCCGGCCGTGCAGAACCGGCCGGATGCGGATCCTCAGCGGCGGCCGCTCGTGCGGCTCGAGCCTCCGGGCCGAGCGGACGGCGACGAAGATCGCCAGCGCCGCGAGCAGGCCCGGGATCACCGAGATCAGGATCGCCTCCCGGATGCCGACGAGCGAGATGAGCGCGAGCGCGAGCAGCGGCCCGGCGATCGCCCCCGCGTTGTCCATCGCGCGCTCGAAGCCGTAGGCGCGCCCGTAGGCCTCGGGGACGACGACGTCCGTCAGCAGCGCGTTGCGCGACGGCGTGCGCAGGCCGCGCGAGAGCCAGGCGCCTGCGCGCAGCACGCCGACCTGCCAGGCCGCGGTGGCCGCGCCGATCAGCGCGCTCAGGACGGCGGTCGCCGTGTACCCGCCCATCGCCGTCGCGCGCCGCCGGCCTGGGTCGTCGGCGAGCGCGCCGCCGGCCAGCTTGGCAGCGCCCGCGATCCCGTCGGCGATGCCCTCGATCGTCCCGAGCGCCGCCGCCGGCGCCCCCAGCGTCGTCGTCAGGAGCGCCGGCAGGAGGGCGGTCGGCACCTCGTGGCTGACATCCGAGAAGAAGCTCGCGACGCCGATCCCGGCGACGCCGCGGTTCAGCCAGCGAGAATGCACGCGGCCCTGTGCCCGGAGCCGGAGCCCGCGGGCTCGAGCGGCGGGTCGATCTCCCGGCAGTCCGCGACCGCGACCGGGCAGCGAGGGTGGAAGCGGCAGCCCGCCGGGATGCGCACGGCGTCGGGCGCCTCGCCGCGCAGGATCTGCGGGCGCGAGCGGTCACGCGGGTCGCGCCGCGGGACGACCGAGAGGAGCGCCTTCGTGTACGGGTGCTGCGGGTCGGCGACGACCGCCGCGGCCGGCCCTTCCTCGACGATGCGGCCGAGGTACATCACCGCGATCCGGTCGGCGAAGTGGGCGGCGGTCGAGAGATCGTGCGTGATCATCAGCACGCCGAGGCCCCCCTGCCTCAGCCGGTCCAGCAGCCCGAGCACGCCGGCCCGCACCGACACGTCGAGCATCGAGACCGGCTCGTCGGCGACGAGCAGCTCCGGCCCGAGCACGATCGAGGCGGCGATCGCGACGCGCTGGCGCTGGCCGCCCGAGAGCTCGTGCGGGTAGCGGCCGAGGAAGAGTTCCGGCGGGGTCAGCTCGACCCGGGCGAGCGCGTCGCGGACGAGCTCCGCGCGCTCGGCCTTCGAGCCGCCCGTCCGGTGGATCAGCAGCGGCTCCTCGACGGCCGCCTGCACCGTCAGCCGCGGGTCGAGCGACTCGTACGGGTCCTGGTAGACGATCTGCATCCGCTTCCGGAGCGGACGCAACTCGCGGTGCCCGAGCGCGGTGATGTCCTCGCCGTGGAAGGCGATCCGCCCGCCGACCGGCTCCAGCAGCCGCAGCACCGTCTGGGCGGTCGTGGTCTTGCCGCAGCCGGACTCGCCGACGAGCGCCAGCAGCTCGCCCTGCTCGAGCGTGAACGAGACGCCGTCCACCGCCCGCACCGTCTGCGGCGGCCGGCGCGCGACGGTGCCGACGATCCCGCGCGCGACCGGGTAGTGGACGACGAGGTCGTCGACCTCGAGCAGCCGGCCGTTCGCACTCATAGCGCAACCTCGAGAGGGGTTCGTTGCACTGCGCGACGATGACTGACTCGAGATCTCCAGCCAAACCGAACGCGTAGCGTGCTCACGCGACCTCCGCGGACACGTCGTTCAGGTGGCAGGCGGCCTGGCGGTCGCCGCCGAGCTCGCGCAGCGCCGGGTGCTCGTGCGGGCAGCGCGAGAGGACGCGGTCGCAGCGGGGGTGGAACGGGCAGCCCTCGAGCGGCCGGTCGAGGCGCGGCGGCGCACCGGGGATCGAGACGAGCGCGCCGCTGCCGTGCAGGTCCGGCGTCGCCTCGAAGAGCAGCCGTGTGTACGGGTGACGCGGGTCGTGGAAGAGCGCGTCCACGGGCCCCTGCTCGACGATCTCGCCCGCGTACATCACCGCCGCCCGGTCGCAGAGCTGCGCGACGACCGGCAGGTCGTGCGTGACGAGCAGCAGCGCGAGCCCGAAGTCGCTGCAGAGGGAGTCCAGCAGCTCCAGGATCTGGGCCTGCACCATCACGTCGAGGGCGGTCGTCGGCTCGTCCGCGACGAGCACGCTCGGACTGCAGGCGAGCGCCATCGCGATCGCCGC
>DATIFC010000046.1:0-10039 GCA_035455445.1 Gaiellaceae bacterium | reverse complement strand
GCGCTCCTGCTCGTGCTCTTCTTCCTGATCATCCGCGTGCTCTCGTTCGAGTGGCGGACGAAGGGATCGAGCCCGCGCTGGCGGAGGATCTGGGGCGCCGCCAACGCCGTGGGCAGCTACGGCGCCTCGCTGATCTGGGGCGTCGGCCTCGCGAACCTTCTCCACGGTGTCCCGCTCGACTCGAGCGGCGATTTCACCGGCACCTTCTGGGACCTCTTCAGCCCGTACACGATCCTCGCCGGTCTCGCCGTCGTGGCCCTCTTCGCCTTCCACGGCGCGACCTTCCTCACGCTGCGCACGACGGGTGACTTCTGCGAGCGGGCACGTCACACCGCCGTCCGGCTCTCGTTTCCGGCCCTCGCGCTCGGCGCGGCGTTCCTCGTCTCGACGGTCGTCGTCGCGACGCAGCGCAACGACAAGAGCGTCTTCCCGCCCGTCCTGCCGGCCGCGCTCGGCATCGCAGCGCTCCTGGTGGCGATGATCCTCGCCGGGCGGCGAAGCGGCTGGGCGTTCGTGGCGACGGCGGCCGCGACGGTGCTCACCGTGGCCACCCTGTTCACGAGCCTGTATCCGCGCGTGATGGTCTCGAGCCCGAGCTTCGGCAACAGCCTGAGCGTCAGCGGCTCTGCGTCGGCGCACTACACGCTGGTCGTGATGAGCGTCGTCGCGCTGATCGTCACGCCGGTCGTGCTCCTCTACCAGGGCTGGACGTACCGCGTCTTCCGCCACCGGCTCGGCCGGGAGCCGTCAGCCCCGGAGGCGAGGCCCGAGCCGAGTCCCCAGCCGGGCAGCTAGCCCGTGCGCGCGCTCGACCCGCGCCTCGTCCGACGCGCACGGCCCGTCCGGCTGCTGCTGGGCGTGGACGCCGCGCTCGGGCTCGCGACCGCGATCCTCGTGCTCGTCCAGGCGACGCTGCTCGCGAGCATCGTCGCGCGCGCATTCGACGGCGCGGCGCTCGGCGAGCTCGTCGGCGACCTGGTGGCGCTCGCGCTCGTCTTCGCCGCGCGCGGAATCCTCGGCTGGGGCTTCGAGGTCGCGGGTGCGCGCGCCGCGTCGTCGGTTCTCTCCGAGCTCCGGCTCGAGCTCGTGGCGCGGCGGCTGCGCGGCCAGCCGCTGGCGCTCGACGGCATCGAGGCAGCCGAGATCGCGACGGCAGGCGTGCAGGGCGTCGACGGGCTCGAGGCGTACTTCGGCCGCTACCTGCCGCAGCTCGTGCTCGCCTGTCTCGTTCCGCTCGCCGTCCTAGGCTGGGTCGGCGCGATCGACCTCACCTCCGCACTGGTCATGATGCTGACCCTTCCGCTCGTGCCGGTGTTCATGTGGCTGATCGGGCGCTACACCGAGGAGCGGACGCTGGCGCGATGGCAGGCGCTGCGGCTGCTCTCCGGCCACTTCCTCGACGTCGTCCGCGGGCTGCCGACCCTGCAGGCGTTCAACCGCAGCCGCGCCCAGGCGGGGGTGCTCGCGGACGTCGGCGAGCGCTACCGGCGCGCGACGATGGGGACCCTGCGCGTGGGCTTCCTCTCCGGCTCCGTGCTGGAGCTGGCCGCGACGCTCGGCGTCGCGCTCGTCGCCGTCACCGTCGGCGTCCGCCTCGCCGGGGGGAGCCTCGCCTTCCAGGCCGGGCTGACCGTGCTGATCCTGGCGCCGGAGCTGTACCTGCCCCTGCGTCAGCTCGCGGCGCAGTTCCACTCGAGCGCCGACGGCCTGGCGGTCGCCGAGCGAATGCTCGAGCTGCTCGAGGCGCCTCCGGCAGTGCGCCCCGGCGGCCGCCTCGTCCCGCCGTCGCCACGTGAGGCCCCGGTGCGTCTCGAGGCCGTGTCGTTCGCCTACCCGTCCCGCCCCGGGCTGGTCTTCGACGGCCTCGAGCTCGAGCTCCTGCCCGGCGAGACGGTCGCGCTCGTCGGCCCGAGCGGGGCCGGCAAGTCGACCGTCGCCGGCCTGCTCCTGCGGTTCGTCGAGCCGAGCTCCGGACGCGTGACCGCCGGCGGGGTCGACCTCGCCGACTGCCGGGCCGAGCTCTGGCGCCGCCAGATCGCGTGGGTGCCGCAGCGGCCCACGGTCTTTCGCGGCACCGTCGCGGAGAACATCCGGCTCGGCGACGAGCGCGCGAGCGACCGGGCGGTTCGAGACGCGGCCGTGCTCGCGGGGGCCGACCGCTTCGTCCGGTCGCTGCCGGCGGGCTACGAGACCGTCGTCGGTGACGGGGGGCGGCCGCTCTCGGCCGGCGAGCGGCGCAGGATCGCGCTCGCCAGGGCGTTCGTGCGCGAGGCCCCCCTCGTGATTCTCGACGAGCCGACCGCCGATCTCGACCGCACGAGCGCGGACGTGGTCGCCGAGGCCGTCGAGCGGTTGTGCGCGGGACGGACCGTCCTGCTGATCGCCCACCGCCCCGAGCTCGTCGCGCGAGCCGACCGGGTCGTGACGCTGGCGGGAGAGACCGCCGTGCGCGAGGAAGCGGCGTGACGGCCGCGACGCGCCGGCTCGCGCTGCTGGCCGGCGTGCCACGGCCGCGGATCGCGCTCGCCGCGCTCCTCGGCGCGCTCACCGTGCTCTTCGGCGTCGGGCTGATGGCGACGGCGGGCTTCCTGATCTCGCGGGCCGCGGAGCAGCCGTCGGTCCTCTCGCTGGCCGTCGCCATCGTCGGCGTCCGCTTCTTCGGGCTGGCGCGGCCGATCGCCCGCTACCTCGAGCGGCTCGCCTCCCACGACGTCGCCCTCCGGAGCGTGGGCACGGCCCGCGCCCGCGTCTACGAGCGTCTCGAGCGCCTTTCGCCGGCGCAGCTGCAGGGGCGGCGACGCGGCGACCTGCTCGCGAACGTCGTCGCGGACGTCGACTCGCTACAGAACCTCCACCTGCGCGGCCTGCTGCCGCCGGTCGTGGCACTCGTCGCCGGCGCGGGAGCGGTCGGGGTGGTCGCCGCGATCCTGCCGCAAGCCGCGCTCGTCCTCGCCGCAGGCCTGCTCATCGGCGGCGGCGTCGTGCCGTACGCAGCCGCTGCTCTCGCGCGGCGCTCCGCCGCGATGCAGGCCCCGGCGCGTGGAGCCCTCTCGGCCGGGCTCGTCGAGTCGCTCGCCGGCGGCGCGGAGCTCGCGGCCTACGGTCGCCTGGAGCAGACCCTGGAGACAATCGGCGCCGTCGACCGCCGCCTGGTGCGCGTCGCGCGGCGGGCCGCGCTGGCCGACGGGGCGGGGGAGGGGCTCCGGCTGCTCGTCGCCGGGGCGACGGTGGCGGGCGTCCTCGCCCTCGCCGTGTCCGCTCACGCCGCCGGTGGGCTCGACCGGGTCCTGATCGCGCTGCTCGCGCTCGTCTCGGTCGCGGCGTTCGAGGCCGTGCAGCCGCTGCCCGAGGCGCTGCGCGAGCTCCGCGCCGCGGTTGCCGCGGGAGAGCGGCTTCTCGAGCTGACCGACCGCGAGCCCACGGTGGCGGATCCCGCCGACCCGCTCCCGCTCCCGCAGGGCCGCTTCCCGCTCGCACTGGAGGACGTTCGCCTTCGCTACGCGCCGGGCGAGCGGCCCGCCCTCGACGGCGTCAGCCTCCGGCTGGAGCCGGGGCGGCGGGTCGCCCTGGTCGGGCGCAGCGGGAGCGGCAAGACCTCCGCCGCGAACCTCCTCCTCCGCTTCGTCGACCCCGAGAAAGGGCGCGTGACGCTCGGCGGGCGCGACCTGCGCGAGTACCGGCTCGAGGACGTCCGTCGTGCGATCGCGCTCGCCGGCCAGGACTCCCACCTCTTCGCGACCACGATCCGCGAGAACGTCCGCCTCGGGCGTCCGGACGCGACGGACGGCGAGATCGAGGACGCGCTCCGCCGGGCGCGCCTGCTCGACTGGGTGCGCGGCCTCCCCGACGGCTGGAGCACGCTCGTCGGCGAGGAAGGGCGGGAGCTCTCGGGTGGGCAGCGCCAGCGTCTCGTCGTCGCCCGCGCGCTGCTCGCGAACGCGCCGGTGCTCGTGCTCGACGAGCCCACGGCTCATCTCGACGCCGCGACGGCCGAGCGCTTGATCGACGACGTCTTCGACGCCGTCGGCGATCGCGCGGTGTTGCTCATCACGCATCGTCCAGAAGGGCTCGAGCGAGTCGACGACGTCGTCGCACTGGCCGGGGAGGCGGGCTCGGCGCCGCGCGACTGATCGGATGTTCTTCTCGCTTCCGAGCTGGGCAGTCGCGATCCTCGTCTTCGCGGTCGTCGGCGCGGCGACGGCGTCCGGGTACACGATCGGCCGCTACCTGCGGAAGCACGAGCCCAGCGTGCGCGAGCCCTTCGGGGTGCTTCAGGCCGCCCTGCTGGGCGTCGTCGGCCTGATCCTCGCCTTCGGCCTCACGCTCGCGGTCGGCCGCTACGAGGACCGGCGTGCCGCCACGGTGACCGAGGCGAACGCGATCGGCACGACCTCTCTCCGCGCCCAGCTGATCGCCGAGCCGGCTCGGAGCCGGTCGCTGCAGCTGCTGCGCGAGTACACCGACCAGGCGATCGCGGTCGCCGGCGAAGTCCCCGGGAGCGGCGACATTCGACGCACGACGGCCGCCCAGGGCGTGCTCCAGCGACGACTCTGGCGCCTCGCGGGACAGGCGCTCGCCTCAGCGCCCCTGGGGAGTGCGCCGCGGCTGTACGTGGACAGCCTCAACGCGACGATCGACGCCCAGGCCGCGCGCCTCTCCTCGCTCAACAACCGCGTGCCGGGCGCCGTCCTCGCCCTCGAGGTCTTCGGCGCCGCCGCGGCCGTCGGCCTCCTCGCCCTGCACATCTCCGTGCTGGGCCGCGGCCTGGTCGCGATGATCGCCGCCGCGGTGCTCGTGACGCTGCTGTTGCTCGTGATCTTCGATCTCGACCGCCCGGCGCGCGGGCTCATCGAGGTCCCGTCGACGCCTCTCGTGGCGGTGCGTGCTTCGATGGCCTTGCCTCCCGCCGCAGAAGGGCCTTCCCGACCGTGAAGGGGCTCCTCGAGCCCGCCGCCCTGCCATGAGAGGAGCGGGCGTCGTCGCGATGGTCGTGGTGACGACGATTGCCGCCGTCCCGATCATCGCCGCTGCGATCGCCGCGATGCGGCGGTCGCGCGGTTTGCGCCTCGGCGAGACGTCGCCGGCCTTCGAGGGCGGCGCAGCGCGGCCCGGGGACGGGGTCTACCGCGTGCTGCTCGTCGCAGACGGCGCCTGTACGAGGAGCGAGCTCGAGGATCTGGCGGTCGGGGCTGGCGAGGTCGAGACCGTCGTGTTCGTGGTCGCACCTGCGGAGGCCCACGCCCACGCGCAGGACCATCTCGACCGCACCATCCGGGCGCTCGCCGATCTCGGCCTCCGGGCGAGCGGACGGGTCGGCTCGCCGGACCCGCTCCAGGCGACGGACGACGCTCTGCGCGAGTTTCCCGCAGACGAGATCGTGTTCGTGTCGAACGGTGCCCGCGAGGACGGGGCAGGCGCGCTCCGCCGGCACGGAGCAGGCGAGCGGCCGCCGGGCTAGGTGAACGCGTTGACGGCCCGCGCCACGATCAGGCCGAAGAGCGCGAGCGCGACCGTCGACTGGACGAGCATCGTGCCTTTCGCCCGGTGTGTGAGCGGCATCACGTCGGTCGGGCTGAAGGCCGTCGCGTTCGTGAACCCGAGATGCAGGTAGTCGAGGAAGACGGGTCGCCAGCCCGGCGGCGCGAGCTCCGGGCTCATGTGCTGGGTGAACGCGAAGTCGACCGGCACCTGACCGCGCGAGCGCGCGATCGGGCCGCCGCTGTCGATCAGCCAGTAGAGCAGCGCGAAGGCGAGGTTGTTTCCGAGCCAGACGAGACCGCCCGTGGCGAGCAGCTCCCCGGGGGACCGCGTCACTCCCGTGCCCGTGATCAGGTCGTAGACGAGCAGCGCCGTCGCCCACAGCGCCGCCACGACGAGCGCGACCACGATCGTGACCGCGACGCGGCGGACGCCTCGATGGTGTCTCGCCACCCGGCTCGGGTCGCCGACGAGCAAGAGGACGACGAGCAGGGCCTCGATCGCGGGAAGCAGCCAGACGACGCGAACGGGCGAGTCGTGGGGCAGCCAGACGCGAAAGGCGACGTTGAGCGCCATGTAGGCGAGCAGCGCGGCGACCGGAGGCCAGCGTGACTCGCCGATCGCCGTCCCGGCCCGCGCTTCGGCCGCCGATGCTGCCGCTGCGGCCTCGCCGGGAGAGGTCACCGCCGAATGGTCGCATACGCGGCCGAGGCGCGCCCTGCGGCTTTTCCGCACGCCCTTCCGCGGCGACACCGATGAGGTGGTGCGATACTCGGTGCGAGGGTTCGCAGATGGAGCCGCTGCTCGACGACCTGCCGCGCGAGCGCACCGAGCTGCTCGCCAACCTGGGCCGCATCCGGCGCGAGGCCGGGCCGGTGACACCCGAGCGCGCGGACGCGCTCGCCGATCACATGGGGCTTCGGCGCGGGGAGGTCGCGGAGGTCAGCGCGGCCTACGCGTACCTCGGCCTCGCGCCCGAGACGCCGCGCGTCTGCACCGGGCCGGTTTGCGAGTGCATGGGCGCCCGGGAGCTGCTCGAGCGGACGCCGGGCGCGGTGGAGACGCCGTGCCTCGGCCACTGCGACCTGGCGCCGGTGGCGCTCGAGGGGGAGCGGCTCGCCGGAGAGCTGCGCCACCAGACGAACGACGGTCCGTCCCTCCACCTGTCGGCGCCCGACGAGGTCCGCCGCCCGCCCGAGCTGACGGCTGAGCGGGTGCTCGCGCAGCTCGAGGCCGCCGGGCTCGTCGGCTACGGTGGCGCGGGCTTCCCCGTCTGGCGCAAGTGGCAGGCCGTCCGGGAGCACCCCGGCCCGCGCGTGGTGATCGTGAACGCGGACGAGGGCGAGCCAGGGACGGTCAAGGACCGCTACGTGCTCGAGCTGCGGCCGCAGCTGCTGCTCGAGGGGCTGGAGCTCGCGCTGCGCTTCTGCGAGGCGAGCGAGGCGTACGTCTACCTGCGCGAGGAGTACACGACGGCGCGCGAGCGCCTGGAGGCCGCGATCGACGAGCGCGGGCTGCCCGTGCGGATCGTGCTCGGCGCCGGCTCGTACGTCTGCGGCGAGGAGACGGCCCTGCTCGAGTCGATGGAGGGCCGGCGCGGCATGCCGCGGCTGCGGCCGCCGTTTCCCGCCGAGTCCGGCCACCTCGGCCGGCCGACGCTGATCAACAACGTCGAGACGCTCGCCCACGTCCCCGCCGCCGCGCGCGACGGCGCGGACTGGGCGCGCACGCGCCTCTGGTCGGTGTCGGGCGCCGTGAGCCGCCCCGGCTGCTACGAGGCGCCGCTCGACGTGACGCTGCGGGAGCTGATCGACGAGCACGCGGGCGGGGCGAGCGAGGAGGTCGGCGCGATCGTCCCCGGCGGCGCGGCGAGCGGGATCCTCCCTCCCTCGGCGCTGGACACGCCGCTGACGCGCGAGGCCCTGGCGGAGTGGGGCGCCGGCCCCGGCTCGGGCGGCGTCCAGGTCTTCCCGAGGCGCTACCCGGTGCAGCGGCTGCTCGCGGCGACGATGCGGTTCTTCGCCGAGGAGTCGTGCCAGAAATGCACGCCCTGCCGCATCGGCACGCGCGCGCTGCGGCAGGTGCTCGCCGAGGCTGAGGAGGGCCGAGCGGCGATGCCTCCCGCGCGGCTCGAGGCGTGGCTGCGCACGATGGAGCGGGGCTCGATCTGCGGCCTCGGCCAGAGCGCGCCGCTGCCGCTGCGCACCGCGCTGCGCCATTTCCCCGACGAGCTCGAGGCGCTGCGGTGATCGAGCTCACCCTCGACGGGCGCACGATCGCGGCGGAGGAGGGCGAGCTGCTCCTGCACGCGGCCGCGCGGCACGGGGTTGCGATCCCGACGCTCTGCCACGACGACAAGCTCGAGCCGTACGGCGGCTGCCGCGTCTGCCTGGTCTCGGTCGAGGGCCAGCCGCGGCCGGTGCCCGCCTGCGCCACCCGCGTCGCCGCGGGAATGGTCGTCTCGACGGCCGACGCCGCCGCAGAGGACCGGCTCGCGGTCGCGGAGATGCTGCTCAGCGAGCACGGGCCGAGCGGGGGCGGACGCCCGGACGAGCTGCTCGAGCTCGGCGCAACGGCGCCGCTGCGCCTCGAGAGCGAGCGCGAGCCCTACGACGACCGCAACCTGCTGCTCGGCTACGACCAGGACGCCTGCATCCTCTGCAACCGCTGCGTCCGCTACGCGCGCGAGGTGATGCAGTGCTCGGCGCTCTCCCTCGAGGGCCGCGGCGCGGAGGCCCGCGTGGTGCCGACCCACGGGCGCTCCTGGCTCGACACCGAGTGCGAGCTCTGCGGCGGCTGCCTCTCGGTCTGCCCGACCGGCGCGCTCTACGAGCGCTCGAACGCCGTCCCCGAGCGGCAGCTGCGCAAGGTCAAGACCACCTGCGGCTACTGCGGCGTCGGCTGCCAGCTCGACCTGAACGTCGACCCCGAGACCGGCCGGATCGTCAAGGTGACCTCGGATCCGAGCTACGTGCCGAACAGCGGCGACCTCTGCGTCAAGGGGCGCTTCGCGTTCCAGTTCGTGCACCACCCCGACCGGCTGACGACGCCGCTCGTGCGCGGCGAGGACGGCGAGCTCCACGCAGCGAGCTGGGACGACGCGCTCGCGGCCGCCGCGGCCGGCCTGAACGGTGTCAAGGGACGCCACGGCGCGCAGGCCGTCGGCGTGCTCTCCTCGGCGCGGCTGACCATGGAGGAGAACTACCTCGTCCAGAAGCTGGCGCGGACGGCGCTGGAGGTGAACTCCGTCCACTCCTGCGAGTCGACCTGACACGCTCCGACCCTCTACGGCCTGGTCAGGTCGTTCGGCAGAGGCGCAAGCACCAACTCGATCCCGGAGATCGAGGGCGCGCGCTTCCTGTTCGTGATCGGGTCGAACACGACCGAGGCGCACCCGATCGTGGCGCTGAAGATGAAGAAGGCGGTTCGCGACGGCGCCACGCTCGTCGTCGCCGACCCGCGGCGGATCTGGCTGACGAAGATCGCGAAGCGGCACTTGCAGCTGCGGCCGGGCACCGACGTCTGGCTCCTGAACGCGCTCCTGCACGTGATCCTCGAGGAGGGGCTCGAGAACCGGGAGTACATCGAGGCGCACACCGAGGGCTTCGAGGCCGCGCGGGAGGTGGTCGCCCGCTACACGCCGGAGGAGGCCGAGCGCGTCACGGGCGTCCCCGCCGAGGACATCCGCGCCACCGCGCGCGAGTACGCGGCCGAGCGGCACGCGGCGATCTTCTACACGCTCGGGATCACCGAGCACGTGACCGCGGTGGACAACGTCTGGGCGCTCGCCAACCTCGTGCTCGCGACGGGCCACCTCGGCTACCGATCCACCGGCCTGAACGCGCTGCGCGGCCAGAACAACGTCCAGGGCGGCGTCGACGCCGGCGCGAATCCCTCGTACTTCCCCGGCTACCAGGCGGCCGACGACCCGGAGACGCTGCGCAAGTTCTCGGAGGCCTGGGGCGCCGAGATGCCGGAGACGCCCGGCCTGCGGCTCGACCAGATGGTGGCCGGGATGCTCGAGGGGCGCGTGCGGGCGCTCTACCTCGTCGGCGAGGACCCGGCGCACACCGACCCGAACGCGAACGAGGTCGACCGGGCGCTCGGGCAGCTCGAGTTCCTCGTCGTGCAGGACCTGTTCCTGCACGAGACGGCACAACGCTACGCCGACGTCGTCTTCCCCGCCGCGAGCTTCGCCGAGAAGGACGGCACCTTCACGAACACCGAGCGCCGCGTCCAGCGCGTGCGGACGGCGGTCGCCGCGCCCGGCGAGGCGCGGCCCGACTGGCGCATCACCGCCGACCTCGCCCGCGCCCTCGGCGTCTCGTGGCCCGACTACGACTCGGCCGAGGACGTGTGGAACGAGTTCGCCGACCTCTCCCCGCTCTGGTCGGGTATCCGCTACGACCGGCTCGAGCAGGTCGGGCTGCAGTGGCCGTGCCCCGACCGGGATCACCCGGGCACGCCGTTCCTGCACGAGGGTGACCCCGCCCGCGGGCTCGGGCTCTTCCACCCGGTCGAGTACCTGCCGCCGGCCGAGGAGCCCGACGCCGACTACCCC
>DATIFC010000045.1:0-35142 GCA_035455445.1 Gaiellaceae bacterium | reverse complement strand
GTATAGGACGCTACTTGATGCGAAACGCGATCGTCCGGCTCGTCGGCGGCCCGTCGCTCGTCGGGAGCGCGACCAGCCGTACCCGGTAGCGGCCGGGCCCGAGGACGGTCCCGGTGGGGGCGCGCCCGGTCAGGCCGATCGCCACCCGGCCCGGCAGCAGGTCGCGCAGCCGGGCGAGCAGGCCGAGCCGCCGCTTGCCGCGCCAGAGCTCGACGTCGAGCCTCGAGACCGGGTGCACCTGCGCGCCGTCCGGGCCCGCGAGCACGAGGCCGGCCTGGAGCGAGAGCACCGCCGGAGTCGTGTCCGAGGGCTTGAACGTCCCCGCCGAGAGGGCCACGGCCGAGATCAGGCTCCGCGGCGGGCGCCCGTACGTGATCGCCCACGGGATCTTCAGTGGGCCGGCCCCGCGCGCGACGAGCAGGACGGTGCCCTCGGCCGAGCCGCCCGGCGGGGGCGCGCCGTTCAGCCGGGCTCGGAGCGTCACGGTGGCATGGCCGCCCGGCTTCAGGCGCACCCAGCGCGGCTTCGGCGTGATCACGAGCCCGCCGTTCCCCGCGCTGCGCACGCGCACGAGCAGGCCGCGCGTCGAGACGCTGCTGATCGTCACGGCCTGCGCCGCGTGCCAGCCGTCCCCCTGCGCGCGGCCGAAGGCGAGGGTGACCGGGTCGACGCTGATCTCGCCGGCCGCGGCGGCGCCGAGGTCGACGAGGCCGGCGCCCTGCGCCGTCACGCTCGTGTCGTGGATCGAGCGCGCCGTTCCGGTGAGCAGGCTCTTGAGGTCGAGCGCCCGCAGGCCGGGCCGCGCCTGGGCCAGCACCGCCGCCGCCCCCGCGACGACCGCCGCGGCGGGGCTCGACCCGTTCACCGTGCCGAAGCGCGGCGTGTCGTCCTCGTTGGCACCGGGCTCCGAGGTTGCGAGCGCGACGCCCGGCGCCGCGAGGTCCGGCTTGACCCGCCCGTCGAAGGCGAGCCCGCGCGAGGAGAAGGGCGCGATCGCGCCGTCGTTGCCGTTGCCTACGACCGAGGGCGTCCCGATCGAGACTGTCGGCCGCTCGCCCTTTGCGATCGCGTCGAGCGCGACCTGCGCCACCCCCAGCGGCACGCTCACCACCGGCACGTCGACGGCCTCGTCGAGCCCCAGGCCGCCTGCCGGCAGCTGGGTCCCGTAGACGACCACGGCGGTCGCCCCCGCCTGCGCGGCCTCCTCGATCGCGAGCTGCGGGTCGCCGCCGCCGTGCACGAGCGCGGCGCGCCCGGCAACGAGGCTGTGGCCGTGCGTGTCGAAGAAGCGCTCGATCGTCGGGCCGGCGCCGTGGCGCGGCGCGGCGAGCTCGAGCTCCTGCGGCCTGGTGGAGACGACCGCCCCCGCAAGGGGCAACGGACGGTCGAGCACGAGGTCGAGGCCGGCGCGCACCGCGACCGGCACCTCCTCGGCGCCCGTACGCAGGTCGGCCGCGCCCGCGGACAGCGCGGCGGGCGCGCCGCCCGGGCTCGAGACGCTCCCGTAGCCGGGGCCGGCCGGGCCGTCGTTGCCGACGGGCGCGACCACGAGCGTGTCGAGCTGGAGCGCGCCCTTGATCGCGCGTGCTTCGGGCGAGTCCGCGAAGGCGCCGTAGGAGACCGCCGCGCCCACGAGCGCGATCCGGGCCGCGTCGTGGGCGTCGCCGTCGAGGTTCGGGTCGACCGCGCGCTCGAGCCCTGCGATGAGCTGGTCGGTGCGCGCGTAGACCGCCCAGCCGCCGGTCTCGTCCTGTTGCCAGCCTGCGACCCGGATCGGCAGCACCGACGCGCCCGTCGCCACCCCCGTCGCGCCGGCCGGGCCGCCGGCTCCGACGAGGATCCCCGCCATCTCGGTGCCGTGCCGCTCGAGCCGCCCCGACCCGCCGGGGTCGGCAGCCGCCTTCACTTCCGGGTCGCCGCCGACGACGTCGACCCCGGGAAGGATGCGGCCGCGCAGGGAGGGCTGCGCGCTGTCGACGCCCGTGTCGAGCAGCGCGATCGTCACACCGCGCCCGTCGTAGCCCGGCAGCCGCAGCGCGGGAAGGCTGCTCGGCCCGCGCGCGACGCCCTTCGCCCCGAGCAGCTCGGACGAGACCGAGGCCGGGTACGCGACCCGCACCGGGTACACGCCCGCCACCTCCGGCCGCCGCTCGAGCACGGCGATCGCGCGCGCGTCGAGCGGCGCCGAGAAGCCGTTCAGGACGCGCGAGTAGCTGAACTGGACTTGCGGCCGGATCCCGCGCGTGCTGAGCTCGCTGAGCAGCTGCCGCTGTGCGGCGAGCGCCGAGCGCGTCCAGGTGCGCTCCTTCTGCTGGGAGGCGACGCCGCCGTTCATCGCCACGCGCTGCGCCATCGAGGGGGAGCGCAGGACGACCAGCACGCGCTGGCCGACCTCGACCGCCGGATGGCCGCCGCCGACGAGCCCGCGCCAGGACGACGCCTCGGAGACGAGCGAGCGCCCCTTCGTGCCGCTGACCCCGAAGCCGACCGCGAGCGCCGTCACGGCCAGCGCCAGGATGACGAGGGCCGCCTCAGAGAGCCGACGCGTAGGCATCGAGCGCAAGATAGCCGGGCGGCGGGATCGCCTCGACGTACCTCGCGGCGGACGCGATCATCGCCGCGTTGTCCGTGCACAGCGCGAGCGGCGGCGCGTTCGCATCCGGCAGCGAGGCGCGCAGCTCCGAGTTCGCGGCCACGCCGCCCACGACGGCGACCCGCTCGGCGCCGGTGCGCGCCGCCGCCTCCTCGGTTCGCCGCACGAGGGCCGTCACGATCGCCCGCTGGTAGCTCGCCGCCAGGTCGGCGCGCCGCTCGGCGAGCCCGTCG
This sequence comes from Gaiellaceae bacterium, assembly GCA_035455445.1. Taxonomy (GTDB): domain Bacteria; phylum Actinomycetota; class Thermoleophilia; order Gaiellales; family Gaiellaceae; genus AC-32. The sequence goes on along the minus strand of DATIFC010000045.1, from coordinate 32,316 downwards.
CCGAGGTCGCGCACCGCGTAGAGCAGGGCGGTCTTGACGCCAGAGAACGAGAAGTCGAGGCCGGGAACTCGCGCGACCGGGAAGTCGTAGGCGTCGGGGTCGCCCTCGCGCGCCAGCCGGTCGATCTCCGCGCCGCCCGGGTAGCCGAGGCCGAGCAGGCGCGCGCCCTTGTCGAAGGCCTCGCCGGCGGCGTCGTCGAGGGTCGTGCCGAGCCGCCGGAAGGCACCGTGCTCCGGCACGTCGACGAGCAGCGTGTGGCCGCCGCTCGCGAGCAGGCAGAGGAAGGGCGGCTCCAGCGGGTCGGGCTCGAGGTAGAGCGAGGCGACGTGGCCGTGCAGGTGGTTCACGGGCGCGAGCGGCAGATCCCGCCCCCACGCCAGCGCCTTTGCAGCCGAGAGCCCGACGAGCAGGGCGCCGATGAGCCCGGGGCCCTGGGTGACCGCGACGGTGTCGACGTCGTCCAGCGACGCCTCCGCCTCTGCGAGCGTCTCGCGCACCACCGGCAGCACCAGCTCGAGGTGCCGCCGCGAGGCGACCTCGGGCACGACGCCGCCGAACCGCGCGTGCAGGTCGGCCTGCGAGGAGACGACGTTCGAGCGAATTCGCCCGCCCTCGACGAGCGCAGCGGCCGTCTCGTCGCAAGAAGTCTCGATGCCGAGGATCACAAGTACCAGACTGTTACAAGATCGGGGGCGGCACGAACCGGCTTCACGCCGAGCCCCGCGAACGACAAGTAACAGACTGTTACTTGTCGGCGCGCCGGGTGCGCGCCCCGCGCCGGCTAGTCGTTCGCGACGACGTCGCGGACGATCGGGTCCTTCCACATGATCAGCGCGTCCTCACGGTTGTCCGTGTAGTAGCCGCGGCGGACGCCGCGCGGGCGGAAGCCGAGCTCCTCGTAGAGCTTGATCGCGCCCGCGTTCGAGACGCGCACCTCGAGCGTGTAGCCGCGGCGGCTGCGGCCTGCGGTCAGCTCGAAGAGGCGGTTCAGCAGCTGCGAGGCGATCCCCTGGCGGCGGCGCTGCGGCGCGACGGCGACGTTCATCACGTGCCACGCGTCGACGTAGCGGGAGATGATCAGGTAGCCGATCAGCTTCCCGGTTTCCTGCTCGAAGGCGCCGAGGCAGAGCGACGACGGCTTGGCCAGCTCGCTCGCGAACATCGAGCGCGACCACGGGGTCGGGTAGGAGCTGCGCTCGATCTCCTCGATCGCGTTCAGGTCGCGCAGCTCGAGGCGGCGGAGCTCGACCTCGGTCATCCGCTGCGCTCCGCGTCCGGAATCCGCAGATACAGCGGCTCGACCGCGTCGGCCGGCCCGAAGTCCCGCGCCAGCCGTGCGTGGAAGCGCGCCCGCGGAACGTGGCGCTCGTCGTCGTCCGGCGGCACCTCCGCCCCACGCTCCTCGAGCACCTCGCGGTAGCGCAGGGCGCCGTCGCCGACACAGAGGTCGCCCCGCACGTCCCGGGGGGCGCACACGACGGGCTCGCCGTCCCGCAGCGTGAAGACCTCGCGCCGGCCGGCATCGACGACGGGCACCGCGCCCGGCGCGCCGGCCGCCAGGGCGTCGAGGGTCGAGACCCCCGCCACCGGAAGCTCGAGCGCGAGCGCGAGGCCGCGCGCCGCGGCGAGCCCGAGCCGCAGGCCCGTGAAGCTGCCCGGCCCGGTGCCGACGACGATCCCGGTCAGCTCCGAGCGCGCCACGCCGCTCGCGCGGAGCAACGCGTCGGCGTCCTCGAGCACCCGGACCGCCCGGGAGACTGCTTCTCCCAGCACGTCACCGTCCCGGACGAGCGCGGCGGTGGCCGCGTTCGTCGCGGTGTCAAACGCGAGTGTCAGCACCCCCGGGAAGGCGGTCGAGCAACGACGACTCCTCGCTTTCCAGCGAGATCACTCTGTGAGTGGCGTCCACGTGTGACAAACGTACCTTCACGCGGACCGGCGGGAGGGCCGCGGCCGCCGCCTCCGGCCACTCGACGAAGCAGATCGCGTCCTGGAAGTACGGCTCGAGGTCGCCCCACTCGGCGGCCGAGAAGCCCTGGAAGCGGTAGAGGTCTAGGTGCGAGACGTCGGGGCTCGCGGGGTAGCGGTGGCCGATCGTGAAGGTCGGGCTGGTCACCGGCACGGTCACGCCCAGGGCGCGGCAGGCGCCGCGGACGAAGGTCGTCTTGCCGCTGCCGAGCTCGCCCGAGACCGTGACCACGTCGCCGACGCGCAGCTCCCGCGCGAGCGCGGCGGCGACGGCCTCCGTCTCCGCCGGCGAGGCGGAGCGAACCTCCACTGGGCTAGAAGAGGCCGAGCTGGACCGCGGCCGGCTCGGGCGGCGCGACCGAGGCGAGCAGCGGCTCGGGCGGCGCGGGCGCCTCGACCGGCCGGCCGAGCAGCTCCGGCAGGCGCGCGAAGTCCTGCTCGAGCACCTGCAGCATCGCCGGCGTGTACAGCGCCGCGGCCGGATGGTAGAGCGGGTAGAGCCGCACGCGGCTGCCGCCGAGCGTGACGTCCTGCTCCACCCCATGCACGCGCGTGATCCCGGTCGGCTTCCCCGAGAGCAGCTTCGTCGCGAAGTTGCCGAGCGTCGCGACCACGCGGGGCCGGATCAGCTCGATCTGGCGGAAGAGGTGGCCCTCGCAGGCCTGGATCTCGTCCGGCTGCGGGTCACGGTTCCCCGGCGGCCGGCACTTGAGCACGTTCGCGATGTAGACGTTCCCGCGCTCGAGCCCGATCCCCGCCAGCAGCTTGTCGAGCAGCTTGCCCGCCTGACCGACGAACGGGTAACCCTGCTTGTCCTCGTGGAAGCCCGGGGCCTCGCCGACGAACATCAGGTCGGCGTCCGGGTCGCCCACGCCGAAGACGACCTGCGTCCGGCCCTGCGCAAGGCGGCAACGCGTGCAGCCCGCGACCTGGCGCGCGAACGCCTCGAGCTCGGCCAGCGGCTGCTCAGTGGCCGCAGCCACACGAGCCTCCGCAGCAACCGCCGCCGGACGATCCGAAGGTCGGCTGCTCGGTGGGGCCGTGTGTCGCGAAGACCGAGAGCTGCTTGCGCACGTTCGAGGAGCAGCAGTCCGGGCAGTCCGGCTGCTCGCCGTTGCGGACGAGCTCCTCGAAGTGCGACTCGCACTCCATGCAGACGTATTCGTAGATCGGCACCGTGTCAGCAGACCCTAGCAACGGGTTCGCATCTTCGACCACGTGTCGGACAGATCAGGGCCTCGGCAGCTCGAAGTAGAAGGTCGAGCCCTCGCCGGGCTGGGAACGGACGCCGATCGTGCCGCCCATCCGCCGCACCAGCTCGCGGCAGATGTAGAGGCCCAGGCCGGTCCCGCCCGGCACGGCGCGGTGCTGGGGATCGGCCCGGTAGAACTTCTCGAAGACGGCGTCCTGCTCGCCGGGGGCAATCCCCATTCCCTCGTCGCTCACCTCGACGCGGACACCGTCCGCCGACGGCGCGGTACGCACGACCACGCCGCCCCCGTCGGGCGAGTACTTGACGGCGTTGTCGATCAGGTTCACCAGCACCTGCTCGATCCGGTCGGCGTCGCCGAGCACGATCGCGCCGTTCGACGTGCTGGCGCTGAGCGAGACCGAGTCGGGAAGCTGCTCGCGCATCGTCTCGACCGCGTCCCTGACGAGCTCCTCGAGGTCGACCCGCTCGCTGTCTATGCGCACGTCGCCGCGGTCGAGCCGGTTCGCCAGCAGCACCTCCTCGGTGATCTGCGTCAGCCGCGTGCCCTGGGCGCCGATCATCTCGAGCAGCTGCTGGCGGCGCTCGGGCGAGAGCGCGATGTCGTCGCGCAGAAGCGTCTTCGCCGCGCCGAGCACGGCGGTCATCGGCGTGCGCAGCTCGTGCGAGACGGTGGCGATGAAGTCGCTCTTCGCCTCCTCGAGGCCGCGCTCGACGGTCAGGTCGCGGAAGGTGTAGACGACCCCGCCCGCCTGGGTGCGGACGGCGACGAAGGAGAGCCACAGCTCGCGCCCCCCGACCTCGACCGGGAGCGTCACCGGGCGCGCCGGCTCCGAGCCCTCGGCCACCGGGATCTCGCGGACGATCCGCGCCCAGCCCGCGAACACCTCGCCGGGGCCGTGGCCCATCAGGTCGTCGCGGGAGCGCCCGCTGACGAGCTCCGCCGCGCGGTTCCAGAAGAGCAGCGAGCCCTCGACGTCGACGAAGAAGACGCCGTCGCCTACGGCCTCCAGGACGCGCGCGGCGCGCTCGCGCTCGGCGGCGATCGTCTCCGCGGTCGCGCGCGCGGCGGCCTCCGCCTGCGCCTGCTCGTGCAGGCGGGCGTTGCGCACGGCCGCCGCCATCAGCCCGATCAGGCCTTCCGCGAGCTCGAGCTGCTCCCGGTCGTAGGCATGGCTCTCGTGCATCAGCTGCACCACGCCCACCACCTCTCCCTCGTGCCTGACGGGGAGCATCATCGCCGACTGCACCCCCGGCGGCCCCTCGTCCGGGAGCTTCCGTATGCGCCCCTCGCGGTCGACGTCGTAGTAGACGCCGCCCGGATCCTTCACCCGCTCGGGGACGTCGTTGGCGAGCAGCGGCTCGCCGCTGACGATCACGCGGCTCTGCATGCCGCCGCCCTCACGGTTGACCGGCACCGGCGGCAGGATCGAGGGGTCGAGCTTGCCGCCGTCCACCCAGGCGTAGTCGCAGCTGATCAGCCCGGTCTCCGGGTCGAACGACGAGACGATCACGCCGTTGTGCGGCACCGCGTCGGCGAGCAACTCGCGGAAGCGGTCGTACACGCGCTCGAGCTCGAGCGTCTCGTTCAGGTACCGCGCAGCCGCCAGCAGCAGCTCGGATTTCTCGGCCCCCCGGTGACGGCCCACGTCTTCTTCATCATGCCCGAGTGATGCGGGAAAGTCTCGCCGTGCGGCTGGAGGGCCGGCTGGTCACGCTGGAGCCGCTGGGGAAGGAGCACGCCGACGGGCTGCGGCGCGCCGCCGACGACGAGCGCATCTGGCGGTGGATGGTCACGCGCGACGTCGAGACGTGGATCGCCGACGCGCTCCGCCCCTCCGGCGACCGGCAGCCGTTCGCCGTCCTGCGGGAGGGGGAGGTGGTCGGCTCGACGAGCTACATGAGCCTGGCGCCCGAGCACCGCCGGCTCGAGATCGGGAACACGTGGATGAGCCCGGTCACGTGGAGCACCGGTGCCAACGCGGAGGCGAAGTACCTGCTCCTGCGACACGCGTTCGAGCAGGTCGGCTGCCTGCGCGTCGAGTTCAAGACCGACGCGAAGAACGAGCGCGCGCGACGGGCGCTGGCCGCGCTGCCCGCGGAGTTCGAGGGCGTCCACCGGCGCCACATGCTCGTCCGCGACGGCGAGCGCCGCGACTCGGCGTGGTACGCCGTGGTCGCGGACGACTGGCCCGAGGTGCGGCGAGCCCTCGAGACGCGGCTCTACGGCTAGACTCCCCGCGCCCGGTATCCCCTGCGGAACTGGAGCTTTCGATGGTCAAGAGCGTCAACGTGATCGGTCGCGGCCGCGTCGGCTCGGCGCTGGCCGCGAGGCTCGGGGAGCGCGGCGTCGAGCTGCGCGAGGACGAGGCCGAGCTGACGCTGCTCTGCGTGCCGGACGCGGCCATCCGGGACGTGGCCCAGGAACTGTCTCCCAGGCGGGGCTGGATTGCACATGTCTCGGGAGCGACGCCGCTCTCGGCGCTCGACCCACACGAGCGGCGCTTCTCGCTCCACCCGCTGCAGACGTCCACGCGCGCGCGGGGGCCGGAGCAGCTCGACGGCGCGTGGGCGGCCGTCGCGGCCGAGACGGACGAGGCCCGGGGACAGGCCCTCGAGCTGGCGCGCACGCTCGGGCTGGAGCCGTTCGAGCTCGACGACGCCGACAGGCCGCTCTACCACGCAGGGGCGGCGATGGCGTCGAACTTCCTCGTCACGCTGCACGAGGCCGCCGCCGGCCTCGTCGCCGCGGCGGGCGCGCCGCCCGAGGCGCTCGAGCCGCTGATGCGCCGCACGATCGACAACGGCTTCGAGCTGACCGGCCCGATCGAGCGCGGCGACTGGGCCACGGTCGAGGCGCACCGCATGGCCATCCGCCGCGCGCGGCCGGACCTGGAGCCGCTCTACGACGTTCTCGCCGAGGCGACGGCGTCGTGAGGGTCGTCCGCACCGCGGCCGGGCTCCCGCGCGAGGGCGAGATCGGCCTCGTCCCGACGATGGGCGCCTTCCACGAGGGCCACCTCGCGCTCTTCCGGGCCGCGCGGGCGGAGAACGAGACGGTCGTCGCGAGCCTCTTCGTCAACCCGGCGCAGTTCGCGGAGGACGAGGACCTCGCCACCTACCCGCGCGACGAGGAGCGCGACGAGCGGCTCGCCGAGGAGGCCGGCGTCGACGTGCTCTTCGTCCCGGCCGCGGAGGAGATCTACCCGCCGGGCTTCGAGACCTGGGTCGAGGTCCAGCGGCTCGGCTCGATCCTGGAGGGCGAGCACCGCCCCGGCCACTTCCGGGGCGTCGCGACGGTCTGCCTGAAGCTGTTCAACCTCGTGCGGCCGCGCCGCGCCTACTTCGGCCAGAAGGACGCCCAGCAGGTCGCGGTCGTGCGCCGGCTGGTGCGCGACCTCGCCGTCCCCGTCGAGATCCGCGTCGTCCCCACCGCGCGCGACGCCGACGGGCTCGCGCTCTCGTCGCGCAACGCCTACCTCTCGCCCGAGGAGCGGGAGCGGGCCCTGGCTCTCCCGCGCGCCCTCGCGACCCACGATCGCAGCCTGCTCGACGGCCTCGAGGTCGACTACTTCGAGGAGGCCGACTTCGAGCCCCGCGTGCTCGCGGCCGCGGTGCGCGTCGGCAAGACCCGTCTGATCGACAACGTCGTCCTGGAAGGAGACCCGCAGTGAGCAAGTACGCGTCCTGGACCCATGGCAAGCTGCCCCTGACCGAGCTCGGCGAGCTGAAGCGGCGCGGACAGAGGCTCGCGATGGTGACGGCCTACGATTTCCCGAGCGGCCGCATCGCCGACGAGGCGGGGGTCGAGCTCGTCCTGGTGGGCGACTCGGCCGGGATGGTCGTGCTCGGCAACGAGTCGACGGTGCCCGTCACGATGGAGGAGCTGCTGATGCTGACGCGCGCGGTCACGCGCGGGGCGAAACGCCCGCTCGTCGTCGCGGACATGCCCTTCGGCTCGTTCCAGGTCTCCGACGCCGTCGCCGTCGCGAACGCCGTGCGCTTCGTCAAGGAGGCAGGCGCGGACGCGGTCAAGCTCGAGGGCGCCGGGCCGACGCTCTCGCGGGTGCAGGCGATCGTCGGCGCGGGGGTGCCGGTGATGGGCCACGTCGGCCTGACGCCGCAGTCGGCGACGATGCTCGGCGGCTTCAGGGCGCAGGGGCGCACCGCGGACAAGGCCGAGCGGCTCTACGAGGACGCGCTCGCGCTCGAGGCGGCTGGCTGCTTCGCGATCGTCCTCGAGGCCGTCCCCGCCCCCGTCGCCGCACGCGTGACGGAGGCGCTGCAGGTGCCGACGATCGGGATCGGCGCCGGCGCCGCGTGCGACGGGCAGGTGCTCGTCTGGCACGACCTGCTCGGGCTCTACGAGGGCAAGGCACCGCGCTTCGTCAAGCGCTACGCCGACCTCGGGGCCGAGGCACGGCGCGCGCTCCAGGCCTACGTCGACGACGTGCGCGCAGGCCGCTTCCCGGAGGAGCAGCACACGTACACGATCCCGGACGAGGAGCTCGAGCAGCTCGAGGCTCGGCTAGCGGCGCATCAGGGCGCGCACGCCGAGCACGAGCAGCGTTAGCGCCCAGGCCACGAAGACGAGCTCGATCGCGACGAACGCGGCGTTGCCCGCGCCGTGGTCGGCGCCGCCCCGCTTGAAGACGTCGTCGCCGTAGACCGCGAGCCGCACCGGCCAGACGACGAAGAGCGACAGCGCCAGGGGCGCCGCGGCGAACGCGAGCACGTGCCGCACCTGGCGGTAGGTGATCCCGCCGGCGGCGCGCATGAGGGCGTACAGCACGAGGCCGCCGAGGAAGTAGACGACCGCGCCGTAGAGGCCGCCGCCGATGAAGGCGATCACGGCGACGTTCAGCGCGTCGTTCGCCACGTCGTCCTGCAGGCGGCCGTAGGTCGGCGTCCAGAGCACCGACGCGATCCCCGAGAGCCAGACGAGCGCGAGCACCGCCTCGCTGCGCGCGCGGGCCGCGGCCTCGGAGTCGTCGCGCATGAGCGCAAGCACCTCGCGCGGCCGCACGAGCACGAGCACGGCGCGCTGCAGCCAGACGCGCTCGTCCGCCGCGGCCGCCTCGGCGCGCGCGCTCACGCGGCCGCGGGCTCGCGCGCGGGCAGGATCCGGCGCAGGAACTGCCCCGTCGCGGAGCCCTCGACGGCCGCGACGTCCTCGGGCGTGCCGGCCGCGATCACCTCGCCGCCGGCCTCGCCGCCCTCGGGCCCGAGGTCGACGATCCAGTCCGCCTGCTTGATCACGTCGAGGTTGTGCTCGATCACGAGCACGGTGTTGCCGGAGTCGACCAGCCGCTGCAGCACCTCGAGCAGCTTCTCGATGTCCGCGAAGTGGAGGCCGGTGGTCGGCTCGTCGAGGATGTAGAGCGTCCGCCCGGTCGCGATCTTGCCGAGCTCCTTGGCGAGCTTCACGCGCTGTGCCTCGCCGCCGGAGAGCGTCGTCGCCGGCTGGCCGAGCTTCACGTAGTCGAGGCCGACGTCGTGCAGGGTCTGCAGGCGCCGGCGCAGCTTCGGGATCTTGGCGAAGAAGCGCAACGCCTCCTCGACCGACATCTCGAGCACGTCGGCGATCGAGCGGCCCTTGAAGCGCACCTCGAGCGTCTCGCGGTTGTACCGCTTGCCGCCGCAGGTCTCGCACGGCACGTAGACGTCGGGCAGGAAGTGCATCTCGATCTTGATCGTCCCGTCGCCCTTGCACGTCTCGCAGCGGCCGCCGCGCACGTTGAAGGAGAAGCGGCCGGGCTTGTAGCCGCGCACCTTCGCCTCCGGCGTGAGCGAGTAGAGCTCGCGGATCGGCGTGAAGATGTCGGTGTAGGTCGCGGGGTTCGAGCGCGGCGTCCGGCCGATCGGCGACTGGTCGATGTCGATCACCTTGTCGAAGCACTCGATCCCCTCGACCGCCTCGTGGTCGCCGGGCTTGACCCGCATCCGGTGCAGCCGGTTCGCGAGCGCCTTGTAGACGATCTCGTTCACGAGCGTCGACTTGCCCGAGCCGGAGACGCCCGTGACGCAGACGAACTTCCCGACCGGGAACTCGACGTCGATGGCCTTGAGGTTGTGCATCGTCGCGCCGAGCACGCGGAAGGCGCCGACGTCCTCCTCGCGCCGCTCCGGCACCGCGATCTCGCGCTTGCGCGAGAGGAACTGGCCGGTGATCGACTCCGGGTTGCGCTCGACCGCCTTCGCCGGCCCCTCGGCGACGACGTGCCCGCCGTGCTCGCCCGCACCCGGCCCCATGTCGACGAGGTGGTCGGCCGAGCGCATCATCTGCTCGTCGTGCTCGACCACGAGCACGGTGTTGCCGAGGTCGCGCAGGCGCTCGAGGGTCGTGATCAGCTTGCCGTTGTCGCGCTGGTGGAGCCCGATCGACGGCTCGTCGAGGATGTAGAGCACGCCGACGAGCTGGCTGCCGATCTGGGTCGCCAGCCGCAGCCGCTGCGCCTCGCCGCCGCTCAGCGTCGCAGCCGCGCGGTCGAGCTGCAGGTAGCCGACACCTACGTTCTCGAGGAAGGTCAGGCGCTCCCGGATCTCCTTCAGGATCCGCTCGCCGATCAGCTGCTCGGTCTCGGTGAGCTCGAGCCCGTCCACGAACTCGATCGACCGCTGCACCGACATGCGCGTGAACTCGTGGATGTTCTTCGCCCCCACGGTCACGGCCAGCACCTCGGGCTTCAGCCGCGCGCCGCCGCACACCGGGCACGGGCGGAAGCTCATGTACTCCTCGATCCGCTCGCGCTGCTGGCTGGAGTCGGTCTCCTTGTAGCGGCGCTCGAGGCTCGCGACGATGCCTTCGAAGGCGAGCATGTACGAGCGGCGGCGGCCCATCCGGTTGCGGTACTGGACGTAGACCTTGTCGCCGTTCGTGCCGAACAGGAAGAGGTTCTGCTGCTCCTCGGAGAGATCCTGCCAGGGCGCCTCGAGGTCGATCTCGTAGCGGTCGGCGATCGCCTGGATGACGGACTCGTAGAAGCTCGAGTTGCCGAGCGACCACGGCACGAGCGCCCCCTCGCCGATCGAGAGCGACGGGTCGGGGACGAGCAGGTCGGGGTCGATCTCCTGCTGCGCGCCGAGGCCGGTGCAGCGCGGGCAGGCGCCGTGCGGCGAGTTGAACGAGAAGATGCGCGGCTCCAGCTCCGGCAGCCCGACGCCGTGCTCGGGGCAGGCGAAGTTCTCGCTGAAGGTCATCGGCTCGCCGTCGAGCACGTCGACCACGACGAGGCCCTCGGCCAGCTCCGCCGCGGTCTCGACCGACTGCGCCAGCCGCTGCCGCAGGTCGGCCTTCATCACCAGCCGGTCGACGACCACCTCGATCGTGTGCTTGAACTTCTTGTCGAGGACGATCTCCTCCTCGAGTAGATGCTGCTCGCCGTCGACCTTCACGCGCGTGAACCCCTCCGCCCGCAGCTCCTCGAGCACGTCCTTGTACTCGCCCTTGCGGTCGCGGACGACGGGCGCGTTGACGGTGAACTTCGTCCCCTCCGGAAGCTGCAGGATCTGGTCGACGATCGCCTCCTGGCTCTGGCCGGCGATCGGGCGCCCGCAGACCGGGCAGTGCGGCTTGCCGATGCGCGCGTACAGCAGGCGCAGGTAGTCGTAGATCTCGGTGACGGTGCCGACCGTCGAGCGCGGGTTGCGCGAGGTCGTCTTCTGGTCGATCGAGATCGCCGGGCTGAGCCCGTCGATCGAGTCGACGTCCGGCTTCTCCATCATCTGCAGGAACTGGCGCGCGTAGGCCGAGAGGCTCTCGACGTACCGTCGCTGGCCCTCGGCGTAGATCGTGTCGAAGGCGAGGCTCGACTTGCCGGAGCCGGAGAGGCCGGTGACGCAGATCAGCGCATGGCGCGGCAGGCGGACGGTGATGTCCTTGAGGTTGTGCTCCCGCGCGCCGTGGACGACCAGCTCTTCCTGGGCCATAACCACGCCAGTCTAGCCGGGCACCAGGACACGAACAAGTGTTCGCTTGGGGCCCCGAAAGCCGCTACGAGACGTCGGTTCGCGCGAGGGCGACCGCGCCCGCGACGGCGAACGCCGCCGCGTAGCCGAGCGCGAGCAGCAGGCCGGCGCCGAAGCCCAGCAGGTCCGCGCTCTGCGTGCCGGCCTCGACGACCGAGGCGATCGTGTGCCCGGGCGCGTACTCCTGGATGCCGGCGAGCGCGAGCAGCGGCTCGACGACGAGCAGCCACACGAACGCGATCACGATCGCCCCGGTCTGCCGCCGCACCAGCAGGCCGAAGCCGACGCCGATGGCGCCCGTGATCGCGGCCGCCAGGACCGTCGCCGGGAGCACGCGGAGCGTCTCGCCTGAGCCGAGGTGGACGGGCACCGAGCGGGCGGAGAGCAGCAGCGCGGCGTACCCCCAGGCGAAGGCGCCGGCGGCGAGCGCGAGCGCCGCGCCCGCGAGCGCGCTCGCGGTCAGCTTCGCCGCCGCCACCCGCGGCCGCACCGGCGCCACGAGCAGCGTGTGCGCGATCGTGCCGTGGCCGTACTCGCCGGCCGACGAGACGATCCCCAGGATCAGCGAGACCAGCGCCGAGACCGCGGCGATCGAGGCGATCTCGCGCTGCCTGCTCGGAGACGCGAGCGCGAGGGTCGAGTCCTGCGTGATGTTGAGCGTGATCACGAGCACCTCGAGCGCCAGCAGGAGGAGCCCGTTCCAGAGCAGCAGCCGCGTCGTGACGAGCTTCAGCAGCTCGGCGCGGGCGAGCCTCGTCACCCCGGCTCCCCGGCGGTCAGCTCGAGGAAGACCTCCTCGAGGCTCGCCCCCTGCGGGCGGAGCTCGTGGAGCACGATTCCGGCGGCGGCCGCGACCTCGCCCACGCGCTCGGCCGGCGCGGTCACGCGCAGCTCGCCGTCCTCGACGAGAGTGGCCTCGACTCCCGCCCGCGCCAGCTCCGCCCCGAGCCTCGCCGCCTCGGGGCTGCGCACCACGCTCCCGCCCGACGAGCGGGCCGTCAGCGCGGCGAGCGGCTCCTGGGTCACGAGCCGGCCGCGGTGGAGGATCACGACCTCGTCGGCGACCTGCGCCACCTCGGCGAGCACGTGGCTGGAGATCAGCACCGTGCCGCCCTCTGCGGCGAAGCCGCGCAGGAAGGTGCGGAGCCAGCGGATGCCCTCCGGGTCGAGCCCGTTCGCCGGCTCGTCCAGCACGAGCAGCCGCGGCCGCCCCAGCAGCGCGCCCGCGACGCTGAGCCGCTGCCGCATGCCGAGCGAGTAGCCGCCCACCCGGCGCCGTGCCGCGGAGGAGAGCTCGACCTCCTCGAGCACCTCGTCGACCCGCGGGCGCGCCACCCCGGCCGCCGTCGCGAGCACACGCAGGTGGTTCCGGCCCGAGCGGCCGGGATGGAAGCTGTCGGCCTCGAGCACCGCGCCGACGGTCCCGAGCGGATCGGCGAGCTCGCGGTAGCGCGAGCCCTCGATCCGGGCCTCGCCGGTGGTCGGCAGCACGAGCCCGAGCAGAGCCCGCAGCGTCGTCGTCTTCCCCGCGCCGTTGGGGCCCAGGAAGCCCGTGATCCGGCCGCGCGGGATCGCGAAGCTGAGGCCGTCCACCGCGATCGTCGAGCCGTAGCGCTTGGTCAGCGCGCGTACCTCGACCGGCGGCGCGTCCGCCATCAGGCGGCCAGGCGCTCGATGAGCCGGAGGACGCTGCGCGGGTGCGGGACGTGCTCGATCTCGAGCGATCCGGCGACGAGGGTGCCGTACCCGAGCAGGCGTCCCGGGAAGCTCTGCTCGAGCTGCAGGTTCTCCACCGTACGCAGGCGTACCGCGGAGGCGCGCCGGCGCAGGGTGCCGTCCACGACGCAGACCTTCTGCGTCGTCACGACCAGGTGCGTCCGCTCCCAGCGCCAGACCGCGCGTAGGCAGACGGCGGCCGCCAGCACCACGAGCGCCGCGCCCGGCAGCGGCAGCGGCCAGGGAAGCGCGAGCAGGACCGCGCCGGAGACCACGAGCAGCGCCGCCTGCGCGAGCGGACGCGCCAGCGAGACGCCGTGCCGGCGTACGTCGAAGCAGACCTGCTCGTCGTCGGGGACCATCGCGCTGCCCGGGTTCGGCGGATCCCGCTCCAGTCCTGCGTTTGCGACCATCGCAACCTGGCCACAACCCGCTGAGAGATGGCCGACACCGCCCGCCGCGCATTCGTCGCGACCCTCGTCGCCGTGGGCGTGGTCGTGTTCGCGCTCGCACTCTGGCAGGCGAAGATCGTGATCGCGCTCGCCTTCATGGGCATCACCATCGCCGCGGCCATGCGCCCTGGGGTCGATCGGCTCGCCGAGTGGCGCGTGCCGAGGACGGTCGGCGTGCTCCTCCACTACCTCGCGCTGGTCGGCGCGCTGGCGCTGCTGCTCTGGCTCGTCGTGCCGCGGGCGATCGACCAGGTCGACCAGGCCCTCGGCGGGGTACCGACCTCGCGCCAGGAGCTGAGCCAGAAGGCCAAGCACTCCACCGGCATCAAGCACCAGTTCTTCGCCGGCGTGAACAAGCGCCTGCGCAGGCTGCCGTCCGCCGGGAACGTCGTGCACCTGTCGCTGACGGTCGGGACGAAGGCGCTCGAGGTGGTCGTCGGGATCTTCTTCGTCTTCGCGACCGCGGCCTACTGGATCTTCGAGCGCGAGAAAGCCATGGGCTTCGTCACCTCGCTCGTGCCGCGGCGGAAGCGACGCGTGATCCGTGACACCTGGGAGCTAATCGACGCGAAGCTCGGCGCCTTCGTGCGCGGCCAGCTGCTGCTGATCGCGTTCGTCGCGACCGTCCTCTCGCTCGCTTTCTGGGCGATCGGCGTCCCGTTCTGGCTGCTGCTCGGCATGTTCGCGGGAATCGTCGAGATCGTGCCCGTGATCGGGCCGCTCGCGGCCGGCGCCGTGGCGGTCGCGGTCGGCCTCACCGTCTCGTGGCACGTCGCCCTCGCGGCGGGCATCGCCGTCCTCGTCGTGCGCCAGGTCGAGGACTACGTCGTGATCCCGCGCGTCATGGGCCACGTCACCGGCCTCTCGCCGCTGCTCGTGCTGATCGGCGTGACCGCCGTCGGCCTGGTCTTCGGCGCCTTCTACGTGCTGCTGGCGACGCCGTTCATCGCGGTGCTCGTGACGCTGATGGACGTGATCGTGCGCGACAAGGACCCCGCCGAGGAGGAGGTTCCGACCGTCCTCTTCGCGAAGGAGTCCCCGGGCGGCTAGGCCTTGCGCCAGCGGCCGAAGATGAGCCCACCCAAGGTGAAGCCAAGGCCGAAGGTCCCCAGGCCGAAGGCGCCGATCGCGACCGCCTTGCGCCACGAGGAGAGCCGCTCCCAGCGGCCCAGCGCCTCGCGGTCGGCGGTGGTCAGGGGCTCGCCCCGGCGCTGCTTGCGCAGTGCGCCGCCCGCCCTCAACCCGAGGTAGAGGTCGTCGAAGATCTCGGTCGAGTCGTCGGCCACGGAACTCAGTGTAATAGCGTGGGTTCGGCGTTGGCCGTGCGGCTCCTCCACCTCTCCGACCTGCACGCCGGAAGCGTGGAGGAAAGCGCCGTCGAGAGCCGACTGGCGCCGCTGGTCGAGCGCGTCTCACCCGAGCTGATCGCCGTGACGGGAGACCTGGCGCACCGCGGCCGCAGGAGCGAGCACGAGCGTGCCGCGGCCCTCCTGCGCAGCCTCGGCCGGCCGCTGCTCGTGGTACCAGGGAACCACGACATCCCGTATTCGTTTCCCGCGCGCTTCACGCGCCCGTGGGCCGAGTTCGAGCGCCAGTGGGAGACGGCAGAGCCAGTCTTCCGCTCGAAGGGGCTCGTCGTCGTCGGGCTGAACTCGGTGCGGCCCTGGCGCCACCAGTCGGGCCGCATCCGCCCCGCGCAGATCGCGCGCGCCGGCGAGCTGCTGGACGGCGCGCCCGAGGGCGCGCTGCGCGTCGTTTGCCTCCACCACCACCTGATCGGCGCGCCCTGGCGCTCGCGGAAGCGGCCGGTCTCCCGGCGCTCGAGCGTGCTCGCGGGCCTCGTCGACGCCGGCGCCGAGCTGATCCTGGCCGGGCACATCCACCAGGCAGCCGTCAGCGAGCGGCACGAGTTCGAGGTCGAGCGCGACGGCCTGCGAGGCGTGACGGTCTCGGTCGCGCCCGGTCTCGGGCAGCCGCGCCCGAACCGCCGCGGCGAGGCCCGCGGCCTGCACGTCTACGAGGCGGACCGCGACGCGCTCCTCGTGCAGACCTACGTCTGGCGCGCCGACGACTGGGGGCTCACGGCCACGCGGAGGTTCCCGCGCGGCCGTGAGCCGTTGCGTACCGAGCCTGCCTAGGCGCCGGCGAGCCCGCCGCGACGCTCGCCGAAGAACCTGCCGACGAGGGCGACCAGCACGATCGCGACGATCACGCCGATGACGAACTCCCAGAACCCGCTGAAGATCAGACCTGCGATCACCAACGATGCGATGCCGATCAGGATCGTGACGATCCACCCCATCGGGTCCCGCCCCGGGTGGAGCAGGCGGCCGAGGGCACCGACGAGCGCACCAACGAGAATCAGCCATATCCAGTGCATGCCCACCGTGGTCCCCCGAGTTAGCCGGACCGAAACCTCGGACTACGAACGCGCGAGCAGCTCGGCCTTCTTGGCCTCGAACTCCTCGTCGGTGAGGACGCCGTCGCGGTGGAGCTCCTCCAGCTTGCGCAGCTGCTCGGCGACGTCGTCCTGCCGCTCGGCCTGCCCGCCGGGCGCGCCGAGCAGCGTGCCGAAGTGCGCCCGCTCGCTGGGAGCGCGCTGTGCCTCGGGCCCGGTGATCGGCCGCTTCTGCACGAAGCGGCGGTAGCCGATCAGCAGGAGCATCGAGGCCAGGATCGACCCGATCAGGATCGCGAAGATGCTGCCGGAGTCCTGCTGGGCGCCGAAGATCGCGGCCGCGATCCCGCCGCCGAGGAAGGAGCCGAAGACGCCGAGCAGGATCGTCATCGGCACCGACATCGGGTCGGGCCCCGGCACCGCCCAGCGCGCGAGCGCGCCGATGACGAAACCGGAGATCAGGACCTGGATGATCGCGCCGAGCACGCTGGGAGGCTATGCGCGCTCGACCGAAAACGCCACTTGCGGGACTGCGGCGCGGCGGTGACGATCGCTGCATAGAGCCGCTGCTCTCGCATCAGGACGCCACGACTACCATGCGGCTGCTCGCCGACATCCAGCAGGACGTCCGCGACATTCGCCTGCGACTGGAGGACGACGATGGCGAAGCGGAAGTACCAGAAGATGACTCCTGAAGATCACGCCCGTCGCGACGAGACGCAGCGCATGGCACAGGAACGGGTCGCCTACCACAAGGCGAAGGCGCGCGAACAGGAAGAGCGCGCCCGGCGCGGGTGGCTACGCCGGCGCCTCGGCTTCGGCCGCGGCCTGTAGCTCCCGGCGCAGGTCCTTGATCTCGTCGCGCAGCTTCGCCGCGTACTCGAAACGCAGCTCCTCGGCCGCCGCGAACATCTCCTCCTCGAGCTGGATGACGAGCTTCTCCAGCTCGGCCGGCGCCATGCCCTCGACCTCGGCGCGGCCCTTGCGCCTGCGTCCCGGAACCGTCGGCGCCTCGAGCGCGAGGAACTCGGCGATGTCGGAGACGCCCTTGACGATCGACTCCGGAGTGATCCCGTGCTCCTCGTTGTACGCGAGCTGCTTGGCGCGGCGTCGGTCGGTCTCGTCGAGGGCGTACCTGATCGCCTCGGTGTGCTTGTCGGCGTACATCAGCACCTTGCCGTTCACGTTCCGCGCCGCACGCCCGATCGTCTGGATCAGCGCGGTCTGACCGCGCAGGAAGCCCTCCTTGTCGGCGTCGAGGATCGCGACCAGCGAGACCTCGGGCAGGTCGAGCCCCTCGCGCAGCAGGTTGACGCCGACGAGCACGTCGTACTCGCCCAGCCGCAGCTCGCGGATGATCTGGATCCGCTCCAGCGTGTCGACCTCCGAGTGCAGGTAGCGCGCCTTGACGCCCGACTCGAGCAGGTAGTCGGTCAGGTCCTCGGCCATCTTCTTCGTCAGCGTCGTCACGAGCACCCGCTCGCCGACCTCCTCGCGTCGGCGGATCTCGTTCAGCAGGTCGTCGATCTGGTTCTTGGTCGCGCGCAGCTCGACCTCCGGGTCGACGATCCCGGTCGGGCGGATCAGCTGCTCGGCGACGCGCGTCGAGTGGCGCAGCTCGAACGGCCCGGGCGTCGCGGAGACGAACACGAGCTGCGGCACCTTGCCGAGGAACTCGTCGAAGCGCAGCGGCCGGTTGTCGAGCGCCGAGGGGAGCCGGAAGCCGTGCTCGACCAGCGTCTCCTTGCGCGAGCGGTCGCCCTCGTACATCCCGCCCAGCTGCGGCACGGTCTGGTGCGACTCGTCCACGAAGACGACGAAGTCGGACGGGAAGAAGTCGAGCAGCGTGTGCGGCGCGGAGCCCGGCGGCCGTCCGTCGAGATGGCGCGAGTAGTTCTCGATCCCCGAGCAGAAGCCGAGCTCCTGCATCATCTCGAGGTCGTACTCGGTGCGCTGCCGGATGCGGTGTGCCTCCAGCATCTTCCCGTCGGCCTCGAATTGCCTGACCTGCTCCTCGAGCTCGTGCCTGATCTGCTCGGCGGCGCGCTCGATCGTCGGCTTCGAGGTCACGTACTGGGTGGCCGGGAAGAGCGCGAGGTGGTCGAGCTTGGCGTAGACCTCGCCGGTGAGCGGGTCGAAGTGCGTGATCTGCTCGACCTCGTCGCCGAAGAACGAGATGCGGTAGGCCGACTCCATGTGGGCCGGCTGCACCTCGACGACGTCGCCCTTGACCCGGAAGCGCCCACGGCCGAGCAGCGTGTCGTTGCGCGCGTACTGGATGTCGATCAGCTTGCGCAGGGCGAGGTCGCGGTCGTGCTCCTCGCCGACGGCCAGCAGCACGACGCGCTTCTCGTACTCCTCGGGCGAGCCGAGGCCGTAGATGGCCGAGACCGAGGCGACGATGATCACGTCGCGGCGGGAGAGCAGCGCGGCGGTCGCCGCGTGGCGCAGCCGGTCGATGTCGTCGTTCCGCGAGGAGTCCTTCTCGATGTAGAGGTCGGCCTGCGGGACGTACGCCTCTGGCTGGTAGTAGTCGTAGTACGAGACGAAGTACTCGACCGCGTTGTCGGGGAAGAACTCCCGCAGCTCGTTGCAGAGCTGGGCCGCGAGCGTCTTGTTGTGGGCGATCAGCAGCGTCGGGCGCTGCACCTGCTCGACGATCCAGGCCATCGTCGCCGTCTTGCCGGTGCCGGTGGCGCCCAGGAGGGTCTGGTAGCGCTCGTCCTCCCGCAGGCCCGCCGAGAGCTCGGCGATCGCCTGCGGCTGGTCTCCCGTGGGCCGGTACGCCTGAGAGGTTTTGAACTCCGCCACGCAGCCAAGGGTACCCGCATGGTTTTGGTACGAGAACGGCCGCCCTACGAGGCCTACGCGGCGATCGCAGGCTCGTTCGCGGGGCTGCTCGCGACCGCCGGCGCGCTCGCGAGGCTTCTCGACCGCGACCCTCAGTGCCAGACGGTGCTCGACTTCGCCGCGCTCGCCGCGGCCACGTTCAAGGCCGCTCGCACGCTCACGCACGACCGTGTCACCTCGCCGATCCGGGCGCCCTTCGTCGAGGGCGAGGCCGACGCTCGGAACGAGGAGCCGGTGCACGAGGGCGGGATGCAGCAGGCGCTCGGCGAGCTCGTCACCTGCACGCGCTGCGTCGGAACCTGGGCCGCCGCGGGCCTCGCGGCGACGCAGATCGTCGCGCCGCGCTTCGGCCGGCTTCTGACCTGGTCGCTCGGCGCCGCGGCGGCGAACGACATCCTGCAGGCCGGCTTCACCGCGCTCACGGGCAAGGCGAACGAGCGCTCCTAGCCTGCGGGCGCGGGCTCGAGCTCCTGCCGCCCGAGCTCGCGTGCGGACGAGGTCACGACCACGGCCATCATCGCGGTCTGCACGGCCGCGAAGCCGACCAGCACCGGCGTCGTCCCGAAAGCGTCGAGCACCGGGCCCGTGATGAAGAGCCCGAGCGGGTTGACGACCGCCCAGCCCACCATCGCCGTCGTCAGCACGTTCGGCCGCAGCGGCGCCGGCACGCGCAGGGTGGTGATCGTGTGCAGGCTCGGGTTGACGAGCCCGTTCGCGATCCCGGAGGCCAGGATCAGCCCGGCGAGCGCGGCCGCGGGCAGCGGCAGCCACAGGAACCACAGCGGCAGGGCCTGGAACATCGCGAACGTCGCGACCACCGCGAGCCCGGCGAACCGGCGCGTCAGGTACCTGAACGAGATCGCATTCCCGATCAGCGCCCCGACCCCGAAGGAGGCGATCAGCAGCCCGGCGATCGACGCGTGGTGTCCGAACCGGTCGAGCACGAGCACGGGCACGGCGACGAAGAACGCCGTCCAGGCCGCGTCGCCGAGCGCGAACGTCGGCCACCACACCCGCAGCAGACGGTCGCGCGAGATGAAGCGAAGGCCCGCGCGGATGCTGCGGTGCTCTTCGTCCTGCGAGACGGGCGGCCGCTGCGGCACGAACCCGCCGACGAGGACGAGCGAGACGACGTAGGTCGCCGCGTCGATCACGAGCACCGAGGTCGCCCCGATCAGCCCGATCAACAGGCCCGCGAGCGCCGGCCCGGCGAGGATCGTGACGCGGTTCGCGGCCTGGAAGAGCGCATTCGCCTCCCCCACGCGCTGCTCGTCCTCGCCGATCAGCTCCGGGACGATCACCTTCTGCGCCGCGAAGTAGGGCGCGGCCAGCGACCCGAGCGCGAAGGCGACGGCGAGCAGGAGCGCGAAGGAGACGCCCGCGGTCCAGTGCAGGACCGGGATCACGAACATCAGCGGGGCGCGGGCGGCGTCGCAGAGCATCATCGTCCGGCGCGCGCCGAGCCGGCCGAGCAGCCGCCCGCCGGGGAGCCCGAGCAGCGCCAGCCCGATCACCTCGGCCGCGACGACGAACGTCGTATGGGTGGCCGAGCCGCTCGTCACCAGCACGAACCAGGGCAGGGCGAGCCAGGTCATCTGGGCACCCGTGGTCGAGACGACCTCGGCCACGAGCAGCGCGACGATCGACCGGTCGCGGAGCAGCTCGCCGCGGCTCACGCGTCCGCCTCCGGCAGCTCCCGCAGGCGCAGGTACGGCGAGGGCAACAGCCAGAGCACGCCGAGAAGCGCGCCCACCGTCGCGATCCAGAGCGTCGGCCGCAGCCCGATCCAGGTCCCGAGCGCACCCCCGACCAGCGAGCCCAGCGGCCGAACTCCGTAGTTGACGACCATGTACGCGCCGGAGACGCGCGCGCGCAGCCGGTCGGGCACGAGCGCCGCCTTGATCGAGCCGGCGGTGATGTCGAGAATCATCACGCCGAAGCCCGAGCCGAACTCCGCCAGGAAGAGCAGCGTGAGGATCGACCACTCGGACCCGCCCGCCAGCGGGACGAGCACGAGCGGCGCCGGGAAGAGAACGCAGCCGAGGACGAAGGCGGGCCCGACGCCGATTCGACGGCTGATCCGTCCGGTCACCATCGAGCCGATCACACCGCCGACCGACGCCGCCCCGAGCACGAGCCCGAGCACGCCGGGCCCCACGCCGAGCGAGCGCGTCGCGTACAGGAAGAACAGCGCCCAGAAGACGAAGTTGAAGAAGTTGATCGTGGCCGTCGCCAGCAACGAGGAGCGCACGAGCGGCGACCGCCAGATGTACGCCATCCCGGCCTTCAGGTGCCCGCGCTCCGCCTGCTCGGTAGGCGGCTCCACCGGTGAGATCGAGCTCATCGTGAACGCGGAGACGAGGAACGAGACCGCGTCCGCGACGAGCGCGCCGGGAGCCGAGAAGACCTGCACGAGCAGCCCGCCCACGCTCGGCCCCGCGACGAAGGAGAACGCGCGGCTGCCGTTGAGCAGCGCGTTGGCCTCGAGGTAGCGCTCCCGCGGCACGAGCGAGACGAAGAGCGTGCTGTACGAAACGTAGAAGAGCAGGCTCAGCGTGCCGATCAGAAAGCTGACCACATATAGCTGCGTCAGCGTGAGCGCCCCCACCCAGTACGCGAGCGGGATGGTCGCGATCAGCGCGGCGCGTCCGAGGGCGGTGAAGATCATGGTGTGCCTCCGGCGGCCGCGCCGGTCGACCCACGCGCCCGCGTGAAGCGCGAAGAGCAGGTTCGGGATCAGCAACGCGGCGCCCAGGTAGCCCATCTGCGCGGCGCTGGCGTCCAATGCGAGGACAGCGACGAGCGGCAGCGCGATCAGCGTGATCTGGTCGCCGACGAGAGAGACGGTCTCCCCGGCCCAGAAGCGGCGGAACTCTTGATCGCCGAGTACGGCGGGAAGCCGAAGCCGCCGCGACGCAGGCGCGGCGAGGGTTGAGCCGGTCTGGTTCATGCGCGGGCGACCGTGATGTCGCCGCTCATCGTGTTGGCGCGAAGCTCGACGGCCGGCCCCTCGCCCTCGGGCGGGAGGTCGCTCACCGGCAGCTCGGAACGGACCTCGCCACTGCGCGAGCGGGCGTCGACCCAGAGCGTCGAGCCCTCGGCGATCCCGACCCTGAGGTCGCCCGAGGCCGACTTGAGGCTGACACTGCCGCGCGCGACGCTGCCGATCTCCTGGTCGCCGGAGGCGGTGTTGACGCTGACCGAGTCGCCGGCCTGGCGTACGAGCACGTCGCCGGAGGCCGAGTTGACCGACAGCTCGCCGGCGACCTCGCGCATGATCACGTCGCCGGAGGCGGTGTTGATCTTGGCCTCGCCCGCGACCGATCGCAGCTGCACGTCGCCGGAGGCGGTGTTGATGCGTGCGTCGCCGCCGACAGGCCCGAGCTGGACGTCGCCGCTGGCCGCGTTGACGCGGGCCTCGCCGTCGATCTCGCCGAACTCGACGTCGCCGGAGCCCGTCTCGACCTCGACCGACCCGAAGCGGCCCCGGCCGTTGACGCCGGCGGAGCCGGACTTCGCCTCCACGCTCGTGCCCTCGGGGCAGGTGACGGCGACGAGCACCTCGGCATTGCGGAAGATCCCCCGGCCGCGGTCGCGCGCGTCGACGACGACCTCGTGGCCGCCTCCCCGCCCGCGCAGCTCGACGCGCGCGTTCGCCACGGCGGCCGTGCTCGCGTCGTTGTCGCGCAGCGGCTCGAGCACGACCGTCGTCTCCTGCACGTCGGCGGTCTCGAAGCGAGCCTCTCCGCCGCCGAGCCGCACCTCGAGCCGCACGCCGCCGGGCGTCGGAAAGGTCTCGGTCCTCACCGCGGACGCCTCCCCGCGGGCACGTGCGGCGGGCGCTGGGGGCGCCGGTCGACGCGGACCTCGACGTAGCCGAACGGGATCGGGTAGTACCGCATCATCGTTCCTCCCCTCCTAGCCACGGGCGTATCCCGTGAGCCGGTTGCCTGACTGCTGCACCGGAGCGGACGTGCTCGTGCGCGTGAGCGACCTGACGATCCACGTGTTGACGGAGACGCCCTCCCGCGCCGCCGCCTTCTCCACCTCGGTCTTGAGGGCCTCGGGCAGGCGGAGCGTGATGCGCGCGGTGTGGGCCTCGTCGGCCGCCGCCACGGGGGCCTCGGGCTCGTCGCCGACGTAGACGAGCTCGGGGTCGCCGCCGGTCAGCCGCACCTCGACGTGGCCGCCGGGAAGCCTGTCGTTCAGCTCGAGCGCCGCTTCCGAGAGCGCGTCGAGCAGGCGCAGGCCGAGCGAGGCCTGGAGCGTGACGACGAGACGCCCGGCCGCGTCGGCCGTGGCGTCGTCACCGAGCTCCGCGACCGCCGTCAGGTCGGCCTTGAGCGCGTCGATGAACCTCTGTAGCTGCATTGTGATGTCACTATGACATCACTTGTGGCATCTGTCAAGCGTCAGTTACGGCATCAGCCCGACGACGGCCTCGCTCGCGATGCCGTTGAGGAGGTCGCGGCCGCTCCGCCGGCGCGACCGTTGCCATACAGCTGATCCCGGTATCCACGCCGGTAGAGCTCCTTCAGGTGCTCGACGCGCTTCACGTAGTGCCGCGTCTCCGCGAAGGCGATGCCCTTCCCCTCGCGCCGCCAGGTGTCGACGTTCTCCTGGCCGGCGTTGTACGCCGCGAGCGCCGTCCGCTCGTCGCCGTACTTGTCCAGCAGGTGCCGCAGGTACCAGGAGCCGTAGCGCACGTTGATCTCCGGGTCGTCGAGGTCGGAGACGCGGAACTTCGAGCCGCCGGTGTGCACTGCGATGCCCTTGGCAGTGTCCGGCAGCAGCTGCATCAGGCCGATCGCGCCCGAGCTCGAGCGCGCGTGGGCGCGGAACTTGCTCTCCTGGTAGATCACGCCGGCGAGCAGCGCCGGGTCGAGCTTGTAGTTGCGCGCGTGGCCGCGGACGATCGCCTGGTAGCGCAGCGGGTAGCGGAGGCGCACGTACCACCCCGGCTCGGTCGAGTACACGTACGCAAAGGCGGCCCCGAGCGCGGCGCCCGCGACGAGCAGCGCGAGCAGCCTCCTCATCACCCATCCAGCTCCCGTAAGACCTCTTCCACGAACGCGTCCAGCTCCTCGAGGGAGCCGTCGTTCACGTAGGCGAAGTCGGCCTGGGCCACCTTGACCGAGTCTGGCAGCAGGCGCGGCTCCCGCTCCTCCGCGGGGACCTCGGTCCGGGCGGCGCGCATCCCCGGCGGCGCCGTGACGACCACGACGGCGTCGAAACGGTCCTGCCCGCCGACCTCGTACAGGAGCGGCACCTCGGTCGCGCAGACCGTCGGGGGATCGTCCTGCTCCGCCAGCCGCTCGCGCCAGGCCATGTACTCCTGCACCACGCGCGGATGAAGCAGGCCCTCGAGCCACTCCAGCGCCTCGCGGTCCGCGAACACGATCTCCGCGATCGCGGCGCGGTCGACCTCGCCGCGGCCGTCGAGCACGCTGTCGCCGAAGCGCTCGAGCAGGGCGTGCCGTACCTCCTCGTCCTCGCGCAGCAGGCGGTGGACGATCTCGTCGCTCGAGATCGTGGCCGCGCCGTGGCGCGCAAAAGCGGCCAGCGCCTCGCTCTTCCCGGCTCCGATGCCGCCGGTGATGGCGACGGCGATCGGGCGGGCCAAGCTACTCGGGCTCTTCGGCGGGAGGCTCGGCCTCGGCGGCGGGCTCGGGCTGTGCCTCCGGCTCCTCTGCCGCCGCCTCGGGCTCCTGCGCCTCGGGCTCCTGCGGCGCGGCCTCCTGCACCTCGGGCTCCGGCTCGGCCGCGGCGCCCTCCCCCGGCTCCGAGCCCTCGGGCTGCTCCGCCTCGGCGAACGGCTCGGAGGGAGTCTCCGGGAAGACCTCCTCGGAGAGGTCGAGGTTGGGCGTGCCCTCGACGGCCTCGGAGTCGTCGACGCGCTGCTGCACACCGCCTCCCTCCACTCGCTTGAGCGAGAGCGAGAGGCGCCGCCGCTCGGAGTCGACCTCGATGATCTTCGCGCGCACGAGATCGCCCTGGGAAACCACCTCGCGCGGATTCTCGACGTGATGCTGCGCGAGCTCGGAGATGTGCACGAGCCCCTCGACGCCGGGCATGATCTCGACGAAGGCGCCGAAGGTGACCACCTTCGTCACCTTGCCTTCGACCTCGTCGCCCTCATGGTGGGTCTCGAGCACCTGCTGCCACGGGTCGGACTGCGTCTGCTTGAGGCCGAGCGAGATCCGCTGGCGCTCGCGGTCGATGTCGAGCACCTTCACCTTCACGTCCTGGCCGATCTCGAGCACCTCCGACGGGTGGTTCACGTGCGACCACGAGAGCTCGGAGATGTGGATCAGGCCGTCCATCCCGTCGAGGTCGACGAAGGCCCCGAAGTCGACGATGTTCGAGATCTGGCCGTCGACGACGTCGCCGGGGTTGAGCCGGTCGAGGATCGCCTGGCGCATCTCCTTGCGCTCGTCCTCGAGCACGGCGCGGCGCGAGAGCACGACGTTGTTGCGCGAGCGGTTGAGCTCGATCACCTTGGCACGCAGCTCCTGGCCGAGGAACTCGTCGAGGTCCTGCACGCGGCGGATGTCGACCAGCGAGGCGGGCAGGAAGCCGCGCACGCCGAGGTCGAGGATCAGGCCGCCCTTGACGACCTCGATCACCTTCCCCAGGACCGGCTCCTCGGACTCGGCCGCCTGCTCGATCGCCTTCCAGGCCATCTCGAAGCGGGCGCGCTTCTTGGAGAGGATCAGCCGTCCCTCGGCGTCCTCCTTCGTGAGCACGAGCGCGTCGATCTCGTCGCCGAGGCTGACCTCGTCGGCCGGGTTCACCGAGCGCCTGATCGAGAGCTCGGCGACCGGGATCACGCCCTCCGACTTGTAGCCGATGTCGACGAGCACCTCGTCCTTGTCGACGCGGACCACCGTGCCGTGGACGACCTCGCCCTCGTTGATCGTGGGGAAGGTGGCCTCGTAGTTCGGGACGCGCTCGCCGTCCTCCGTCGTCGTCCAGACGGAGGCGTCGTCGAGCTGCGTGCCCTCTCTGTTCACGGTTTCGCTCGCCATCGCGAAGTCGGTCAGTATAGCCGCGTCCCCGCTTCCGGCCTGGGTTCGCGCCTTCGGCCCGAGGCGACGGCGTCCCCCGGTCGGGTGATGTGGGCCGGGCCCCGAGAATCGATGCTGTATCGACAGCGCCAGCTGCGGCCATGACTGACACCCACGCCCACGAGAACCCGGCGCGCCCGCGGGGCGCGGGCGTCGCCGCGCGCGACTTCGCCTCCTCGCTGCGGTCCCTGCTGGAGATCACCAAGGCCGTCCGCAGCGGCGCCGACGTCGACTCCGTGCTCGACGCGATCGCACGGGTGGTGGGCGAGACGCTCGGCTTCCAGACCGTCGTCCTGAACGTCTACCGGCCGGAGTGGGACGACTTCTACGTCGCGACCGTCCACGGCAACGACTCGGTGCGCGAGGCCCTGCTCGGCTCCGTCTACGAGTGGGGCAGCTGGACGCCGCTGCTCGACGACCGCTTCGCGCGCGCGGGTGCGTACTTCATCCCGAACGACGCCTTCGACTGGTCCCAGGACCACGGCAACCGCTTCGTGCCCGCCGGCGAGCCCGCCGTCGAGGGGCCGGAGGGTTGGCATCCGAACGACGAGCTGTTCGTGCCGCTCGAGCACTCCGACGGCGGCATCGTCGGGATCATGTCCTTCGGCGACCCCGTCGACGGGCGCCGCCCCGACGACGGGCAGCTCGCGACCGCCGCGGCGCTGGCCTCGCACGCGGCGCTCGCGCTCGAGGCGGCGCAGGAGCGCGCCCGCTCCCAGCGCCACCAGGCGGGGCTCGAGCAGCTGCTGCACGTGACCTCGCAGCTGCCGCAGACGATGTCCACCGAGGCGATGCTGACATCGGTGTGCGAGGCGGTCTCCGAGGCGCTCGGCTTCGACAAGGTCCTGATCCAGCTCGTCGACGCTGCCGGCAGGCTGCGGCCGGCGGCTGCCGCCGGGCTCGACGAGGCCGAGGTCGCCGCGACCGCCGTGCTCGAGCTGGAGCCGATCTCCCGGCTGTTCGAGCCGCAGTTCGAGATCGCCGGCTGCTATCTCGTCCCGCGGGACGAGGCCGCCCGGCGGGTCGAGGCGGCGCAGGTCGTCTACCGGTCGACCATGAACGGCCGCGGCCCGCACGCGTGGGACCACCACTGGCTCGTCGTCCCCCTGCGCGACGCGGGCGGCGCCGTGCGCGGCGTGCTCTGGGCGGACGAGCCGCACTCGCGCCTGCTCCCGAGCGAGCACGTGCTGCAGGCGCTGCGCATCTTCGCCAACCACGCCATGGAGGCGCTCGCGGTCGCGACCCAGCTCGAGGAGACCCGGTTCCTCGCCGACCACGACCCGCTGACGCGGCTGCTCAACCGCCGCGCGCTGCTGCGCGAGCTTGCGGCCGCAACCGACCGGAACCGCCCAGTCGCCCTGGTCTTCCTGGACGTGGACAACTTCAAGGACGTGAACGACGGCCACGGCCACGCGACCGGCGACCGCGTGCTGGCGCGCTTCGCGTCGCTTCTCGTCGAGCTCGTCCGCAGCGGCGACGACGCCTTTCGGGTCGGCGGCGACGAGTTCGCCCTGCTGCTCCGCGACGCGGGCGAGCCGGAGGCGCGAGACGTCGTCGCGCGGATCGTCGCCGCGATCGGAACCAACATCGACCCGCTCGTGCGCACCCTCAGCGCGAGCTTCGGCATCGCCCCCAGCGCCGGCGCGGAGGAGCCCGAGGCGCTGCTGCGGGTTGCCGACGAGGCGATGTACACGGCGAAGCGCTCCGGGACACGGGTCGAGGTCGCGGCGTGAGCACGCTACGCGTTCGGGTTGGCTGGAGATCTCGGATTGCACGTCATAGCTCGGTCCAACGAACCGCTCGTGAGGCTGCCCGATGAGCGCCGAGCCGATCGGCGCCGCGCAGCCGGCCGGGCTCGTGACCGGCTCCGAGCGCCTCTCGCGCCTGGTCTCGCTCTCCCGCGCGATCGCGGCCGAGCAGGTCTCGCAGCGGATGCTGCGGGTCGCGAGCCGCGAGCTGACGTCGCTGCTCGACGCCGAGGCCTGCCTGATCTCGCAGCTCGAGGGCGGCCTCCTGCGCGAGGTGGCCGACCACGCGCGCTCCGAGCGCAGCCAGGTGGCACGCGGGCTGAGCTACTACCTCGCCGACTACCCCGCGACCGCCGCGGTGCTCGAGTCGCGGCTGCCGAGCTCGATCTCGGCCGGGGACGCCGGCGCCGACCCCGCGGAGCTCTTCGTGCTCCGCGAGATGCAGATGCAGGCCGTGCTGCTCGTCCCGCTCGTCGTCGCCGGCCGCACCTGGGGGCTGATCGAGGTCTACGACTCGCGCCCGCGCGGCTTTCCCGCGCTGGAGCGCCACCTCGCGGAGCTCGCGGCCGCCCAGATCGGCGGCCTGCTCGCGGCGTTCGGCCACGAGGAGCACGCCGAGCGCCTCTACCGGGAGACGCTCGCCTCGCTCTCGAACGCGCTCGAGGCCAAGGACGCCGTCACGAGCGAGCACACCGAGGAGGTCGTCCGCCTCGCGGTTGCCGTCGCAGCAGAGCTCGACCTCGAGCTCGAGGCGGTGCGCAACGTCGAGCTCGGAGCGGTGCTGCACGACATCGGCAAGGTCCGCGTCCCGGAGGCGATCCTGAACAAGCCCGGGCCGCTGACCGGCGAGGAATGGGAGGTGATGCGGACGCACCCGGAGGTCGGCGAGCGGATCCTCCGCCCGATCCGGTCGCTGGAGGCGATCCTGCCGATCGTGCGCCACCACCACGAGCGCTGGGACGGCTCTGGCTACCCCGACGGGCTCGCCGGACGGGCGATCCCGCTCGGGGCGCGGATCGTCGCGGTCTGCGACGCCTACCGTGCGATGACGGAGGACCGGCCATACCGCAAGGCGCTCGAGGAGGCCGAGGCGCGCCGCGAGCTCTCCGACGGGGCGGGCGCCCAGTTCGACCCCGATTGCGTCGAGGCGCTCGTCCGGGCGCTCGACCGCCGCGGCCTGCAGGCCACCGTCGTCGCGCTGCGCCCGCCGACGGTCGACGCGGCCGACCGACGCTCTCGCTAGGAGAGGCTCTCGATCAGCCTGATCAGCTCGTCGCGCCGGTAGCCGTGGCGGCGGGCGAGGTCGACGAGCTCGCGCGCCCGCGCGTGGACCGCACCCTGCGGCGGCGTGCCGCTGACGGTGACGCCCCGGCCGCGGCGGAAGTCGAGCAGCCCCTCGTCGCGAAGCTGCCGGAGCGCCCGGAGCACCGTGTTGCGGTTGACGCCGAGCACCGCGGCGAGGTCGCGGGCCGGCGGCAGACGCTCGCCGGGCCGGGCCTCGCCGTCCGCGATCGCGCGGCGGATCTCGGCCGCGACCTGCTCGTGGAGGTCGGGGCCTGCGTTCCGGTCGACGTTGACGCGCAGAATGGTGCTAGGAATAATAGCTTCATACCGGGATGACCGTGACACTCGCCCCACCGGCTCGCCTGAACGCCGTGATCGAGGAAGCTCGGCGGCGCGCCCGCCGGCGGCGCCACGCCTACCTCGCCGCAGCGGTCGCGGCGGTTGTCGCCGTGTCCGTGTGGGCGATCCTTGCCTCGGCGGGTAGCGGACCGGGCTCGAAGGCTCCGCCGGGATTCACCATCGTCAAAGCACAGGGGCCGGTTGCCCACGCAGTCCTCAGGTACGACACGGGTGCCTGGCGAAGCACCGACGTTGCCACGGGCCTGGACCGTCCGGCGAAGACCGCCGAAGAGATCTGGTACGACCGGAAGACCGGGCTCTGGCGAGACGTCTTTCGCATCGACGGGCGCGTCAAGAGCGAGCTGTCGGGCAGGTGTACGCCGTCGCCCGAGCGGCTCCCGTGCGGCGCCGATTTCCCGCTGAGGTACCTCGAGCCGTACCCGTTGCCCCCAGCGGGGTACCGGGAAGCAGGGCGAGGCTCGTTCCGGGGACACGACGTGGTCTGGCTCGAGCCGCGAGAGGGCTTGCGCACGCCCGCGAACGTATCCGTCTCGCGACTCGGCCTCGACCCGAAGACACGCCGCATCCTCGTGGCGCAGTCGTTCCACCGCGGGCGGCTCGCCGGAGCGCTGGTCGTCTCGCAGGGGCCCGACCTGGCAGCGACGGGCGTTCATTTCGTCATAACGTCTCGACGGTCGGTCCCGGTGACACCCCACGCGGACTTCGACCCGTGGTCCGGGCTCGTGTATGGGTACGGATTCCCGGCGGCGCGCCCGACGCTGGGCAGGCCGCCACTGTGGCTCGGCCCGCGCTTCCGCGGGTACGCCCTCCGCTCCGTCACCTCCGGCGTCTATCGCCCGCTGCCGGGAGACGGGCGGGCGGCGCGACCGATGCCGTTCGTGCGCTTCTACTACGGCGATGGCCCGATCATCGGGATCGAGGAGCTGGGCCGATCCCGGCCGTACTTCCAGAAGCAGGGCCCGCGCCCGGGCTCGGTCGAGCGAACGGGGATGACGCTCGCGCGCCTGAGCCGCGGGGGGCTAGTGCTGCGAGTCGCGACAGACTTGCGATTCCCTCTGACGGCGAAGAATGCGGTCGCGCTCGCCCACGCGCTCCGGCCGCTCCCGCCAGGCCTGAACACGCTTCCCACGCTGCGCCAGCAATAGCGTCACCGCTTGGCGTCGTTCCAGTCGTCGCCGGCGCCGACGTCGACCTCGAGCGGCGGGTCGAGCGGGTAGGCGCCGCACATCTCCGCGCGGACGAGCTCCTTCACGGCGCTCACCTCGGCCTCCGGCACCTCGAGCAGCAGCTCGTCGTGCACCTGCAGCACGAGGCGCGCGCCGCGCCCCTCGTCACGGAGCCGCCGGTGGATCGCGACCATCGCCTTCTTGATCACGTCGGCCGCCGTGCCCTGCATCACGGAGTTGACCGCGAGCCGCTCGCCGAGCGAGCGCGTCTGGCGGTTCGAGGCGCGGATCTCGGGCACCGGGCGGCGGCGGCCGAGCAGCGTCGTGACGTAGCCGTCCCGTGTCGCCTGCTCGATCGTCCGCTGGATGAAGTCCTGCACGTGGGGGAAGCGGGCGAGGTAGGCGTCGATGTAGGCCTGCGCCTCCTCCCGGGAGATCTCGAGGTTCTCCGAGAGGCCGAACGACGAGATGCCGTAGATGATCCCGAAGTTGACCATCTTGGCCACGTTGCGCTCGTCCTTGGTCAGCGTCGAGCGCTCCTTGCCGAGCACCTCGGCGGCGGTGGCCGCGTGGATGTCCTCGCCGGCCTCGAAGGCCTCGCGCAGCTTCGGCTCGCCGGAGACGTGCGCGAGGATCCGCAGCTCGACCTGGGAGTAGTCGGCCGAGACGAGCGTGTGGCCGGGCTCGGCGACGAAGGCCGAGCGGATCTCGCGCCCGAGCTCGGTGCGGATCGGGATCGCCTGCAGGTTCGGGCTCGTGGTCGAGAGGCGGCCCGTCGCCGCGACGGTCTGGTTGAAGGTCGTGTGCAGGCGGCCGTCCTCGCCGATCAGCGCCGGCAGCGGCCCGAGGTAGGTGTTGAGCAGCTTCGAGTACTCGCGCCACTCCTCGATCACGCCCACGATCTCGTGCTCGCCGCGGATCGAGCGCAGCACGCGCGTGTCGGTCGAGTAGCCCGTCTTCCCCTTGCGCCCCGGGGTGAGCCCGAGCTTCTCGAAGAGGATCCGTGCGACCTGCTGGGTCGAGCCGAGCATGAACTCCTCGCCGGCGAGCTCGTGGGCCTTCGACTCGAGCTCCTCCACACGGTCGGCCAGGCGGGCGGTGATCTCGCCCATGCGGTAGGTGTCGACCCTGACGCCGGCGGCCTCCATGGCGGCCAGCACCGCGGTCAGGGGAAGCTCGATCTCGCGGTAGAGCGGCTCCGCGCCGCGCTCGCGGACGCGCTCGAGCAGCGGCTCGCGCAGGCGCAGCGTCGCGGCCGCGTGCCGGACGAGGGTCGCGGTCTCCTCCTCCGCCTCCGGCACCGGCACGAGCTCGATCCCGTACTCGGCGGCGAGGTCGTCGAGCGCGTACTCGGCACGGCCGGGCTCGATCAGGTACGCCAGGATCATCGTGTCCTCCGCGGCCTCGAGGCGCAGGGACTTCGCGTCGTGGGCGATCAGCTCCCCCTCGATCCGCTCCGGCCGGGGCGAGAGGACGACCTCCTCCCCGGCCGCCACGGCGACCCGCCCCCCGTCGGCGGCGATGCCCAGCGGCCCCGGAGCAAGTAACAGACTGTTACTTGGTTCCTCGCGCCAGGGCACCTCCACGCCGGTGGGGGTGAGGGCGGCTGCGGGCAGGGCCTCGTCGAGCTCGTCCACCCGGTTCAGCAGGTTCCGGAACTCGAAGCGCCTGAACATCTCCTTCAGCTGCGAGCGGTCCGGCGGCGAGAGGACGAGCTCCGAGGGGTCGCAGTCGAGCTCGAGGTCCCGGCGCATCGTCGCGAGCTGTTTCGCGCCCCGCGCCTGCTCGGCGTGCTCCCGGATCGACTTCGAGCGGGCGGGGGTCAGCTCGTCGACGTGGTCGAGCACCTCCTCGAGCGACCCGTACTGGGCGATCAGCTGCCCGGCGGTCTTGTCGCCGATCCCCGGCACCCCCGGGATGTTGTCCGAGGGGTCGCCCTTGAGGCCGATGAAGTCCGGCACCTGCTCGGGCCTGATCCCCAGCCGCAGCTCGACGCGCTCGGGCGTGTAGACGTGCACGTCGGAGACGCCGCGCGGGGTCATCATCAAGGCGACGTTGTCGCTGACGAGCTGGAAGGCGTCGCGGTCGGTCGAGACGACGGTCGTCCGGATCCCCGCCTCGTCGGCGCG